>DUPH01000243.1 GCA_012838435.1 Lentisphaerota bacterium | reverse complement strand
GAGAACGCCACGGCGCATCTCGCGTTCAATGCGGGGACGACGACGGAAGGCGTGGCGCTGGATGTCGCAAAAACGGGTGCGGGCACGCTCCGCCTCGGCGGGGCGATTACCGGCGCGGGCTATGTGGATGTCGCGGCCGGTGGAATTGCGTTCGCGCGGGACGCGATGCCGCCTCAGGTGGACATCTGGGTGGATGCGACGGACGCTTCCACATATACGCTTGATGCGAACAACCTTGTGACGAACCTTGTGAACAAAGGTGCTGCGGGAGGTCGCTTTACGATCAATGGACGCAGTACGGCCACGGTGCCGGGCGCTCCCTCCCTCGTAGCGGACGGCATCAACGGGAACGCGACCTTCCAGTTCAGCGGCGCTCAGGCGCTCGCGCTCGACAGCTACACGAACCGGACCTCGCCGCGCTCCCTCCACATCTACATGGCGGCCAAACGGACGCAATGGACATTGCACCCCACAGGATATAGCGGCGGGGGATACGGCAAATGGGGTGGTGCCTTCTCCTTCGCCCGCACGACGTTGGCGGCTTCCGAGGAGGCGCAGCCGGGCGTGTGTTTTTGCTCCGAGAATAACGAGTTGAACATGACCGTGGATGACGGACAGGGCGCAGGCGGTTCTCCGGGGACTAGCAACCCGATCACAGGGGATCCATACCTCTTCGTGGTTCATACGGTTGCCGATGCGGCGCTGGTCGCCTACGAGACGAATGGAACAAGCGTGACGTCTGTGCCGAGGGGAGTGGTTTTGGGCGGCCGCGAACCTCTCGATATCGATCTCGTGCAACTTGGCGGACGCCTGATGAAGGATGGTGCTCCGCAGTGGTACGGAGACGATGACCCCAGAAATCGCATGTGGTACGGCCAGATCGGCGAACTCATCGCCACCACGCAGCCGCTCACGCACGATCAGGAGGCAGAACTCTTCGCCTACTTGCGCAAGAAGTGGTTGAACAAGGGCACGGGCAGCGCCACGCCTCCCGCATGGCTCACGGGTTATGCTGCCGCGCCCACGCTGGGCGCTGAAACCATACTGACGATGGCGGACGGCACCACCCTCGACCATGCGGCGGACACGGTGACACTCGGCGGCCTTGCCACGGAGGGAACGGTGGACTGGACGCGCGTATGGAATGATGCAAATGCCGATTCCTGCACGCTCTTCAATGTGAACGGTGATGTGGCGCTTGGCACGGTGAACCTTGCGCTGGATCCTGTTCCTTCACAGGCGAAGCTGATTGGCTTTACAGGCATGGCGCTCACAACGCCCACTTGGCATGTTTCGGGCGGTCAGGGTGCCGGCAATGCTCGCGTGTCCATGCGTTCAGACGGTTACTGGATATCCAGCCAGGGCACGGTGCTCTTCGTGCGGTAGGAGACCGTTCTTATGGCTCTCAAAATCGAAGCACGCGTTAACATTGAGAGCAATACGCCCCTTTTTCAGAAGACCAGATGGGCTCTCAAACAAGGGAATATGATCGTAAAAATCGCCTTGTTCGTCGGCTCGGAACGACGTGATGCACCCTTGGTATGCCTTTCACAGTGCGCGCTGATGAAGCGAGAAGTGTATGACTTCCAAGTGTCTTCTGCTGGAACCGATATCAGGTTCTTCATAAATCCGGTCCAAGACAATCAAGTTTTTCAGGCGGCGGATTTCGCTGGCCAGACGGTGCTCGGTCCTGAAAACATTTCGATTGAATGTCATCGGAATTCAGACGATTCAAAGGTCGTGTGTACGACTCCTCGATACAGGATGATTGTTCGTTGGGAGTCGCAAACCCGCTATGTTTATCTCGCGGATTGTGTCCGCAATGACGGAGTAAAGCTGGTTGAATTGGTTGATTGGCGGTATAAGAGCGCGGAGTTAAGTGAGATACTTCAGTCGAAGTTCGGGTTTGGCAGGAACTTCATCGGTCGTTTTCTTCCAGGTTATTTGTCCATGGCGGAAAAGTATCAAGATCATGACATACTAGGGCTCTTGTGTATGACAATTTGTGTTCATCAGGTAGTTGTCGACGATAACCTATTTGTTCGACGTCGGTAGGGAGAGCATGTTATTGTAGCACCACCATGAGAAACCTAATCACGCTGTTCTGCTGGCTACTCGTTTTGCCGTTCTCTATTGCTGTCGCGCAATCGTCACCCCAGAGGGTCACGCTTACGAATATCGCCTATTACAGTGAGCAAATGCTGGCTAAAGCTGACGATTATTGCCGCGCACAATGCCGGCTTGATCTGCGCTATCCCGTTGATCGCAAAGGATTCGCCACGGTGGTGTGGTTCCACGGCGGCGGCTTGCAGCACGGACGCCGCCATTTCATCGAACTGAAAGATCCCTCGATTGCGGTTGCAGCCGTGGGTTACCGTCTTTCGCCCAAGGTTAAGCATCCCGGTTATCTGGAGGACGCGGCCGCAGCTACCGCTTGGGTTTTGTCCAACATCGCGCAGTATGGCGGCGACAGCAACAAAGTTTTTGTCTCAGGCCATTCGGCCGGCGGCTACCTCTCGGCGATGATCGGCATGGATGCGCGTTGGCTCAGGCCGCACGGTTTTTCAAACCTGCAACTCGCCGGTATCGCCCCGATCAGCGGTCAGGTCACTACACACTTCCATGTCAAAAAACTGCTGGGCGACAGCGGTCCTGAGTTGCGTCCACTGATTGATGAATTCGCCCCGCTCTACCACAGTGCTGGCAATCTGCCGCCGATCTGCCTGATTCTCGGTGACCGTGCGCTGGAGTACAAAAACCGCGTGGAGGAAAACGCCTTGCTGGCTGTCAGTCTCAAAAACCTTGGTCATCCCCATGTCGAATTTTACGAAATGGGTGGCCTTGATCACGGCACGGTCGGCGAGGGTGGCTTGATCCCGCTCCGGAATTTTATCCGGCGTTGCTGCGCACCGAAACAACGCTGACCGACCGCCGACGACTTCTCATGAATCCCTCTGTCACTGGCCGTATCCATTCGATTGAATCGTTCGGGACCTTGGATGGCCCCGGCATCCGGTATGTGCTTTTCTTGCAGGGCTGCCCGCTGCGTTGTCTCTATTGCCATAATCCCGATGCACGCAGCGAATCGGGCGGCACCATCATGAGTGCTGGCGAGGTGATGGACGACATCCTTACTTATCGCGCCTTTATCGCGCGTGGCGGTGTCACGCTCTCCGGCGGCGAACCGTTGTTGCAGCCCGCGTTCGCCTGCGAGGTGCTCGACGGCTGTCGCGAGCATCTGCTGCACAGCGCGTTGGACACCTCCGGTGCTGTGCCGCTGGTGCGCGCCGCCCCGGCGATTGATCGTGCGGATCTGGTGTTGCTGGATATCAAGGCACTTGAGGATGACCTCTGTGAGCCGCTGACCGGCCGCAGTTCCGCCAATACGCTGGCGACGCTGGAGTATTGTGAGACCACGCACAAGGCGGTCTGGATCCGGCATGTGCTGGTGCCCGGATACACATTGGACAGCGCGCGGTTGGAACGGCTCGCCGACTATCTGCTACGCTTCAGTTGCATCTGCAAGATCGAACTGCTGCCGTTTCACAAGATGGGCGAGTACAAGTGGAAGGCGCTCGGCTGTCCCTATGTCTTGACTGATGTCCAACCGCCGACCGACGAACAGATGGACGCAGCCCGCACGATTTTCCGCCAGCGCGGGCTCATTGTTTGATTACGCCGCAGGCCGATCGAGCAGCACTTGATCGTTCTCTTCGACGCCGCCTGTCACCTCGACGTAATCCGTTGAAAAGCGCCCGGTTTTGACCTCCCGCTCGACCTGCACGTCGCCCGCCAGCACCTTGCAGAAGCTCTTGCCGTCGCGGTTGTAGATGCCTTCGACCGGCACATAGAGCACGTTCTCAACCTTCTCGACAACGATCTCGACCTGTACCGTCATGCCCGGCGTGAGCCGTTCATCTGCCTCGTTCGTGGAGATGTCCGATGCATAGACTTTGGGGCTGCTTTGATCCCACGGAATAATCGGCGTCGAGGCACCCGAGATGCGTACGATCTCGCCGGTCAACGTCAAGTCCGGTACAGCCTTGGCGCGGATCATCACCGGTAGGCCGATCTTGACATGCGAGCGGTACTCCTCGGGGATATTGACCTGAACCTTGAACTTACTGACATCCGGAATGAGGCCGATCGCTTCGCCGATGCTCACATCTGTGCCGACCTTGATCTCCTTCGGTGTGTCCCAACGGTTGCGCCGATTTTCGCCGTGGATCAACATGCCATCGGCCTGCGCACGGATCACCAGTTTTTCCATATCTTCCCGCACATCCCGCAATTCACTGCGGTAATCGTTAATCAACGTTTCTCGGTTAGCGATTTCGATGCGCTTCTTGCTGACTTTGGCATTGTTGTTCACGATCATGCGCTGCACGGCCAGTTGGCTCTTTGTCACCGTCTCTTCCAACTTCGAGATCTGTTGCGGATATTCGTAACGTTTGAAGATGCGCAGTGTATAAAAGGCTTTGTCCATCGCCTGCTCCGCCGTGGACAGAGCTTTTTCAGCGTCGGCTACTTTTTTCTCAGCGGCCGCGACTGCCTCGGGCTCCTGAGAAATTGCATCCGTCAGCGTTTTTTTGGCATCGTCCAGCGCTAGTTTGGCGCTATCGTATACGGTCGAGGCGTCCTGCGTGGCCTGTACCAGATCCTTCTTCTTGCGCGGCGCATCCTCGTCCTTATATTTTTCATATTGTTCCTGGGCGTCGCGAAGCGCATCTACCGTCGATTTCAACTCGGTCAGATTGTCCGCCCGGATCATCTCCAGATCTTGCAGTGCCAGTTTGTAATCCTCTTCCGCCAGTTGTAGTTTGCGGGTGAGATCCTTCTCCTGTTCGACAAACCATTCGTCCGACAGCTTGAAGATCACATCATTCGAAGCGACCATCGTACGGTCCGGCACCAACTCCACCAGCTTGAGTTGCCCGTGACCGCGCTTGCCGTCAAACCGCAGTTGCTGGCTACTGATGGCGTCAAGCTGGCCCTCAAGCCGGAACGCGACGTTGAAACTTCCGCGCCGCACCGTGTAGAAACGGTCCATGCTTTCGCCCGACGGCTTTTTCGCACGCTCCGCACACCCGGACAACAGCACCAACGCCGCTAGCATCACATACACTTGAATACGATAGAACACGGATCGCTTCTACCTTTCATCTGCCGCACATGCGGTGCGCCTTTGCGGCGCTCACTTCTTCATACTATCCCAGATCGCCTGATTCTCGCGGGTGACCTCATCTTCGATCGTCTGGACACGTGCGCGGAGTTCCTCATTCATGCCGGTCGTCTGCGTACCGCTCACCTGATCAAATGCGCCCGGCTCGACCAGGCGCATCGTCATGAAGATCACGATCTGTGACGTGAACGCCTTGGTCTTCTTGTACTGAAACAGCCAACCCAAGTAAGGGATGTCCGCCAAATAGGGGATGCGCTTTTCGGTTTCGCGCTGCTCTTGGCGCATCAGACCACCGATGGTGATCAGTTCGCCGTCATTCGCCTCCAGTTCTGTGCTGGCACTGCGCACCACGATGACTGGGGTTTCGAAGCCGCCAGTATCGACAGTACGCGACGAACTCGATACTTCAGGATTGACCTTCACGTGGATACGGTTGCCAGAGATCATCAATGGCCGCACGATCAGTTTGACGCCGACGTTCTCAAAGCGCGTCGAAATGCTCTCGCTACTACCGGTGATCGTACGCGACAACACCGGCACCTTCTCACCGGTCATGATGTTGCCGTCAGCGCCGCGCCGGATCACGAGATTCGGCGATGAGAGAATACGCGCGCGTCCCCGCTCCTCCAGAAAATTGATCATCGCCCAGATCTTGACCTGATCAAAACCGACGAATGACCAGAGCCGTCCGTCCGAGCCTTTGCCTGCGGAGAACGAGTGCTTAAGATCCTCAACGCCCGCACCGGCGGAGTTGGGGATCAGTAGCTCCTGAAAGATTTTGCGGACCGAATCCGATTCGCCCATCTTCGCGATGCCCATGTGGATGTCACGCACCAGATCGTCGCTGATCTCCAGCTCGACGATGCGCGCCTCGACCAGTACTTGGCCCACCGGGTGGTCGGTCTGTTCCAGAATCTGCTTGAGTTGGGGCAGACGTGATGGCACGTCGGAAACGACCACGACATCATCTTCGTCGCTGCGTCCCACCGTGCCGGCTGGTGTAAGGAAGTTCTCCAGCAGCCGCCGCATGGTCTCAGCGCTGACATATTTGCAGCGATAGAAGACCACCTCCAATTGCTCATCATCGCGCCGCAAGAACTGTTCGAGCAGTCGCGTATAGTCGGTGGTCTCGGCGGCGGAACGTTCGGCGGCGGGCGATACAGGCGTGTCATCCGTGCGCTCTCCAGCAGGCACGTCCCCGATCGGGGCTACGGACATCCGTTTGTCCGCAGCCATTTCACGCGGCGCGCGCGCACCGCTACGCCGACCTTCGCGCGGTCCCTGTTGTGCGTACGCCGCGCCGACGAGCACGGCGCACAACACCCCCCTCGCCATGATCCGGATTTCTCGCATACACCTTCTCTCTCGCCGCGTACGCGGCGGACCGCTCCGCTACTTGATCGAGTAACGGGTCGCTTTGGTCAGCGCTTTCCAGAGTTGTTCAGGTGTCTCGGCCGCCAAGATCGCCTCGCGGTTTTGCTCCTTCAAGAACGTCTCGGTGAGGCCCGACATGAGGCGCAGATAAAACGCACTGACCGCTGTGGGAATCGTGATAAAGAAGATGATGTTGCAGACCGTGCCGGTCTCATCGAACGTCACACCCTTCTTCGAGACACCGAGCGCCAACGTCAGGCCGCCGCCTTCCACACCGCGTACGTGAGGGAAGGCCAAGCCGTTTTCCATCGCCGTGCTCAACACCGCCTCACGCTCCAAGGCCGACTTGATCAACTTGTCCGCGCCGGAAACAAAGTTTTTTTGTTCCATCAGCGTCGCCAATTCAGCGATCACCTCAGCCCGGTCGGTTCCTTTGAGATCCGGCGCCATCAGCGATTCGGCCGAAAAACGCGAGATACCCACCTTGCGGGGCGCTGTGCGGCTGGGCGTCTCTCCGACCCAACGCGGCGCATCACTTTCCTCGAACAGAATGCGCGCGCAGCTCGGGCAGTTCTGGATCTGCTTGCAGAGACGCACCGCCTGCACCTGACTGATCGGCATGCGCATGCCGCAAATCGCGCAGCACCCGTTATACATCGGTGCCATCACGATGTGGTCTTTTTTGTAGAGGCGCTGATAGAGCGACTTGATTTCCGGCGGCAGCTTGTCGGTCAATTGGTCGATCGAGGTGTTTAGGCTTTCCATGTGCCGTCCGTCGCCGGTGGTCCGATGCTCATCACGTATTAAAACCAATTCTTGAAGCTGGTTCAAATGGTTGATTAGGCTTTGCATACTGTCCTTTCAAACGGCAAGAAACTCGGGGGAAGGCACCCGCCAACACCCGTCCTGCGATTATCCCAATTTGTGAGAGTATTGTGACTGAATTGTTTGTAGGTGTCAACGACGTGACACCTACAAACCACGCCTTATTTGTAATAGCGTCCAATCTCCTCTTTGGCGATCTTGCACCATGCTACCGCACGCGACGGATCATTGTGGATCGTGTCGTGATCCTTCATGATGATCTCGAGACAGCACCCTCGTGCTTTCTCGAGGATGTCCCGGATATCCTTGCGGGCGGCATCCTCGTCAAAGGTGCTGGCCGTGAGGATCTCGGGGTTCGGGCGGCAGGAGTAAACATACTTGTCTTGCAGCGCATCCACCATTTTGGCACGGTCGCATGTCGGTGACACGCTGACGCGGCGGATGTTCGGGATGTCTTTGAGCAGATGCCAGCGCTCGCTGATCGGTTCGCAGCAACCGTAGCACACCAGCCCGAAACGCTCCATCACCGGCTTCTGATATTGCAGCACAAACTCGTCGAACAACTCAGGCGCCAATTCCTTGGTGTCTTGACTCTCAAACAACGCCCACAGGTCTTTGGCGCGTGCCGTGCCCTGATAGTCTTTAGCCGGCAACTGCGTGGTCCAGCCAAATCCGCCGGAGCCGATGTAGTCGCCCTCGTTGTTCAAGCTGTAAAGCCCCGCATTTTCCAAAAAGGTAATCAGGTCCAGCGTGCCGTCCCGCAGAAACGCCATCAGGTTGTGTACGCCTTGGGGGTTCTCTTTGATGTCCCGCATATACCGGTCAAAACCGCGCAGTTTGATCAACTCGCGCGTCAGGCCTAACGACCAATACCACTGTTCGCGCAACTTGACCGGCAGCACCCTGTCGAAAATCTCGCGCGCCAGATGCACGACCTCGGTTGTCGCCTCACGATCCACTGTGATCGTCTGAAACTGAAGTCCGCTCAAATCATTCAAGTCGGTCAGCATCGGCTGTGGTGTGATCGACGACGTATCCGGCCCCCAATACGTCCGCTTATAGATCCACCCTACCTTGAAACGGCTTTCGACCACCCGGTCGTCCCCCATTTTCTCACCCCAGAAAATCTCTTTGCGTAGCCGGCGTTCCCAATGCCGCGCCAAGCTGTGCGTGCACTCCAGCGAGGAGTCCGGAATGATTTCACGCCAACTGAACTCCGGGTCACACAAAATCAACGGACGCGCGGGTTGCAGCATGTTGGTGCGCGTCCACAGCACCTTTTTCTCCGCCTCGATTTGGCGCGTGGATAACTCCATGACACGCTCGCCCAAACGCCGCAGCACATCCCGTTCTGTCGGCGTGATGGAGAGATCCGTGACATGAGTATCCAGCGCCACTTTGCCCGGTTGATCATGGTCTTTCATAGCCGAACGCTCCTTTCCTTTAGTTGTAAAGATCTGTTTTCAATCAACGCTGCCGACCGCTAATGCCGACAGCCGTGATAAAACCCGCACAAGGCGTGGTTTCGCTTTCACACCCGCATTGTATCGGTAGGCCGCCGTTTTGTCTACCGGGAACACGGAAAAAAAGAAAAAACAGGGTCACGCTCCCGCATGTCACACTCCCGCATTGCGGGACGGTGTGTCGCGTGGTAGAGTACCGGCGTGTTCATAGAGTTGAGATATCGCCATGTGGGGAGGTATCAGAAGGAAGAGGATAAGAAGAACATGAGCAGACGTGTGTATGTGTCGGTGCCGATGATCTGCGCGGTGTTTTCAGTAGGGGCGTTTGATCTCGTCAGAAATAGCCAGGCGCAGGCGGTGGCGGTGGTGGGTGAGCATCCCGCCCCGACCACGCTCACCGCCGCGAATGAACTCACCAACTACGTTTATCAAATGACCGGCGTGAAAATGCAGGTTTCCGCAACTCCGGTACCGGGGTTGCATGTCGTGATGCTCGGCACTGACTACAAGGCGGTTAAGACCGATGAAGTGTGCATCCGTTTCCGGGACGACACGACGCTTGAACTGACCGGCGACCAGCCGCGCGGAACGTTGTATGCGGTTTACGAGCTTCTGGAACGGTTCGGTTGCCGCTCCTGGGCACCGGCGAATGAAACCGTGCCGCAACTCAAGACGCTCGCGGTGGATCGGAGTTTCGCTAAGGTCTACGCGCCGCCGTTCGCCTGGCGTCAGGCATACGGCGAGAGCAGTTGCGCGGATTACCGTTGGGCCGTCAAAAACCGGCTGAACGGGACCTACTGGGGCCAGCCTAAAATGCCCGACAACTGGGGCGGCAAAGTTGAGGTGGATGTCGGGGAAACGCTGACGCGGCGGTGGGTCAAGGCGAGTGTTTTTTTCAAGGATCACCCTGAATGGTATGCGTGGCGGGACAAAGAGGCCAAGCGGGTCCCGGAGCAACTCTGCACCTCCAATCCAGAAATGCTGGCACAGCTTGAGAAGGAGGTGTTGACGTTTTTGAAGTCACATCCCGATACGAAAACGCTCTCGATCTCCGGCAATGATTCTGATCGGTATTGCCAGTGCGAGGCCTGCAAAAAGGTGCGCGCCACGGAGCAGTCAGACAGTGCGCTACTGATGATCGCCGTGAACCGTGTCGCCAGATTGGTGGCGGAAGAGTATCCCGATGTGCGTATTGTGATGCTGGCTTATTGGACGACCGAAAGACCGCCAAAAACGATGACGCTTGAGCCGAACGTAACCGTGTGTTTCGCGAAATTGCGGGACTTCACGACACCCATCGCGCAGAACGAGCCTTACATGAATGCTCTGCTTGGATGGAAAAAGCTCGCGCATAATCCACTGTATATTTGGGACTACAACGCGCGATTTTCCAACTTCATTTTACCTGCGCCTGCGGCGGATACGATCGGCCCGAATATGCGGGTGTATCGCGACCACGGCGTTGCAGGATTGGTTGCTCAGTTGCCGTGGGGCACTCTTGCCGACTGGGTGGATCTGCGTTGCTGGCTGTGGGGACGGACCGCCTGGAACCCCGATTTGGATTCGGAGCAGTTGATTGATGAATGGATCGCCGGTGCCTGCGGCGCGGGCGCGCCGTTGATGAAGGCCTATTGGGACAAGTTGCTGAAAATACGCAAAGGGATCGGGCCTTACGGCTGTGACACCGCCAAATGGCTCACGCCTGAGGCGATGCTCGAATGTTACGACTTGCAGAATCGCGCGATCGCGGCGACGATCAGGGATGTGCGCACTCACGCGCAGGTGGAGAAGCTTTCCGCCGCGATGCTCTGCGCGATGGTTTACCGCTACAAGGATCTGCTGGCGCATGCCCAAGCGGAAAAACGGCAGATCCCCGAACGTGTCGCACTCATCGACCGCTTAGAAGAGCTTGGCAAGAAATACCGTTGCAGCACGTACCGCGAATGGGACGATTACAGCAACATGATCAAAAAAATGCGTGCGGGTGAGATCTGACTCCGCGCGCATTCTTATTACTTCTTACTTCAAGTTCTTGCTTTGCTCCCTATTCCCGTGTTGCGGGACGATGTGGTGCGTGGTAGAGTATCAGTGTGTTCGTGGAGGTGCGACATCGCTATACGGGCGGTTGGCACCAGATTACTGTGAGGAGGGTGGCTATGCTGAATGCAGCGAAATATCTTTTTCCGGCATTCTCAAGCCTGATGAACGGATTGGGAACGGCATAGTGGGGCAGGACGTCTCGGACTGCCCATGCGTGTCAGACGTCCGACCTCTTTTCGGCGCCGTACTATGACCGCCTAACCTTCAGCAAAGAGAAGCACCGGAGCTGGCGTTGCCCACCATCAGGGCGTAGCGGCGTAGCCATCCGCCCATGTCGCGCGGCTGCCAAGCCGGTGCAGCGGCACGGCGGCTCTCAATCTCGGAGTCGTCAAGCAGCGCTTCCAAGCGGCGGCCTGGAATGTCGATGCGGATGCGGTCGCCGTTACGCAGCAGCCCGATCAGACCGCCTTCGGCCGCTTCGGGCGAGACGTGGCCGATGCAGGCACCACGCGTGCCGCCGGAGAAGCGTCCGTCGGTGATCAACGCCACGGATTCGCCGAGCCCCGCACCCATGATGTAGGAGGTCGGGCCCAGCATCTCTTGCATGCCGGGGCCGCCGCGCGGACCTTCGTAGCGGATGACCACCACATGGCCGGGCTTGACCTTGCCGGCGAGGATGCCTTCGCACGCCTCTTCCTCAGAGTCGAAGCAGATGGCCGTTCCCTCGAAGGTCAGCATGGCAGCAGAGACGCCGGCCTTTTTGACTACCGCCCCTTGCTCGGCCAGATTGCCGCGCAAGATGGTCAGCCCGCCGTCTTGCGAGTAGGCGTTGTCCAGCGTGCGGATGACCTGTGCGTTCTTGACCTCGGCGGCGGCGATGATCTCGCCGATAGTCTGGCCGCTGACAGTCAGGCAGGTGGTGTCGAGCAGGCCCGGAATGTCGGCGATGCGTTTGAGGATCGCCGGGATGCCGCCTGCGGCGTCGACATCCTCCATGTGGTAGGCACAGGAGGGCGCGACCTTGCAGACGTTCGGGCAGCGTTGCGAAATGGCGTTGATGCGGTCGAGATCGTAGTCGATGCCCGCTTCATGCGCGATGGCGAGGGTGTGCAGCACGGTGTTGGAACTGCCGCCCATGGCCATATCTAGCGCGAAGGCGTTGTCGATCGAGGCGCGTGTGATGAGATCGCGCGGGCGCGGGGATTCGTTCCGCGCCATCTCGACGACGCGCTGTGCCGCGCGCCGCCAGAGGTCTTTGCGGGCTGGGTCGTCGGCCAGGATCGAGCCGTTGCCGGGCAGCGCCAGACCGATCGCCTCGCAGAGGCAGTTCATTGAGTTGGCGGTGAACATGCCGGAGCAGGAGCCGCAACCGGGGCAGCTCGCCTCTTCGATCTGCGTCAGTTGTTCTTCGCTGATGGCGCCGCTCTTGTACTGGGCCACGCCTTCAAAGACTGAGATCAGGTCCATCGCCCGTCCGTCAAACTTTCCGGCGCGCATCGGCCCGCCGCTGGCGAAGATCGTAGGGATGTTGGCGCGGATCGCACCGAGGATCATGCCGGGGGTGATCTTGTCGCAGTTGGGGATGCAGATCATGGCGTCAAAACAGTGCGCCTTGACCATGGACTCCACGCAGTCCGCGATCAGTTCACGGCTGGGTAGCGAGTATTTCATGCCGCTATGTCCCATCGCGATGCCATCGCAGATGCCGATCGTGTTGAATTCGAAAGGTACTCCGCCCGCTTCACGGATACACTGCTTGACCTGCTCCGCGACCTTGTTGAGGTGGCAGTGGCCCGGAATGACGTCCGTGTAGGAGTTGCAGACACCGATGAACGGTTTTTTGAAATCGTCCCGCTTGATGCCGGTGGCCATGAAGAGGCTGCGGTGGGGGGCGCGTTGGAATCCGGTTTTGACTTGGTCGCTGTTCATAGGAGCCTCGGAATTTAGGAGTTAGGAGTTAGGAGTTAGGAGTTAAGAATTGGTGGTTAAAGCTTTGCGGTTGTGGCGCGCGAGAGGTAGGTGCCGGTCGTGGTGTCCACGATGATCGCTTCTCCGGCTTCCAGATACTCGGGCACCTGAACCACCAGGCCGGTTTGGCATTTGGCGGGCTTGGTGCGCGCCGTTACCGAGGCACCCTTCATCACCGGATCGCAGGATTCGATGGTCAGCACCACCTTGTGCGGCACTTCGATCGTAAGGATCTTGCCGTCGGAAATCAGCGCGGCAATGCCCTCCATGTCTTCGACCAAGTAATCGAGTTGCTCTTCGATGGCCGATGCAGGAAGGGTGAACTGCGAGAAGTCCTCGGTGTCCATGAAGGTGTAGAGGTCGTCCTCCCGATACAGGTATTGCACCGGACGACGCTCGAAATCGATATCATCGAACGGCTCTTCGCCCTTGCAGGAGATGTCCTGTTTGGCTTTGGTGATCAGGTTGCGGAAGCGGAAATGGTAGATCGATGCCGCACCGCGGGCACTGGGGGTTGTGATACTCAGATTTTCAAGCACATGAGGCAGCCCGCGAATGCCGACGAGACTGCCTTTCTTGAGATCGCACGCTTTTGTCATAGTGGTCTTACTCCAATAAAGGTGCCCAGTTTACTCGGCAGGGGGCGGGTTTGTCGAGTGCGGGAATGGTTTGGGATAAAGCTGGCGGTAAATCTCCAGCGTTGCGCGCGCGGTTTCAGTCCACGAAAAGCGGGCGGCGCGCGCCAATCCTTTATCCCGGTAGGCATCGTGCCAGTCGAGCGAAATGATGGCGGCGTGGATCGCGCGACGCCACTCCTGGCGGTCAATCGGGTGTACCAGCTTCGCGGCTCCGTCCGTGATCTCTTTGTGTACCCCGAGCGCGGAGCAGACGACCGGCGTGCCGCAGGCCATGGCTTCCAATACCGGGAAGCCGAATCCCTCGACTAAGCTCGGGAAGAGCAGCGCGTGCGCTGCACTGTAGAGTGCCGGCAGGTCAGCCTCGGGGACCCACCCTAGCCACAGCACACGCTGTCCCAACCCCAGTTCCTCGGCCTCCCGCCGCAGCGGGCTATTGTCGCTGTCGAAGCCGGCCAGCGCCAACGGCATTGAGGCGGTCGGGTCCATCAGCGCCAGAGCATGCAGCAGAGTGGTCACGTTCTTGTAGGGCCGGTCGGAACCGACATACAACAGAAAGCGTTCGGGCAGGCCATAGGCTTGCCGGACTGTCTCAACGGCCTCTTTGGGCTGCGGCTGGAAAGCGGGGGAGACCCCGTGGCGGATCACCACGCTGCGCCGTACGGCACGGGTGCCGAAGAAGCGGGCGCAGGTTTTCAGTGCGTCTTCGGAAACACCGATCAGTTTGCGGCAATGGCGCAGTGCGCGCCGCCCCGCCAGACGCCAGAACAGGCGGGTCGCCAGAGAGCTGTATTGCGGGTGCGAGAGCGGAATGACGTCATGCACCGTCAGCACCAGTTTGCCGGGCACACGCAGCGGGGTCAGGAGGTAGGGGGCATGAATGACCTGCGGCCGGACCGCACGCACCAGCCGAAACGTTTGCCAGTGGCTGCGGAAGGTGGTGGGGTCCGCGTCGACACGGTGGATCGTCACGCTCGGATGATCCAGGCACGGGATTTCCGTCTCTTTGGGCAGGATCACATGTAACCGTTCATCCGGCTGCAACTCCGGCAACAAAGCGGCCAGCAGTTCGCGGATGTAACGGTTGATACCTGGAAAGTCGCGGGTCGCCGCGCGGGCGTCGAAGAGCAGTGTATGGTTACTCTGCATCGCGGTGCGCGGTCCTCCATAAATCCGTTCGTGACGGGCAGACGCTAAATCGATACGATATTGTCATGTTACAGTGAATGGGTGCCGGCCGGGGCTATTCCTGTCCCTGCCGAAAACCCCACTATCTTTATCATAATTGGAGCGTTGTTCCAAGTGCTCAGAAAAACGATGGGCCCACACCACACAAACCGCGTGATCTTGTTGACCGGCGACGGCAAGGGTAAAACCACCTCGGCGCTGGGCATGGTGTTGCGTGCCGTGGGCCACGGTCTGCGCGTCTGCGTGGTGCAGTTCATCAAACAATGCACGGACACCGGAGAGGCGCAAGCGTTACGTCTGCTCCCCGGCGTGGAGCATCTCGTCTGTGGCAAAGGCTTCGTGCGGGAATGCACGGGAGAGGCGTTCGAAGCACATGCGCAGGCCGCACGCGCAGGGTTGGCGCAAGCCGCCGAACGGTTATGCGATCCTGCTTGCGGTATGGTAGTGCTCGATGAGGTGTGCGGTGCGGTTTCGCTCGGGCTGCTGGATGCGCAGGCGGTTGTCGGAGTGCTCGCGGAGGCCGCGCCCGGAACGGTCGTGGTGTTGACCGGACGTGACGCCCCGCCGGAACTGCTCGAACTGGCCGACACCGTCTGTATCGTGAGCTGCGAGAAACATGCCTACGAGCAGGGGTGCCCCGCCCAGCCCGGCGTGGAATGGTAGGGGGATAGGTAGTAGGTAAGAGGTAATAAGTAAGAGTTTTTTGGGGTGGCACGGCTCGGGTTTATTTCACCACGAAGACACGAAGAGCACGAAGTTTTTTGGGGGCTGCTCGGTTTTTTTACCACGAAACACACGGAACACACGAAAAGGAGGGCACTGATTTTCATGAAGTTTCATGTGTTTCATGGTTCGGGCTTGTTTAACGCAGAGACGCGGAGACGCAGAGGTGTGGCACGGGCATCTTGCCCGTGTTCCATGGGCGGGACGCCCATGCCACAAGGTTTTTGGGGAGGCTGCTCCAACTGCAGGTCGCGGGTCGAACGTCGCCGGTCAACATCTCTTGTTGCGACCACGCAGTGGCCCGCAACCGTGAGAATGAAAGCAGTGCTGTGCCTTTTCGAGTATTCCGTCTATTCCTCAATTAACGTGAGGGTGATCTTGCGCGATTTGCCCGCGCGCGCGACCGTGAGTTCCACGCTGTCGCCAGGCTGGCGCGGATCCAGTATGGCCTGCACATCCTCGATCGTCGTGACGGCCTGCCCGTCCACCGCGACGATGATGTCGCCGAAAACCAATTCGCCGAAACGGTTGAGCCCGACACCCGCGAGGCCCGCGTGTGCGGCGGGGGTCTGCTCAAACACCGCGTAGACCGCAACACCTCTCAGGCCCGCGCGTGCGGTGACGTGATCGGGCAGGAGCCGGACGCCGAGTCCCGCCCGCGTGACCCGCCCTTTTTCGATCAGTTGCGGCACGACACGCGAAACGGTATCGGACGGCACCGCGAACCCAATTCCGGCGTAGGCGCCGCTCGGACTCAGGATCGCGGTGTTGACGCCGATCAGCCGCCCGCAGCAGGCGAGTAGCGGCCCGCCCGAATTGCCGGGGTTGATCGCCGCATCGGTCTGGATCACGTCGTGGATCTTACGGTCGGTCATCGAAGTGATGGTGCGCCCCAATGCGCTGACAATACCGGAGGAGAGGGTGGTGTCGAGACCGAAGGGATTGCCGATGGCGTAGACCTGCTGGCCGACCTCAAGGTCGCGCGATGCCACCACTTCCACAGGCACGAGCCGGTCGGGCGGCGCATCAATTTTGAGTACGGCCAAGTCATAGTCTGGTGCGATGCCCACCAATTTCGCGTCGTACTGCGTGCCGTCCGGGAAGGTGACGGTCAGCCTGTTGGCCTGATGTACTACGTGGTAGTTGCTGACGATATGTCCCTTCTTGTCCCATACGAAGCCGGACCCAGCGCCTTGCGGCACCTCGTAAATTTGGAAATCGAAGAAGAATCCGCGCCGCACCAATGCGTTGTTAGCGACCGCGACCACCGAGGGCGAGACACGCTTGTAGACAAGGGTAGCCTCGGTTTCGCGGTTGCTCCGGCTGGACGGCTCGGTGCGCGCGTCAGCGGTCGGAGACGTCTTCTGTACGACACGCATGTGTCGTGCTTCGCGGAGTTGAAACACCAGAAACAGAACCATGGCGAGCAACGCCAACGTGAGTAGGGGTGAGCGCGTCGTATTCATTCCGCCCTAACCTCTTGTGCTCCGTCTTCCATCGCGCACATGCGACGCCACATCAGCCAGATCGCAACACTTTTGCCATCGATCAACTCACCTGCGTCCAAGGCCGCGTCAAGCGCTTCAGCGGTCATTACTACAGGTTCGAGGTTTTCATCGGAATCCAGACGTTGTGTGCGCGGCTCTTGCGAAAGGCGCGCGTAGTACAGATGCAGGTGCTCTTCCGAATAACCGGGACACGGAACAATCATCCCGATTTTTTTCAGCGAGATCACTTCGTATCCGCTCTCCTCCTCCATTTCGCGTCGTGCAGCCGTGTCGGGATCTTCACCTTCCTCTAGGCCGCCCGCTACCACTTCCAGCAACGCCTGTTCGATGGCCTTGCGGTATTGTCGGACCAGCACATAGCAACCGTCCGGGCGCTGGCCCAAGACGACGGCGGCACCACGATGCCGTACAATCTCGCGTATCGACCGCCGTCCATCAGGAAGCTCGATGTCCACCACATCAATGACCAGTGCACGCCCTTCAAACACACGCCGCGTGCCAAGTGTCTTTTCTGTCAGATTCATGTTTGCATGATACCGCTCTCGTTTCGAAATATCCACCGCAATCTGGTTTTGGTTGATGGATTGACTTTAGCAATGGGGTCTGCGACAATGCACCTATGAGTATCAAATGTGGCACAGATGGGATGGTGCGATGAGACGAATTGATTTGACAGGCGACTGGAGTGTGCGAAAGGAAGGTTCGAAGAAGAGCCTGTCGGCGTTGGTGCCGGGCTGTATACACGCTGACCTTCTGACAGCGCAAGAGATTGAAGACCCGATTCCGGGCATGGCGCTTGAGAACATGTCGCGCGTGTGCGAAAGCGCGTGGGTTTACGAAAAAGTTTTCGTGTCTGAGGATTTTTCGGACTACGACAGCGTGGTGCTGCGGTTTGAAGGGCTTGACGGGCGCGCGGTGGTGTCGCTTAACGATACGGAGCTTGGATGTTCGGCGAGTGCTTTCGAGCCGCTGGAGTACGATGTGAAGACGATCATCAAGCCCGGTAAAAACAAGCTGACCGTGGTGTTTGCAGCCGCTACAGACCAACCCTTGCGTCGCCAAGTGTCGTCATCGCTCGGCCTTTGGCAGCCCAAATCGGAGACGGTCGGAATCTGTGGCGATGTCTCCGTGATGGCGTTCTCCAACGTGCGTGTGCATCAAGTGACCATTCTGCAAGATCACTCCGTTACGGGGGAGGTCGGCCTGACTGTGGCGGTGGAAGCGGAGCGCTTCCGTCCTGAGATGCACCTTGAGGTTTTGGTCCGTGTCTGCTACAAGGGCAATATCCTTCACGAGGCGCGAGACATTCTAAATGTGGACCGTCTGTCGTTGAATGTTCCGGTCAAAAACCCACAGCTTTGGTGGCCGGTCGGCATGGGTGATCAGCCGTTATATGAGGTCACGGTCGATGTGCTGACGGGACGCACATGCCACGAGCACATCCCGAGACGTATCGGGTTGCGCGACTTCCGCATGGAAGAAAAGAAAGTGCGGGGCGAGGTCGTGCGGCGCTTTTTCATCAATGGGATGCCGATGTTTCTGAAAGGCGCGAGTTGGATGCCGGCCGACCTTTACGTTGCGCGCCTGACGCGCGTGGAGTATGCGCGCCTCGTCAAGGCGGCGGCGGTCGGCAACATGAACTGCCTGCGCGTTTGGGGCGGCGGTATCTATGAGAATGAAGCCTTTTACGATTTGTGTGATGAATACGGTGTCTGCGTTTGGCAAGACATGATGCTCTGCGAGGCGCAGTCGGAAAAGCCGGACGACGAGACGCTTGCTGCCTGTGCGCGTGAGGTGGCCGGTGTGATCCAGCGACTGCACCACCATCCCGCGGTGGTGATGTGGTGCTGTGGGGATGACGGCGGGAAGGGTATACACGCCGCGTATGTTAAGACGGTCGAGGAAGCGGTGAAGCGCGAGGATTCCAGTCGGCCATGCCTGCCACCGATAGCGCACGATCCGTTTTCTATGGGCGGGTGCCCGGACTTTCAAAGCCTCCCCGCATTTCCTGAGCCGCGCGCCGCAGCCGCTTATCTCAGCGAGCCCGAACGTAATGTGTCGCATCCCACCAGCCTGTTTCACATGTCGCCGGCGGACGGTGCCAAGCGCATTTTCGCTACCTGCGTGGATGAGTTCCTGATGCCGTTCGGTTTTGAAAACACACTGTGGCTGAGCCAAATCCAGCAGGCGCTGGCCGTCGAGCAGCAGGTCATGCGTGGGCGTTGCGAGACGGATGACGGACAGGGCGGGGCGATCTTTTGGCATCTCAATGACTGCTGGCCCACGGCGAGTTGCTCGTCGGTGGACGCAGGCGGTCGGTGGAAGGCCCTACACTTTGCGGCACGTCGCTTTTTTGCCCCGTTGACCCTTGCAGGGCGTCGTCAGGGGGCGACGGTGGAGGTGTTCGCTTTCAATGATGGCGCCAAGCCTTTCAAGGGTGAGGTGCAGTGGCGCATGACGCAAATGGAAGGCTCCACGGTTCTCGAAGGCACCAAAAAAGTCACGCTCAAGGCGACTTCACGTACGAAGCCGGTGACGGTCAAAGTCGGCGAGACGCTGCGTAAGCACGGTGCGGCCAATCTTTTGCTCTGGCTCTACCTGGCCGACGAGCAGGGCAATCCTGTGGCGTGGCAGGTCGTGCCTTTCTGTGCGTGGCGCGAATTGAATTCGCAGTCGCCGCGGATACGGGCTGAGATCCGCGTGTGGGATGACAACAGCTTTGCCGTGATTCTCACGAGCCGTCACCCGGCGCTCTGGGTCTGGATCTCGCTGGGTGGCCTGGATGCGTGGTACGATGACAACTTCTTTTGCCTCGAGCCGGGACGGCCTGTCCGCGTGCGCGTCACACCCGTGGCGCGGATGAAACTCGACCAGTTCCGTCAGCGAATCCGGATCGGCTCGTTGCGCGATACTTGGCAGGACCGGCGCGCATTGATGCGGCAGATGATGGCAGCGGCCAAGCGCAACCTCACTTGAGATGCGCTAAAAACGGAGGGATGGGGACGATGCGACGATATGGCATAGCGGTGATTGCAGTGTTGGTGGGGTTGGTCTGTGGGACGGCTGACGCCAAGAGCGTGAAGCTGTTGGCAGTCGGCAACAGCTTTTCAAACAACGCGCTGCGGTACTTCAAGGAGATTGTGACGGCGGCAGGTCATGAAGCAATAGTGGGGCACGCCATGATCGGCGGATGCGATTTCGACCGCCACGTGCGGCATGCGGAGGCTTTTGAAAAGGATCCCGCCGATCCTCAGGGACGCCCTTACGCCGGCAAGAAGAGCTTGCAGGAACTGTTGCAGCAAGAGAAGTGGGCGTACGTGACCATCCAGCAGGTGAGCCACAAAGCACCGATTCCAGAAAGTTACCAGCCGGGGGCTGACCGGCTGATTGCGATCATCCGCAAATACGCGCCGGATGCCGAGATCGTGGTGCATCAGACCTGGGCCTATCGCGATGACCACCCGGTCGGCGGGACAAAAAGATTCGTTTCGACGGATGACATGTACCGCAAGGTGCGCACGGCTTACGATGCGTTTGGTCAGGCTAAGGGGTTCCGGTTGATTCCGAGCGGCGATGCGATGGAGGCAGCACGGCGTGATCCGGCATGGGGGCCGTTCGTGCCCGATCCGGCATTTGATCCCAAGACGGCAGTTTATCCTACGTTGCCGGCCGAGAAGCGTGCGCTACACTGCGGTTACAGTTGGCGCAAAGATCCCAAGAGCGGCACATTCCGGTTGGGGGCCGACAAGTTTCACGCGAACGCGCAGGGCGAGTATCTGCTGGGCTGTGTCTGGTTCGAGTTCTTTTACGGCGAGAGCGTGGTCGGCAACACCTTCGTGCCCAAAGGTGTGTCAGCCGCAGATGCCAAGGTGTTGCAGCGTGTGGCGCATCGCGTGGTGGGCGAGAAGCAACGGCCGTCCCTGCCCGCTGAAAATTGAGCGTTTTTTATCCACAGATTAGCACAGATTTTTTGGAGAGCTGGGCTGGCCGCAAGTCGCATGTCGCGGGGCGCGAGTCAACATCTCCTATTGCGACCACGTAGTGGCTCGCAATCTTGAGAGTAAAAGCGCTGCTCGGTTGTTTCAAGCGACGGCGCGAAGACGCGAAGGTTGAAGGGCGAGTGTCCCCACGAGCCGCCTTCCGCTGCGCGGAAGGTTGGTCTCAGGTTCCCTCGCAGAGCACTGCGAAATCTGGAGTGCGGTGACAAGAGCCGCGCTGTGCGCGGGTCGCGGCACTGCTTTCTCTCCGTGCTGTGCGCGGAGACACACTTAATCTCAACACTTGGTCGATTGTACCAGCGACGAAGTGTACGCGACGAAGAGTTTCGACGAAAAGTTTTGGACGAAGTGTACGCGACGAAGTGTAACCGACTAAGTGCAGTAATCAGATCAGCCGTTGCGTGCTTCGAAGTCCCTCATGAAGGCGGCCAGCGCTTGGACACCTTCGACCGGAAAGGCGTTGTAGATCGAAGCGCGGATGCCGCCCACGGAACGATGTCCCTTGAGTTGCTTCATGCCCGCGTCGGACGCCTGCTTGATGAAGAGCGTTTCCAGTTCTTCGGTCGGCAGACGGAAGGTGACGTTCATGTCGGAGCGGCACTCTTTCTTGGCGGTGCCGCGGTAGAAGCTCGATGCGTCGATGACGTCGTAGATCAACTGTGCCTTATCGCGGTTCTGCTTGAAGAGATTCTCCAGCCCAACCTTTTTCAGCCAGCGCGTCGTCAGGCAGAGCATATAGATGCTGAAGCAGGGCGGCGTGTTGTAGAGCGAGTTGCTCTCGATATGCGTCTGGTAGCGCAGCATCGCCGGCAGCGAGATGTTCCCCGTTTCGGCAAAGTCCTTGCGGATCGCGACCAGCGCGACACCGGATGGCCCGAGGTTCTTCTGCGCACCCGCGTAGATCATCGTGCAGCGGGTGTAGTCCAGCGGACGGGAAAGGATGTCCGACGACATGTCGGCGACCAGCGGCGAACCGGTCTCGGGCAGTTCCTTGATCTGAGCGCCAGAGATGGTCTCGTTGGTGGTGATGTGGCTATAGACTGCACCTGGCGTCCATTTCATCTCGGAGGCTTCCGGCATGCGCGTGGGGATGTCCTTCTGACAGTCGGCCGCGATGTTGACGTTGCCGATCAGGCGCGCCTGCTTGACAGCCGCCGCGCCCCAAGAGCCGGCGTTGACGTAGTCGGCGGTCTGCCTCTCGCCCAGAAAGTTCAGGGGTAGCATGGCGAATTGCATACTC
Source organism: Lentisphaerota bacterium (assembly GCA_012838435.1). Classification (GTDB taxonomy): domain Bacteria; phylum Verrucomicrobiota; class Kiritimatiellia; order RFP12; family UBA1067; genus DUPH01. The sequence continues at coordinate 8,991 of DUPH01000243.1, read as the reverse complement.
GCGCCGCCCTGCAGGAACAGGATCGCGTAATCGTCATTCAAGCCCAGCAACTCTTTGACGTTCGCGATCGCCTCGTTGTGGATTGCATCATACTCCTTGCCCCGGTGCGACATCTCCATGACGGACATACCCGCTCCCTTGTAGTCCACCAGATCCGCTTGGGCTTCATGCAGAACCTCTAACGGCAGAGTCGCAGGTCCCGCTCCGAAATTATACACACGTGCCATACATTTGCTCCTTATCTGTTTGCTACCGGTGTGCCCTCAAGGGCTGCCTTCCCCGGTTGTCAAAACGCTCCTTATCATGCCTTGGCGTTCGAACATTGTCAATAAGGGAACTTTTGAAAACCCTTTGTACTGGACAACCCGCCCTAAAAAAACCATCATGCTCATACCGTTCATTCATATCCTATTTGCACGTGCAATGGGGGATAGAAAACATGAGGAGTAAAGTACGTATGAACAATCCGATTTGGCTGATGACATCCGCTTTTCCGAAACTCACGTTCGACGAGGTGGTCGAGCGTGTCAAGCGTGTCGGTGCTCAAGGCGCTGAACTGTGCGTCTTCCGGCGCGACGGCACGCGCCGCGACCATGTGGCTACGCACCTGGATTACGAGACCTTTTCGCTGGAAGACGCCAAGTGCGTGCTCGACACCTGCGCGAAAAAGGAGATCCGCGTTTCGGTCGGCGCCTACGACAACTTGCTGGCGGGCGATCCTGCCGAGCGTGAGGCGAACCAGAATCACATCCTGAAGTTGATCCGTATCGCGCATCTGTTGGGTGGCGACGCCAATGACGTGTGTGTCGGTACGTTCGTTGGCTACAACCATGAACTCGGAAAAGAGGATGGCGGTTTCGCGAAGAACCTCGATCTGTACGCCAAGGTCTTCACGCCGATTGTCAAATATGCCGAGAGTCTGGGCGTGACACTGGTCTACGAGAACTGCCCGATGGAGGGATGGCGGCCGGCTTCGGCGCCCACAACCTACAACAACCTGCCCTGCACGCTGGCAGCGCGCAAGCTGATGTACGCGCTGATCCCGAGCAAGGCCCACGGCGAGACCTATGATCCGTCGCACGATGCTTGGCAGAATATCGACCCGGTGGACGTCATCGCGAATACCGATTTCTCGCGTCTGCACCGCGTACACATCAAGGGCACGCGCAACCACGCGAAGAGCCTGGCCGCGATCCAGTGGGGCCGTCTCTATCCGATGCAGCAGGTCGATGCCGATCTGGCAAAGCGCGCGGGCGTTTGTCAGCCGGCGAACGAGTGGGATCGCCACCATTACGAGCCGAGGCTGCCGGGTTACGGCGGATCGGACAGCATCGACTGGACAGCCTTCTTCAAGATCCTGATGGACAAAGGCTTCTCCCGCCCGTTCGTGATTGAGAACGAGGCCGATAATTCGTCGCACACCGGTAATGCCGCCGCAACGTTACAGGGCTTCGCTGCAACCGTGCTGTCGATGGCACCGGCGATCTGGACGCTCGATGCTGAGAAGGGCTGGTGGTTCGATCCGAAGCACCTCTCCGAGTTGAAACCGGCTGCGGCCAAGGACGTGCCGGTCGTGACCATGAAAGAGCTGGCCTGACCAGACTACCTTCCATACTCATACCACCCACGGCATGCCGTGGGTGGTGATGCACACAATGACTGAGACCGATAAAAAAACGATTAATGCCGACCGTGTGGCCGCGCTGGTGCGCGAGCTGCTGGTGGAACTCGGCGAGGATCCCGCGCGCGAAGGGCTCCAGCGAACGCCCGAGCGCGTGGCGAAGGCGCTGGCCTTCTTGACGGAGGGCTACGGTCAGACCGCACGACAGGTGCTCAATGGAGCGGTGTTCCAAGCGTACTTGAACCACATGATCATTGTGCGTGACATCGAGGTTTATAGTCTGTGTGAACATCATCTCCTGCCGTTCTACGGACGTTGCCATGTCGGCTACATCGCCAAGGACAAGGTGATGGGCGTCAGCAAGATCGCCCGCATCGTCGACTGTTTTGCGCGCCGTCTTCAGATACAGGAACGCCTGACAGAGCAGGTCGCCCAGTCGGTTATGACGGAGGTGCAGGCGGAAGGGGTCGGCGTGGTGATGGAGTGTCACCATCTGTGCATGATGATGCGCGGCGTCGAAAAACAAAATTCGGTGATGACGACCTCCGTGGTGTTGGGGTCGTTCAGGAACGACCCCGCCACGCGCCAGGAGTTCATGACACTGATTAACCGGTAGTCTGCCATGCGGATCGCGCTTTCAACCAACTGGAATGCCGCGCGCCATGAGGCGGGCGAGTTGCTGGTCGATGAAATCCTCGGCATGGGGTTTGACGCTCTAGAATTGGGCTACCTCACGACGGAGGAACTGGCTGCCGGTGTGCGCCGGAAAGTCGAGGCCGGCGAGGTGGTGGTGGATAGCGTACATGCCTTCTGTCCGGTGCCGTTGGGTGCGCCGCACGGCTATCCCGAACTCTATCTGCTGGCATCGAAGGACGATGACGACCGGGCCATGGCCGCGATCATGTTGCGCCGTACGCTGGAGTTTGGGGCCTCAATCGGTGCGCGAGCCGTGGTGCTGCATGCAGGACGTGTTTTCTTGGACGCCTGGTATAGTAAGCTGCACACCGGTACACTGGTCAACGCGCTTGAGAATGAGGGCGCGATCGAGGCTCCTGCGTATCAGCGACTGTTAGCCAAGGCACGGCGTCGGCGTACGGCGCGTGTCCGTAAAATTTTTGATCGCTTCTGCTTGTCGCTCAACACGCTGCTGCCGGAGTTTGAGAAAGCCGGTCTTGCATTGTGTCTCGAGAATCTGCCATCGATCGAAGCGTTTCCTGATGAGGGCGAGATGGCGATGCTGAAGCGGCGCTTCGATACGCCGGCGTTGGCCTATTGGCATGACATGGGCCACGGGCAGGTGCGCGCCAACTTGGGCCTGATCCGTCATGTTGATGCGGCGCGCGCGCTTCTGCCATTCACGCGTGGCATCCATATCCATGACGCGCTACCACCCACGCATGACCATTTGCCGCCGGGACAGGGCGCGATCGATTTTGCTGATTTCAATTTCTACGCGGTGGACGCGGTTCTTAAGGTGTTCGAGCCTTCGCCGCAGGTCAAAACAACCGAACTCACCAAATCTCTGAGCTTCGTGCGGCGAGTGTGGACGCAGGGGTAGAGTAGTCGAGGGAATCGAAAGAATCGATAGAATCGACGGAATCGAATCTTTCGAATCTTTCGATTTCATCGATTCTATCGACCGCTTATTTTCTTTGCGCTTGCGCAAAGAACGCTTCAAGTGCCGTGATGTTTTTTTCAGCGTCGAAGCGTGACTCGATTGTTGTCCGCGCGGCTTGTGTCAGCACACGTGCGGCGTCTTCCTCGCGTAGCAGTTCCTCAAGCGCGTCGGCCAGCGCATCCGGATCGTCGGGTGGCACCAGACGGCCGTTCACGCGATCCTCGATGACTTCACCGGCGGCACCGGCTTCGGTCGTGACGACTGGCGTGCCGAGCGCCATCGCCTCCAGCAGGATGTTGGCGATGCCGTCGCGGTCGCCATCGGCGGTACGGCGTGACGGTAACGCCACGGCGCGTGCGGCCAGCAGATGGGCACGGATCTCCTCTTGCGTGAGCCAGCCGGTGAAGGTGACGGCGGTATCGAGCGATAGCCGTCGCACGAGGGCATGCAGGTCGCGTTCGAGCGGGCCGCTACCGGCGATCACACAGGTGAATTGTATGTCGCGCCGGGCAAGGCATGCGCAAGCGTGTAGCAGGGTGTCGAGCCCCTTTTTTTCTTCCAGTCGGCAGGCGGTAAAAAGAGCGTGGCCTTCGCGTGCGGGGTCAAACGGGAAGTGTGCCAGCGGCAGGCCGTGGTGGATGACGTGAACGTTTGCAGACGGAATACCGCAAGCGATCACGGCATTTGCGGCTTGTTGCGAGCAGGCGGTCACAGCGGCGGCGCTGCGTAGACGTCGGTAGAGCAGGGGAGGCGACACCGCGAAAACGTCACGCGCGTGGACGGCGCAGCTCCACGGCAGATCGGCGGCCTGTGCCGCGAGACCGACCAGATCGGCGGTGATGCCGGCGAATTGAGCGTGAAGCAAACGGGTGCCGTCGTGCTGTACCGCGTGAAGCAGGGCGGCACCCTGGGGCAGGCGGCGCAACAGACGGGCCGCCGTTACCGATGCGCGCGGCAGTTCCTCACGCAGACGGCGGCCAGCGGCACGGAGCAGCGCCCTGCGGTCTGCGGCGGGGAGCGTCCGCCAGACAAACGGCAATGCTCCGGGCTGCCCCTTTAACAGGCGCACCGTCAACGGCCAACCACGCTGCCTGAGCAGATCCAACTCGCGCCGGATAAAGGTCTCGCTGGGCGCGGGCTGATCGAGCAGGCAGGTGATCGGGAAGGACGGCATAGGCAGCAGTTACGGCTGCGGGGGGCGCAGGTCGATGTCGGCCGGGATGGCGCGGATCGCCGCGCAAAGCAGGTCGATCGTCTGGGATGCGTCGTCCAAGCTGAGGACCTCGACCGGGCTGTGCATGTAACGCAGCGGGATGCTGAGTTGCGCCACCGCCGCGCCGGAGCGCGAGAGACGCATGGCCCAGGCACAGGTGCCGGTGCCGCGTCCGCGCACTTGACGCTGCACAGTCAGTTTGGCGGCTGCGGCCGCGTCGGTGATCAGACGGTTCAAGGTTGTGTGGTAGGTGGGCCCCACGCCGATGACGGGGCCGCCGCTCAAACGGATGTCGCCCACGACCTTGCGGTCATCTTTTTGGGCGTCGGCGGCAAAGGTCACGTCCACGCACAGGCCGATATGGGGATTGATGTCATACGCGGTGGTGATGCCACCGACCAAGCCGATCTCTTCCTGCACGCTGGCGACCATGTGCAACGCGACCGGAAGTTTCTCGCCGGCCAGGCGGCGCATGGCTTCGGTCACAATGAACGCGCCGATGCGGTTGTCAAAGCCGCGGCACGCCACGCGGTTGTTTGCGAGCGGACGCCAACCGGCATCGACAACTGCGGGACTGCCGAGATCAACAAGCTCCAGCGCCTCTTCGCGTGTGCGCGCGCCGATATCGACGGCGATGTCCTTGAACTCCTGCGGCGCGACCTTTTCCCTGTCTTTGGCAGACATCAGGTGGGGCGGACGCACCCCGAACACGCCGAACACGTTGCCGTTCCGGCCTTGGATCACAATACGCTCGGCCGCGACCAGCGGCACGGTCACTCCGCCGAGCGGGCACATGTAGAGGAACCCGTCGTCGTCGATGTACTGCACCATGAAGCCGATTTCATCGCAGTGGCCTTCGATCATGACTCGCAGCGGCGCGTCGGGGTTGAGGCAGGCGCGCAGATTGCCGTGGACGTCAATGGCGAGATTGGGCACCGCAGCCTTCTTCAGATACTGAGAGAGCAAGGCCATGCCGTCGTACTCGAATCCGGTCGGCGTCGGCAAGGCCACCAAGGCTTGCAAGAGGTCAAGAGCGTGTTGATCCATATTGAGTCACCTTTTAGTTATTTAAGCACTATCCGAGGGCATTAGGGCCGGATGGATTCGACCTTCTTGCAGGCACCGTGCAGGAATTCGGAGAGGCCCTCAAGACCTTCCGTGAATTTCGTGTTCAGGAATGTTTCGACCGCAGCTTTGGCCATGTCCGGACCCCAGATCATCTGGCCGAGGCAGAGCACGTTGGCGTTGTTGATGGCGCGGCACATCTTAGCGGCGAAAACCGACTCGACGACGGCGGCGGTCACGCCTTTGAAACGGTTGGCCACGATCGACATGCCCATGCCCGTGCCGCAGAAGAGGATGGCACGCGGAGCCGCTCCCGCCTGCATGGCTTCGCAGACCGCGACTGCGCTGTCGTAGTACGGGCGGTCTTGACCTTGCGCCTTGCTGTAGTCCGTTACCTCATACCCTTTCTCTTTCAAGAATGCGTCGATCTGATCTTTGAGCGACACGGCGAAGGGATCCGCCGCAACCAAGATTTTCTTGTTATCTGCCATTTTTTGCTTTGCCTCCGTTTTCGGGTTGTTGGCGTGTCCGGTCAGGGCGGCTGCCCCAGCCAGCAGGGTTCCCGCCTTGCCAGCTTGCACCAGAAACGCACGACGTGTTGATGCATGCTTCATGTTTCGCTCCTTGTCGGCACAGTTTCACGGCCGGTTCACAAAGACTGCTTTGCGATGGAATAAAAACGTGGCTATGTTACACCATCAGGGGGGGAGTTGAAAGCTTCCGTTTTCCGTCCGAAGGGGGAGGCGCTAGGATCCTCACACGATTCGGACATCGACACCCTTCTTGCGGAGACGTTCGACTTCGTCTTGCGGGGCGGCGGTGTCGGTGATCAGGATGTCGATTTCGGATGCAGGCATGATGTGAGCGAAACCTTCGCGCCCGAGTTTGGAGGCATCGGCCAGCACGATGGTCTGACGTGCCTGCTGTGACATGCGGCGGCAGACGTCGGCAATATCCGCGCCGTCCGCAGTGGTGCCTTTGTCGGCGGTGATGCCGTCTGATCCCAGAAACGCTTTGCCGACATGAAATTGCTCAAGTTCACGGATCGTGGCCGGTCCGGTCAATGCTTCGATCGCGGGGCGGAACTCGCCGCCGGTGAGGGTCACTGAGAGACCGGGGGTGTGGCGCACGAAGGGCAGCAGCAGGGTGGAGTTGGTCACGATGTTTACGCCCTGCCGACCAATCAGGAAGCGGGGAATCAACGAGGTGGTGGTGCCCGCGGTGATCATCACGTCGTCGAGATCGCTGATCAGGTCGGCGGCCGCGCGCGCGATACGGGTCTTCTCGTCGATGCGCGCGCGCTGGCGCTCGGCCACATTGGTGTGCAGGGTCGGCAGGCCGCCGCCGTGCTGGCGCACCAGATGGCCTTGAGCCTCAAGTTCCCGGAGGTCGCTGCGGATCGTGACCTCCGATACACCGAAGTGGCGGCTCAGCTCACTGACGGAGAGTTCAGGCTGCTCCATCAGCAGTTCAAGGATCTGCTGTTTCCGATTGCGTTTTTTGGTCATTCAGCGAGTTCTTTCACAAATTGGTCGATGCGTTCCGCCATCACGCGGCGGATCTCAGAAGCCTGTACCTCGCGCAGCGGGACACTGCCCGAACACGACAGATGCGCGGCTGTACCGGCTGCCTGCCCGAGTTGCATCATGGTGCGGGAAAGGCGGCAGCTTGAAGCTGCGATGGCACTGAAACTGGCAGCGCGTCCGGCAATCAGGACATTCGTGGTTTTCAACGGCAACAGACAACGATACGGAATGCCGTAGGGGCCTTTCAACTCACCGCTCGGTCCGCCGCCGCCGTGGTTGTCCATCGGGTGGTCGGCGATGGCGATGATGTCGTCGTGTTTTTGATTGGCAAGCGTCGCGATCAGGTCGCGCTGGTTGAGCACATATTCGCCACGCACACGGCGGGTCTCGCGCACGCCCATGACCGGAAAGATCGATTTCAGCCGGAAGCGCCGGAACTCGTCGTAGTTCTTCTGATACCAATGCCAGTGCGCCAACACGCGGCGGCGGCACTCCGCATACGCTTTCTCGGGACCTAGCTCGAGATACTCTTCGCCGCGCATGGTCGGCAGCATGTTGACAAAGCGGCCGCCCTTCGGATATTGACCGACGAACGCAACCGGGAAGCCACCTTGCCACCAGCATTTTTCGGGAATGCCCTCGGGCAGCGGTTCAATCAGGTCGGGCTCATTTTTCGCGAGCGGCGTAATGCGATACATGAGGGTGGCGCCGTTGAGACGCATGAGCGGCTCCGGTGGTGCGCCGGGCTCGTTGAAGTCGGCACGGCGGTCGCGTCCAGTCATCAGTTCGCAACCGAGTTGGGCGCAGAGCGCGGCGTCCGTAGCGTCGATGAAGATTTTCGCGCGCACGACCGTGCCGTCGCTGAGCGAGACCGCGCTGACCGTGCCGTCCGCGTGGCGCGCCTCGCAGAAAGCCGTGTTGAGCAGCACGCGGCAGCGCCCGGTTTCATTTAACATGGCCAGCATGGTTTCCGCCATGGCGTCCGGCTCGAAGATCACACCGCGGCAATGTTCGCGGAACCACGCCTCGTTGCCCATGCCGGGGCCGTGGCGGCGCAGGGTGTGGGCGTAGGAGACGCAGGGATCGGTTTCGATCATGCCGCCGGGGAAGGTGTACTTCTCCCACGGCTTGCGCCAGGCGAGGTGACGGTCAAAGCGATAGACGCCGGCAACGCCGGGAATCTGCCGCAAACGCTGATAGACACGATAGGGCACACCTGTTCCGCCCATGCCCGGCTCCCAGTTGTTGACGCCGCCGAGGGTGGAGGTCCCGCCCAGCATCGACTCCTTTTCGACGAGGATGACAGAGGAGCCGAGATGTGCGGCGGACCACGCTGCCGCGAATCCGGCGCTGCCACCGCCGATGACAGCGACATCACAGGTGAGCGCCGCTTTTTGTTCGGCTGCGCATGTCCATACGGCGCACATCAGCACCGGCAGGATGCGTGTATGTTTTTTTACCGTCATCATTGAATGCTCAAAAGTGTTCCCGGGGCCGACAGAACCGCAACAACCTGATTACCTCCGATCCAGACCACAAAGTAATAAATAATGATTTCGAAAGCAATACGAAAAATAAAATAAAAAAATCGGAGAGTTGGCGTTGCCAAAAAGGCGATGGCATGGTACGATCTAAAACATGCGCTCGACTGGGGTCGAGGGTGACCCTGTGTGGGCTTATCAACGTCCGGGTACAGGTTAAAAGAAAGGAATCCATCATGAAGCGTATGGTGTGGGCGGGTTTGGTTTGTGGGCTGGTGGTGGCGACGTCGATGCAGACGGCAGAGGCCGCAGAGATGGTGAATGAACGGTATCGGCCCAAGCTCTTCAAGCAGTTCGGCGATCATGTCAACACGCCGGACGGATTGACGCAAGACCGGCACGGCAACATCTACATGTCGGCACCCAATTTTGTGGATCCGTCCTATCCGGGGGCCATCATGAAGATG
>DUPH01000242.1 GCA_012838435.1 Lentisphaerota bacterium | reverse complement strand
TGCGGTTTGGGGTCGTAATTTGACATTAGACATTCAAATCATGGAACTACCTTGGTAACGCCATGGTACTGCGTTCTCGCATCTGTCAGCCCTAGTTATCTTGCCACAAAATCAAAGCGGCGTCGCGCGGAAACCCGCTTGCCGCCGCAAATTTTTTACATCTCTCGTGAGCGGCGTGACATTTGCCTCGGCATTCCACGACAAGCTTCAACTTTCATCCTTCTGAGTTCGGCGTTGGGCGTTGGGCGTTCTTCGTTTTTCGCTTGATCGGCGGCAGGGTGCGGGTCCGATACGAGTGCGGCGACAGCATTCCGTCTGAAATGATCATCTTGACGCCCTCTTCGACAGAGAGGTCGGTCACGATGGTTTCATCTTCGGGCTGCATGATAATAAACCCGGTTGTCGGATTGGGCGTGGTGGGAATAAAAATGCAGTACATCGGCACCCCTTCTGGGTCGATCATTGTCCCGGTGATAAACCCCACGGAGAAGGAGTCCTTCCGGGGAAACTCGGCCAGAGCCACGGCATGGAACGCCGTTCTTGAAGGCGATGCGAAGATGCTCACAACCTGTCTCGACGCTGAATAGACAGGCTTCACGATGGGTAGCCTAAGTAGGAGACGGTCGCCCCAGCGGATCAGTCGGCGTCCGAAGAAGTGGGCCGCGACAAGCCCGGTGATGTAGACGGAAATAGCCATAACCGTCAGCGCGACGGCTACCAGCGCGGCATCGGGAATGTTGAAGGGCAGGTTCCGCAGCCAGGGGAGCACGAACGACGTGAGCAGCCGGATCGTGGCGCGCAGGACGAATAGCGTGATGGCAATGGGAATGAAAATCACGAGCCCTGAAGTGAGCCGTGATTGAAGGTGCCTGCCGAGGGCCGATCCCCTTTTTTTGGAAGCGTCACACATGCTGTATTTCACTGTCGGGTGGACGAGAAACGCGCACGGTGCGCCGTTCATTCTGTAAGCAGTACAGTGCCACACGAACTGCCATCATGTTACCGCAATTCTGCCCGACGTGCAATCGCTTGCGGCTGTGCGCGGGGTCTGGTATGCTCTCTCCCATGGTTGGAGTAAGGTCATGTTTCCGTAGGATGCGCGTCAGGAAATGGCTGCGGGGCGCGGTGCGGGCAGGCGAAATGCTTCTGCTCTGTGCCGTGCTTCTCTGGCTGGGCGGCGTGCGTGATGCGGGGCATGACCTCGGTGGAACCACCGGCGGACTGGGGGCGCTGTCTGCCGGGACATGCCCCGGAGAGGGGGCTAGTCTCTCCGGCTGCGTGCAGCGGCCGACACTCTACGCTGTATTGCCCGATGGGCGCGAATGGACGCCGCCGGCCATGCACGCTTGTCCCCGGTGGATTGACGGCCGCGACAGGTGGGCGCGGCTCCTACTTCTCTCGTCTTTACGAACCATGCGCGCGGATCTAAGACGCGGCGGTCGGCATGCCTCTGGGCACTGTGACCGACAGGCCGTGGCGCGCTCCACGCAACTCCTCTGTTGAAAATGCCGATGTCGGCGGCATGCCTTTTTACGTGTATTCCGCACGGCGGGATCGAGATGGGCTTGCCGACCGATCGTTTCTCTGTACGCAACCGCGTCATGCGGTTGATCGCATTGTCTTCACGTTCAACAGTTGGAGGATACCATGTCCAAATTTAAAGGAAACGAAGGGGCTATCTTTGCCTTGGTTATTCTTGTCGTCATGGCGCTACTTATCGTTTACAAAATGATCGCAGGTTGAGCCTGTTGCCGAAATGGCGGGGTAGACAAGTCGCTTGGAATGTGCGACACTGCCCTGGTCGTTTCGGGCGCGGTATGGCGTTGTGGTATCATGCCGCGCAAGAGACGGCGGGAACGAGGCACACAGAGGAGGAAGATGATGACACGGCGCGATTTCATGATGAGTGGCGGTGCGGCGTTGGCCGCAGCTTTGGCGGTGCCTGCGGCAAAGGCACGCGCGGCGAAGAACGGGGTGCAGTTGGGCCTGACCACCTACCAGATCGGGAGCCGGTGGACGGTTGCCGAGCTGATTGAGTTTCTGCCGCGATTCGGGTTGTTCGGGGTCGAGATCCGGACCGACATGAAGTACGCGCATGGTCTGGAACTCACCAGCAGCAAGGCTGCGCGTGCCGAGGCCGCGAAGCGCTTTGCCGACAGCCCGGTCAAGCTGGTCGGTGTCGCCAGCGGCGAGCGTTACGACTCGCCTGACGCCGCCCGGCTTGCGCGGGCGATTGAGCGGACTAAGGAGATGCTCCAGTTCTGCGCGGATCTCGGCGCGGGCGGGTTGCGCGTCTTCCCAAATGATTTCCATAAAGACGTGCCGCAGGAGAAGACGCTCGATCAGATCGCGACGTCGCTCAAGCTTCTGGCACCTGTGGCCACATCCCTTGGCGTGGAACTGCGGCTTGAGGCGCACGGCAGCGCGGGGTTGCTGCCGCATCTGGCGACCATCGCCAAGGCGGTGGATCATCCCGGCCTGCGGCTGAAGCTTAACAGCGACTTCCGCGACACGAAGGGTGAGGGACTCGCGGCCAACCTTGAGAAGGTCGCGCCCTATCTCGGCAGCACCGTACACGTACACGATCTCACGGCGGCGAGCTACACGGCGGCGAAGTTCTATGAGACGCAGTGCGCCTTTCTGAAGCGCATCGGCTGGAGCGGTTTCTGTCTGCTGGAGATCGGCGACAAGCCGGACAACGAGGCGCGTTTCAAGGAGATCGCCAAGCAGAAGCAGCGGTGGGATGAACTCATTAAGGGAGACGCATAATGAAAAAAAGAGCAGGATTGTGTTTGGTTTGTACGGTGCTGGCCGGGGTGGCGCTGGCGGGAGATTTCCCCGTTTTCTCCGCGCCGCGCGCGATCACATCCGGTCCGAAAGATCACCTTTTTGCGAGCTACTATGCGATCAACGCTTGGAGCGCGGATGGCCGGTACGCCACGGTGCTGGAAACCGATGTCAAGAACCGCCTGCCCACCGAGCAGGATGTCGCCGTGTTGGGCGTGGTGGACGCGCAGGATGGCAATCGCTTCATTCCGCTGACCGAGACGCGCTGCTGGAATTTCCAAGAGGCGACCATGGCGCACTGGCTCGGCACCGCGCCTCAGACGCAGTTCATCTTTAACGATCTGGTGGACGGCCGTTTTGTCTCGGTCGTCTACGACATGGAGAAGCGCACGCGGCGCGTGGTGCCGTTCCCGGTGAGTGCGGTTTCGCAGGATGGCCGTTGGGCGGTCAGCATCAACTATGCGCGGCTGCGGCTGACGCGTCCGGACTACGGCTATGGCGGCAATGGGCAGGACGCCCGCGTTGATACGGTCTGGCCGGAGGATGACGGGCTTTGGCTCGTAAATTTGGCGAACGGCGAGGCGCGGTTGATCGTCACCATTGCCTCGGTGCGTGATCGCATGCCGCAGGTCAAGGATCCCAAGGCGCTGGCCTATTTCTGCCACACGGTTTTCAGCCGCGATGGATCGAAGATCTTCTGGTTGGCGCGTACCGTTGAGAACCTCGCGGGCCAGAAAGTGGTGCGCAAGTGGGAGACCACCTCGTTCACCTGCAATCGGGATGGCAGTGACGTGCGCCGCTGTTTCCCGGATGGCTGGGGCGGGTCGCACTTCAACTGGCTCGACGGTGACCGTCTGATGGTCACCGCTAAGTACAAGGACGCCGTATGGAGTCATGTGCTTTTCACGCCCGGCAAGGAGGACTACACGCGTCTGGGCAAGGGCTTGCTGGACTTTGATGGGCACGGCGTTTTTTCGGACGATGGTAAATGGATGGCGACCGACACCTATCCGGATAGACTGAGCGAGCGCAAGTTGATGGTCATGCGCATGGCGGATCATGCGGTGTTGCCGCTCGGCGGGTTCTTTGTGCCGGAGTTGTACCGCGAACAATACTCGCGTTGCGATCTGCACCCGCGCTGGCGTCCGGACGGCAAGATGCTGGCGTTCAACTCGGTCCACGAAGGCTCGCGTCAGGTATATGTGATCGACGTGACGGTGAAGTGAGTGCGATTTTTAAAATTTATCATTGCGGGCTGGGAGCCGCTTTAGTATAAACGACGATCGACGTATTTCAAACAGTCGCCCTCGTCAGGCGAGGATGGGAAAGGTTGAAGAAAAAATGGAAAATAGTTCATATAACCCGTTTCAGTTAGCGCAAGCGCAATTCGACAAAGTGGCGGCATTGCTCGAATTAGACGAGGGAGTACGGGAACTTCTGCGCCAACCGTTGCGCGAGTATCATTTTACGATTCCGGTTCGGATGGACGACGGCACGGTCCGTGTGTTCAAAGGCTTTCGTGTGCAGCACAACGACGCGCGCGGTCCTGCGAAGGGCGGCATCCGGTTCCATCCGATGGAGACGGTCGACACCGTGCGTGCGCTGTCGATGTGGATGACCTGGAAGTGCTCGGTGGTCGATATCCCGCTGGGCGGCGGCAAGGGCGGCGTGATCTGCGATCCGTACCACCTGAGTCTGCGCGAGCAGGAACAGATCTGCCGCGGCTGGGTGCGCCAGGTTGCGCGCAACGTGGGGCCGGTCAGCGACGTGCCGGCACCGGACGTGATGACCAACGGTCAGCACATGCTCTGGATGCTCGATGAGTACGAAGCGATCCACGGTGGTCGTTACCCGGGCTTTATCACCGGCAAGCCGGTGGGGATGGGCGGTTCGCTGGGACGGACGGAGGCCACGGGCTTTGGCGTGATCTACACGCTGCGCGAGGCGCTGAAGGTTCTTGGCATGGATCTGGCGAAAACCACGGCGAGCGTGCAGGGCTTCGGTAATGTCGCGCAGCATGCCGTGCAGCGCTACACGGAACTCGGCGGCACGGTGGTTGCGATCTCGTGCTGGGATCAGGCGGACAAGGTGTCGTATACCTTCCGTAAGAAGGATGGGATCTGCCTCAAAGAACTGCGCGGCATCACGGACAAGTTCGGCGGCATCGACAAGGACCGCGCGAGTGAACTGGGCTACGAGCGGTTGCCGGGCGGGGCTTGGCTGGAGCAGGAGGTAGATATCCTGATTCCAGCGGCGCTTGAGAACCAGATCAACCGCGAGACGGTGACGAAGATCGCGAAGAGCGTGAAGGTCATCGTCGAAGGCGCAAACGGGCCGACCACGCCCGAGGCTGACGAGGTCATCAAGCAGCGCGACATCTTCGTTTCGCCGGACTTCCTGACCAACGCGGGTGGCGTGACATGCAGCTATTTCGAGCAGGTGCAGTGCAACACCAACTACTACTGGGAGAAGGACGAGGTGCTCGCCAAGCTTGATACCAAGATGACGTCCGCTTTTGCGGCGGTCTATGACTTGGCCAAGCGCCGGAAACTGTACATGCGCGACGCCGCTTACATGATTGCCGTCAATCGGGTGGCCGAGGCGGTCAAGCAGCGCGGCTGGGCGTAGACGGTTGTCGGTGAAAACGCTGCTTTTTGATCTAGACGGTACCTTGATCGATTCGCGCGCCGATCTGGCGTACGCGGTGAACCTTACTCGCCAAGATTTTGGTTTGCCGCCGCGAACGATCGAGGAGGTGGTGGCGTGCGTCGGCGAGGGGGTGCGCCTGCTGATTGAGCGGGCGTCACCCGAGCGTCCTGACCTGTGGGATGCGATGCTGGCGCGCCAGCGCGTGCATTACGCTGCGCACTGTCTGGACCGTACTGTCCTCTATTCCGGTGTCGTCGAGACCTTGGAGGCATTTCGCGCCGCTGGCTGGCGGATGGGGGTCGTCACCAACAAGCCCGGTCCTGTCACGCGCCTGATCCTCGAAGGTCTCGACATTGCGCAGTATTTCGGCGCGGTGGTAGGCGGCGGCGACGCGCCGACACTCAAGCCCGACCCGGCGCCGCTGCGGTTTGCGGCCGAACAGATGGGCGTGGCGTTGGATGCTGACGACTGGATGGTGGGGGATAACTTCACCGATCTCGCCGCCGCCCGGCACGCCGGCCTGTGCCGCTGTTTCTGCCGCTTTGGCTTTGGCGAGCCGCAGGACGAGACGTGGAACCTCGCGATCGACGCGATGCCGGAACTCGCCGAGCGGGTGCTGTAAGAGGACACACGTCAACTCGGGCACGTACTGCATGACGCCGGCGCAGTTGCCGCGGCGCATGATGTCGCAGATGGCTTTGACGGCCTGATCCACCGACTGCTGGGTGGTGTGGCTCCTTGATTTCTTGACTTGTCCCGCCGTAACGAACTGGATAATCCTCTAACCACGCGGCACCTTCAGCTCATTGATTGCGGTACGAAGCCTGGGTACTTTGCCGTTGCGGGCTTTCGTGTTTTCGGAATCGGCGGGGGTTCCCTATTGGTTCACGGTGGATACGTTTAATGAGAACGGCATCACCCGCATGAGCGGGGATTTTGTTTTTATTGGGTGAGCCTGTGGTACACGAAAGGGGCGGCTATCTGATTATTACTTTTGAAGGTTGACACTTCTGTCCGCATCATGTACCATCCCCGCCGAACGCTGGGATGCCGGATTGTGTCCGGTGTCATTTAGTAGTGGAAGTGAGTTGTATACTGGATTGTATCCAGTGTCGGTTAGTAGTAGAAAGGAGTTGCTTATGTCTATCCATACCTCTGCTTGGAGCCGGACGCGCATACTCCGTGGCGGCATTACTGCCACGGCATTTCTATTGCTCGTCAGCTCGATAACTTTGCTGGCCCCCGCCGAAGATCCTCCCGTCATCGTATCCTTCTCCGGCAACGGCTGGCTGGCCTGGACTAATGCGCCCGGCGTACATGGGTTCACCGTGCAGTGGGCTTCTCACCCCTCCGGTCCCTGGTCAAACAACTGGCACGGTCTGGACAATATCGTGACTACAAACACCTCGACCATGGTATCTGTGCCGATGTTCTACCGGGTCAGTCAATCCTTCACACCCGCCGACATGCGCAGTGCTTGGATGATCGTCGACCAGTCCCACGGACACAATCACTTCATCGCTCTGGAGGATGGGATCATCAGCGAAAGCTCGTTTTTCATCCCCCGGCGCCTTCAGGATACTTTACCGTTGGGACGACGGGCGTGGTCGATCTCACCTTCATCACCGACGAAGAAAAGGTCCAAGTGCGCGGCGGCTTCGCGGACCGCAACCATATCGTGCTGAGTGTCCCCCGTACAGGCGGCGTCATCCACCGCGTGCAGGACGAATCACGTTGCATGGGGGTCTGGACGGGCCTCTTGACACAAACATCGTTTCCAGGCGCCATGTTCCATCGCCCAATCCGGCTGGAGGTCGATTCGCGCGGCTTGGTCACGAACATTGTCGGTTTCGGCGACAACTATATCGGTCGACTCTTCTCATTGAATGAGGGCCCCGCCAGCGGGTTCCTCTACACGAAGGGCCGTGATCCGGCCAACGTGGATGAGCACGACATGATTCATTTGATAGGGACTCACACCGGAGAAAAAATCACTGGCTTCTACGAGACGGAAGAATCCGTCGAGGGCGATGCCAACCTGATCCGTATCAGTCCGTAAATCGGCGGAGATGAAGGCGTATCCCTCGAACCGCACGCCGGGCAGGGAACGGGCCGCGAACCAGGAAGTGGTCGGCTTACTCCTACGCCGCGCCAAGCGCGGCGTATTGTTTACGCTGTCAATGTTAATGGTAAGGATGGTGGAAAAATGCGTAAATTATTGATCGGGGTTAGCCTGCTGGCGATGGTTCCGTTGCTTCGTGCGGATGTGCAGGTGATTGAGGCGGTTTGTCCTAATGGCGCCAAGGCCCGTTATTTCGAAGAGATGGTATCCATGCCGGATGGCGTGAAGCTGTACACGTATGGTGCCGTGCCGCCTGACGGCATGAAGTGCCCGATTGTCATCCAGCGCAACCCGTATGTCAAAGACGAGCGGGTCAAGCCCGAGACGTTCGCCGGCCAGAAGTGGACACCGGACAGCTATGTCTGGATCACGCAGCATTGCCGGGGGTGCGGACGCAGCGGGGGCGACTGGATCCCTTATGTTACGGAACGCGCGGATGGGCTGGCGTTTCTGGAATGGATACGGAAGCTGCCCTTTTACAACGGCGAGATTTTTTTGAACGGCGGAAGCTATTTGTCCAGCGTTCACTTCCTGTATATCGACACCAACCCGCCGGATATCAAAGGTGCTGTCTTGGCGGTTCAGGATTGCAACCGGTACAACATCGTCTATCGGAACGGTTTTTTTAAGATCGGGCTGCATGGCAACTGGTTCATCGGCGGCTACAAGAAAAAGAACACGCAGTTGCAACGCGACCGCTCCGTGTCATTCTGCGACTTGCCGCTCTGCGATTTTTCCAAGCGTTACTTCGGCGAGGCGGTGCCGTGGCTCGACTCGGTGTTCGCGCATCCCCGCGAAGATGATCCGTTCTGGAAGACCGTCGAGGGCGGCTACGACTCCTACGAGGCGGTCACCAAAGCCTCCTTCCCCATTTTGCTGACAACCGGTATGTACGACATCTACACCGGCGGCATTTTCGACATGTGGGCCAGAATGCCTGCGGCGCAACGCGCCCGGTGCGCGTTGGTCGTCGGCGCGTACGACCACGGCGGCAACAATCTGGTGAAGTACAGCAAGAAGGACAGCATGCCGGTCGAGTTTCCCGAAGGATTGCTGGCTATGGTTTGTCCAAACAGCACCATCCAGTGGTTTGATCATATCCGGAAAGGGACGCCGCTCACTTTCATCCAGCCAGGGAAAACCAGTTATTATGCGCTTTATGAAAATGCCTGGCACCACACGGATAAACTGGTCAACGGCCCCGTTCCGCACACGTTCTATCTGAACAACAGAACACTGGATGCGCAGCCGGGGACGCCTGCCGCCATCTCCTATGTCTACGACCCCAAGAATCCCGTTCCCTTTAAGGGCGGGCTCTGTCTGAACTTCGGGGGCATGCCCGTGCAGGATCCGCCGAATTTCCGGCCTGACGTTATCAGTTTCCTTTCGAAGCCGTTCACACAGGAGTTAGATGTGCGCGGACGCATGACCGCCCGGCTCGTCTGCACGTCCGACTGCGAGGACACCTGTTTCTATGTGCGCCTGAGTTTGGTCAAGGACGGCGTGGCCTATCCGCTTCGTGACGACATCACGTCGCTGTGCTACGTTACGCCGGACTATGTGCCGGGCACGGAGAAGGCGGTGGATTTCTGTTTTTCAGATCACGCCTTCAGGATCAGTCCCGGCGATGTGTTGCGGCTTGATGTTTCGTCCTCCTGCTCTTATTTTGTGCCGCACACCAACAACAAGGGATTGCAGTCCATCCAGAAGACCAGCCGGGTCGCCAACAATGCGATCATCTGTGGAAAGTCCAGCGTGACGTTGTTCTGTGAGGCGCAAGCCGACTTCTGGGTTGCGCCGAACGGCAAGGATTCCGATCCCGGCACCAAGGAGCGTCCGTTCGCCACGTTGGCGCGGGCGCGTGATGCCGTGCGTGCGCTGCGTCAGGCGGAGCCGGACCGCGACATCCTCGTCCTTCTCCGCAACGGCGTGTATTCCATTGTGGAGCCTGTCGAATTTTCGCCGGAGGATTCGGGACGTGTCGGCGGTCGCATCACTTACGCGGCTGCGTCCGGTGCAACGCCGGTGATTAGCGGCGGACGGCGCATCACTGGGTTCGAGCCTTGCGGGGACGGCGTCTGAAAGACGACGGTGCCGGACGTCCGCGACGGCAAGTGGCGCATCGAGCAGCTCTACGTCAACGGCTGTCTCGCTGTGCCGGCCCGCACGCCGAACGGGCACTACGCCTACATCGAAAGTACCGTGAAGACCGGCATCGACCCCAAGACGGGAGAATCCGGGCCGATCGGCGACCGCGCGTTTTTAGCGCATTCCAAAGACATCGCGCCGCTGTTAAAGCTGCCGCCGGAACGATTGCGCGATGTCGTGGTTTCGGCGTACCACTCCTGGGATGTCTCGCGGCACCGTATTGTGAGCATAGATCCAGAGCACAGTCTGGTTCTACTGACAGGCAGCTATAAGTCGGGGTTCGGACGCTACACGCATCGGGAGCGTTACTATCTGAGTAACTTCCGCGAAGCGCTGGACGCGCCGGGCGAGTGGTTCCTTGACCGCGACGGCACACTCTTCTACATGCCGCGCCCCGGCGAGGACATGGCCAAGGCGGAGGTCGTGGCGCCGGTGCCGGAAACCCTTCTCCGCCTCGCCGGCAAGGCAGGGGGTGCGCGGGTTGAAAACATCCTGTTCCAAGGACTGACCTTTGAGTACGCCGCCTATCTCATGCCGCAGGAAGGCATGTGGCCGGGGCAGGCCGCCGCTCGCGTCGACGCCGTCGTGATGGCGGATTACGCGCGCAACATTGTCTTCGCCGACTGCTCGATCCGGCGGACCGGCACCTACGGGATCTGGTTCCGGGATGGATGCCGCGACTGTGTCGTGGAGCGTTGCCTGCTGGAGGATCTCGGTGCTGGCGGCGTGCGTTTGGGGCCGACTGCGCATAGGCCGAGCGATGCCGGACAACTGACTAGCCACTGCCGCATCGACAACAACATCATCCGCTATGCCGGGCGCGTGTGGCCGGACGCTGTGGGCATCCTTGTCGGGCACAGCGGCGACAACCAGATCACGCACAACGATATCGCGGGGATGCCTTATTCCGGTATTTCTGTCGGCTGGCATTGGGGCTACGGTGATGTCCCGTCAAAACGCAACACGATCTCGTATAACCGGATTCACCATTTGGGATGGGATGTGCTGGCTGATATGGGCGGCGTCTACGCGCTTGGCGAGGCGCCCGGCACGGTAGTGTGCGGCAACGTCTTCCATGATTTCGCCGGTGACGGAAATGCCGGCATGCACGGCGTGTTCACTGACAACAGTGTTTCCTACATGCGCATCGAGAGCAATCTGGTTTACAACGTGCGCGACGGCGGCTACAAGATAGGTAGCGGCAAGGACAACATCGTGCGCAACAATATCTTCGTCTCCAGACCCCGCGACAAAGGGACTCCCAGCGGCCCGGTGACATTCTGCATGCACTTCAAGGGAGAGACGCACCATTCGGTCACGATCGAGAAGAACATCATCTGCGGGTGTGACGGGCGCGTTCTTCACTCTCCCGAGTTT
Source organism: Lentisphaerota bacterium (assembly GCA_012838435.1). GTDB lineage: Bacteria > Verrucomicrobiota > Kiritimatiellia > RFP12 > UBA1067 > DUPH01. The sequence goes on along the minus strand of DUPH01000242.1, from coordinate 11,604 downwards.
GGGGACCGGCTCAAGCTGCAGAACAATATCTACTGGGAGCCGTCCGGCGAGCCCATCCGTTTTATCGGGCACTCGTTTGAAGAGTGGCAAAAAATGGGCCGCGACGCCGGATCGGTCATCGCCGATCCCAAGTTCGTTGACTTTGACAACAACGACTTCCGTCTGCAGGCGGATTCTCCCGCGCTGGCCCTCGGCTTTGTGCCGTTCGACACCTCGCGGGCCGGGGTCTACGGCGACCCCGCCTGGATTGCCAAGGCCCGTGCGTTTACCGCGCCGCCACCGTGGCAGGGGCTGCCGCCCCCTCCGCCCGTGACTTTTTATGATGGCTTCGAGCATACAGATGTCGGCAGCCGGCCCTCCCGTGCCTATTCTCGAGTCGAAGGCAAGGGCGACAACATTGAGGTGACCGAAGAGACCGCCGCAACCGGCAAGCGCTCGCTGAAGATAACCGACGCGCCTGGACTGGAACACGGCTTCAATCCGCATTTCTCGTACGCCCCGAACCATCGTGAAGGCATTACGACTTTTTCCTTCGACGTCCGCATGGAGCAGGGGGCGGAGCTGAGCTTGGAATGGCGTCAACAGCCGGGCAAGCCGCACTACTACATCGGGCCGAAGTTGCTGTTCCGCAACGGGCAACTGACCTTCGCCGACCAGCCGCCATTACCCCTGCCGCTGGGCGTCTGGACGCATATCGAGATCAGCGCGGGCTTCGGCTCTAAGACCGACGGCACTTGGCAGCTCACGGTGACGACTCCGGGCGCGGAACCCAAACATTTTTCAGGCTTGAAATTCGTCAATCCCGAGACACGCAGCGTCACCTGGCTCGGATTCATCAGCGTCGCGAATTGCAAGGGCGTGTACTACATCGATAACGTGAAGTTGGAAACCGACTTTGTCGAGGAGGCGCGTGCTCTCGGCGCAGACGTGAAATAGTCCTCAGCGTGTGACGTTCGCTATCTTATTTCGATGGCGTTTTCAGATTTTCAGGGACGGCATTCCTGAACCACTCGGAAATCATGCCGACCGTACGCTTGGGCTGACGGTACCAGTTGAAGAGTCCGGCACGGCTCATGGCATTCGGTTTTTTTCCGCTGCCAAGGCAGTCACGCCCACTGGTGCGCGTATCGAAGAACTGCCAGTAACAAAGTCCGGCGATATCGGCGTTCCCATACACGGCCTCTGCGACCAGTCGGTTGTGTTCGACCTGAAAGTCCTCGCTGCGGATCGGGGCTGAAGGATCAAACGAGCCGTAATCGCCGGCAACACCGATCTCCGAGATCATAATCGTCTTGTCGGGATACTTTTGGCGGAAGTGCGCTGTGACCCAGTTGATGCCGTAGCCCTTCATGTTGAATATTTTCTCACGAAGCTCGGCCGCCTCCCCTGGGTAGCCGTTGATCGTTCCCGGATAGGTATTGAACGCGATAATATCGGTGTTCTCGTGACAGATGTCCTTCTCGGTGATGTTGCAGGCGAAGGTGATGAGTCGGCCTGAATCCTCTTCGCGGATCGTCGCGATCAACCTGTCGGTCAACGCCTTGGCCGACGGCAGCGCCGAGTTCTGTTCATTCAGGAATGCAAAGATGATCACCGAAGGGTGATTAAAGCTGTTCCTGACCATGAGCTTCGTCTGACGAAGCTGAAGCTCAATGAATTTCGCGTCCTCCAGTTCATTGATCCCGTTTTGCATGGTGTACCGTTGACCATTGCCCCATCCGAGCGATTCTTCCCAGACCATCACACCACATTCGTCGCACAACTCAAGAAACCGTTGCGACTGCGGATAGTGTGCGCCGCGGATGAAGTTCCCGCCCATCGCCTTTAGGTTCTGGATGTCCGCCAACATGAATCCCTCGGGTGTCGATGCGCCCAGTTGCAGTTGCTGCTCATGACGGTTTACGCCCTTGAGGAAGATACGTTCACCATTCAGGTAAATACCTCGGTTGCGCGCTTCGATCGTCCGGATGCCGAACCGCACGGCGCACGTCGGCGCCGTCTGGTCGTGTGTGGACCTGATCGCAACCGTATGGAGATTGGGATGATCCGGCGACCAGAGTTTGAAGTTCGGAACGCGGACAACCGTTTTGGCCTCGCGAAACTCCGCCGACATTGTGTGTTGGCCGTCGAAGAGGAGTTCTGCCTCGAAGGCATCGGAGGCGAAGCCCACTGCCTCAAGCTCGATTTCTCCCGTTCGATAGTCGCGTGTTCGTACGTGCAACGTCCGGTTGTCGAGTTCGACTGACACGCCATGGAAGAATCCGCCCCAGCAATGGAAATCGTAATACGTCCGCACCAGCTTCTGATAGTTCCAGTCGAAGCGGTTGTCAATCGCCGCGACGACCGTATGCTCTCCTGCCGACAAGGCACCCATGGGCAACTTCACGCGGCTCCACGGCAAATCATTCGTGCCGATCTCGCGGCCATCGACCCAAAACCTGCCGTAAAGTCCCATCCCGTCGATTGTCAGCCACGCGTTTTGCGTCGGACGTTCCAATGTGAAACGCCGACGATAAAGGCCGGTGCCTCTTTTCATGAACCATTTTGGCATCGCGTCAAAACATCCGGGAACCTGTATGACATCCGTCGCCTCGAACGCGGGATCCGCTTCCGCGCAAGGCTTGCCCTCCTCGAAACGGAATTCCCAACTGCCATTCAGCGAAATTGCCGCAGCCAACAACCATGCACCTACCATACGTCGACGTTCCTTTCCCGATTGTAAATCCTAAATCCTACTTGCCAAGCAGCGCCGCTGCCGCGAAGGCCCGCTCGACCGCATCGCGCGTGAGCGTTGTCTTGAGGTAGAGGCGTTTCGCCGCAGGTACAATGATCGACGCGCCATCCTGCTCGAACGCGACAGCCTTGCCGGCGAAATCGTCGTGGAGGGCCGCTGCGCTTGCTGCGATCGGGAGGCGCAACCGCCCTTCGCCCGAACCGTGCCAGTAGACGACCCACGTGGCGTTGTCCTTTGAGAAAACGAAGGCGCGCACCGGGTTTTGGCCGTCGCCGACAGCGATCTGAGAATAATCGACAAGATCGTAATTGCCCTTGGCATCTACGATAAGGTGGTGTTCCTGCGCGTAGTTTTTGAGCCGCGGACGCCACTCGTCTTTGAAAAGGCCGCGTCTGCGGCAGTCGCCCCAACGCCGCATCATCTCAAGGATGTCATCCGTACGCGGGTGGCGCTTCAACTCCGACGCCGGCATGAGAATTGATATCGCACAGTCCCACGCTGCCGCCACGGAGGCGCCATACTCCCACATGTCCATTTGGGTGCCCACCGTGGGCCGTGCGCCGCCGGAAGGGCTGAAAAAGTACCACCAACCGAAGTCTACGCGCGACATGTCCTGCTGCGTGATCGGCGCTTGCTTGAACGGGAACTCGCGCAGCTTCGCCTTGAAGATTTCGGGCCGGAAGACATCGAACGCATTCGCGCCCGCGAGCATGTGCCAGCCGAAATGCGTTTTGGCTGCACCTTCGCCGAAAGAGGGCTCGGGATCGAGTAGCTTCCAGTATCTGAGCTGTGCGTTCGCGACGTGGTAGTTGAAGGGACGGTTTACGCCCTCTGAGCCGTCGAGGTAAACGTACTCGAAACCGCAGTTGTAGGCGCGTGCAATCTTCGCCGCCACCTCGTCTTGCAAGTCGGTGTTCTGATCGGCGTAGCAACTCATCGGCGCACCGAATTCGCTGATGTCGAGAATGCCGCCCACCTCGCCCTGCGGATGCGCCACGACGTGCGTTTTATGCGCACCGCGCTTCACGCCGAGGAATTTGTACGGAGATTCCGTTGTGTAGGATTCGTACGAGACGAGTTCGCCGCCGAACTGGAGGATGCGGCAGGGGGCGTACATCACCACGTCAGTTGTGGGCTCGTAAACCGTGATTTCCGTGTCATTCGTCGCGGCGGAAAGCGGCGCGGCGAGTGTGAAGCGGCGCGTTTTGTTGAGCCTTGGATCGGCGACCGGCGTCACGTAGCGGCTTTGCAGACCGATGTGCGAGTGCAACGTGTGGAAGCCGGCTTTGAGCCCCGCCGCCTTGATTTTGTCGAGCATCGCCTTCAGGTCGGCCTCGCCGTTCGGGAAGGAGTCCCGCCAATCGTAGTTGCCGCACAGTCCCCAGCTCCCCACGGTTTTGAACAGGCTCCCGTAACCGATGGTCATCAGCTTGAATCCGCCCTGCTGCGCGTAGGCGATGAGCTCGTCGATGTCGCCCGGCAATGAGGGGCCGCTCAGGTGGAAGATCGCTTCCTGCACATCCGGCGAACGTCGGCTCTTCACGCCGCGCGGCATACCGAAGTCCTGTTCGAGCGTGTCCATCGCGTCGAGAAACGCCTCGCGTCCGGGTGCCGCAAGAAGTGCGGCGCTGGCACCGCGCAATTTGATGCCGGCCATCGCCTCAGCGTAGAGGATTTTCGCTCCGGCCCGCGCTTCGTGGTCAACGTCGGGGTGGGGCGAGGTGCCAGCCACGCACACGACCGCCTTCTCGTCCCAACTCGCATTGAGCCAGTTGCCGAAGTTTGCGCGGTTCTTGACCGGCAATTGGATGCGGAACGATGTGACGGGGGGGATATCCATGCGCAGGTAGTCGTAGGTCGGCTTGCGGTCGACCGCGAAATCGATCAGCGTGAATGCTACGTAGCCGGGCGCGGTTTTGAGCGCCACCTGCGCCTCGTACAGGTTATGGCCGAAGCCGACGTAGAGGAAGTCGCCATTCCGCCGCAAACGCGTCGCGGGGCAAACTGTGCGTTTGTTGGGGTGGATCAGCTTGAACTCGTTATGGAACGGCCTGTCCTGCGTAACCGTGAAAAGCGGCAACTGCATGCCTGCGTCTGCGCACTCTTCGTTCGTCTTTTTCACGATGAGGGATTTCACGCACGCATCTTTGCCCACAACGAGGCGGAAGTCGTCGTTTTCTACGACGATCTCACCGGTCGGGTCTACATCAAGCGCGAGCGCGTGCAGTTTGGGCGATCCGACAGCGGGACCGAGCGCGACGGTGTTGCCGCCCGCTTTCAGTGCTGACAGGGGGAAGGCGTACCGATAGCCGGCCTGGATTTCACGGGTCTCTCGCGGGGAGCGGATAGGGGTGGCATCGAAGCCGGGCAGCCAAGTCGCCAGCGGGGCATGTGTTTCTTCGATGGCGGGCACGCCGTTGAGTGTTACCGTCGGACAGAACGTGTCGTCCACCGGCGCACTGAGCGCGATCAAGAGCGACACGTCACCCGTCTTGGCAGCCTTGTCGATGCGCAGTTCGAAGGTCTTGGTCGCGTCGAGGGTCACCGGCGACGCATCTTTCCAAAAAACAGTCTCGGCCAGAGCGGCGCACACACAGGCACACGCCGCAACTACAGTCATCAGTCGTTTTTTCATTTGCTTCTCCTTCCAAGGCTAGCGCGGGCGGAGCCCGCAACCCCATTCAACCTCACACAAAGACCACGAAGGCCACAAAGTTTTCCATCTTTGCGCACCACCCAGATGCTGCCCTCCAGCTCTTGCCTTCGGGCTTGTGAAGCGCAGGGAGGGGCAAGCGTCTGCTTGCCCGCGGACGAGCGACGCTCGTCCCTCCCCTCCCGGTGCTCTGCGAGGGAACCTGAGACCATCCTTCCGGCGCTTGCCATTGTGCGATGCTAAGGGGAGAGGCGTCAACCCCAAACACGGGATTTGGCTTTTACTCTCGGCATTACGATCCACCGCGTGGTCGTAACAGCACGTTGAAATAACCATACGCTGAGCTTATCAGGATACCGAAAAGAAACTCGCCGATGAAAAAGAACAGCGCACATACACCCCATCCTACTATCCGTGTATGGACCTTCTTGCGAACAATCGCGCATCCCATCCAGACGGCGCTACTGCCAACCAATGCCCGGGGAATGACGCTCAAGCTTCTACGCACGCCATACTCTAACCAAGTCGACTTGTAAAACTTCAGGTCACCGGCCTCGAAAAACGGCTCCATGATGCGAGAGAAGTCGACCAAATTTTTAAGTTCAGTCGCCAGACACAAAACAAAAAACACTCCCGCCGTTCCTAATATGATCCACCCGGATCGTACAGCGCGCCGTTCCAAGCATTTGTTGGAGTATGTGGTTCTCATGACAGGTCGCCATTTTGCTGTTCGGGTTGATGCGAGTCAATAAGTAACAGAATCTGAAGGAAGCGCGCCCCCAAAATCTGGTCATTCCAGAAAGATCAGTCCAAAACTTTTGACAACAGTCCTGCAACAAACGCCTGCTTTAACTTTAAGACGTGTTCGTCGTCATTTGAAAGCTGTTGTTCCGCCGCACTAATCGATTGCACCTCGGCGGTTGCTTTCGGTAAAGTGACGGTAATGAGGTGGTTGGATTAAGACCAAGCGACGACGTCTGCTTCGCCGTACGGAGTGTTGTGTCCCGAAGATGTCAAAACGAAGTGACAACAAAACACGGTGGTTGTTCTGGGGAGTTATTGCCCTTTTCCTAGGGCTGTGCTTTTGGCAGTCAGGCAGGCGGGACGGACATCTACCCGAAGGGGACGGACTGACGATCGTCCATCTGACCGACCTGCATCTGGATACACAGGGCAAGGTCATGCATACACCGTGGACGCACAAGATCGCAGTGGGTGGTTACCGCTTGCACCGGCCCTGCACCGGAAGAGCCTTTGAGTATCTGGAGCAGGCGGTCTCGCAAATTCGGAACACGATCAAACCGGATGTTGTTGTGATCACCGGTGATGTCGTGAATCGTGGCGACGACATCGAGGCACTGAAACGCGGTGTTTCAATTTTGAGCCGTCTTCAGTGTCCGGTTGTCGTTACTCAGGGCGACCATGACATTTCGAGACGGAAGGAGAACAGCACGGTCTGGAACGATGTGTGCGGTGCGACGCACGGCTGTACGCTTGTCAATAACACGCGCTTTTTCTTTCTGCCGTTCGCGAAAGACGAGGTTGTTTTTGCTGATATTCTCCAAGCCATACGCACCGTTTCCGACCGGGACGAAGTGCATTTTTTCTGTCTGCACAGGATGCTGTGGGCGCCGCGTCTGATGGATGCTTTGGCCAGACGGTATCACGGGTGTTCTGTTCTTGATCCGGACAGGGAAAAGATCGTCGAGGCGATGGATGCCTCCGGCGCGCGATGGGTGGTGCTCTGCGGACACTCCCATACAGATCACCGCCGGACGCGGGGGAACGTCACTCAACTGTGTGCGCCCAGTTTGGCTGAACATCCACATGCTTTCCGCGTCATAAAGATCAAGGACGGAGAGGTCTTTTACAAGCTTGTGCGACTGGATAGGGGGCAGACCCAATGACAAGACCCGCAGCGCACAAAGTCCTCGTCATTCTGGATTTTGATGGCACACTCTACCGCGGGTTGTGCCCCGCGCTGTGTCGCGGTATCGCGAATGCTGACTTGCTGGTCGCGCTCTGCCTGATCAGTCTGTCACAACCGCGCTGCTTCTTTCGGCTTATGCGTGAAGCCGTGCGGCTTCAGAAGCTACAGCGGCGGCTGACCCGTGCCTACGAGGAAAAGCGACTTAGTCTTTCTAGTGCAGACGAACGACTGATACGCTTTTTCGTACACAGGATAATGCCGTATTGTACGCCCGTCGCATTGGATCGGGCCGCAGCGCTGGTGTCGCGGTTGTGCTATCCGTCGGCCTGGCGTGCGCTGAGTGCTGTTCGTAGTGGTTGCGATTTTGTGGTGGTCAGCAAATCCTTCCATTTTCTTCTGGAGAAAGTCCGGCAGCGAGCGGCGGCGTGTGACGTGCATCTGCGAGTTATCGGCACGCGTGTACGACGTGGCGATGCGGGTTGGCGTGTGGAGGTACCCATGACTCGCGAGGAGAAGGCTTTTCAGGTACGCGAGTTGTTGATGGACGGAGCGTATGGCCGGGCAGTGGTGATCGGTGACACAGAGGATGACATCGGTATGCGCGATGCCGCAGCAGAGGCGCTGGGTGCTGAGAGCGTTGCATTTATCGCTTTGAATGCGAAAGACAACGAGATCAAGGGCATCGCCGATGTTTCCTATCCCTCATGGAGACTAGTCGGGGTGTTTCTTAGGAGTTGGGTGGCAGAGGCTTAAAATTAGGAGGATCGTATGATGCGGAGCAGAACCCTAGTGTGTGTGATTGTGCTGAGCGCGGCGTTGGCCGCACAGGCTCAAATTGAGGCGGTCTGGCTGACTCACCGTTCGCCGACGCCTGATAAAACAGTCGTAAGTTGGAAGAGTGCGCGCCCTGGCCCTTCGCAGGTGTGCTACGGCACGGATTCCTCCTGTCCGCACGAGGTGCGCGTAGCCGGTGAGCAAACCATACATCACGTTGAAATCCCGACACCGCAACGTGGCACTGCCATTCATTACCGCGTGGCAACCGACGGGCAACGTTCGGAGACGTTTGCGTTTCAGACCTGTCCGGAGGATGGCGTGCGCGTGGCGGTCGTCGGCGACTGGGCTTACGCCCGTCGGCCGAATTTGACCGCGCTCAAGGCAGACAAACCGCATCTGCTGATGACGGCGGGCGATAACGTGGCGCAGGTCATCAACCCATCGCAACCGGGCGATACGCGCTACATCCAGCCTTATTTGAACTTGATCCGTTCCGAGGCCGAGCTTTTCGCGACAACGCCCTTTATGCCGATCACGGGTAACCACGATAAGCAGGTCGGTCCGCGCGAGAATAAACGCCCGGGCACCAGCACCGAGGTCTACGATATTGCGGCGACGGCTTTTCGCACGGTCTTTGCACTGCCTGATCCAGGCTGGCGCTGGGCTTTCACGATCCCGCAAGCCGACGCCACCTTTCTCGCGCTCGACCTGCATCATGTCAGCGACTTTGGCACCACCTTCCAGTCGTGTCACGACTACCACCGCGGCTCGGAGCAGTTCGACTGGTTTGATGCGCAAACCCGCGCGGCCTCTACCGGTTTTCTCGTGACGTTGATGAACGAGAAGAGCAGTTGCCGCGCACTGGAGCAAGGCGCATGGCACACGATGATCAGCCGCGGCACCTTGTGCATCACCGGTTTCGGATACTTCGCTGAACGTGCCGTGGAGAGCGATGGCTTCCCTTACTACAACACGTGCATGGCCGGCCCCGGCGATGTCTACCGCGATGCCAAGGCCGTGGTTTGCGAGCGTGTCTCCAGTTACCTGTTGCTCACCTTCGACCGGGCAGCCGGTCGCCTGACTGTGGAGTTGAAGCGCCTCGACGGCAGCGTGATCGACCGCCAGACCTATCCGCGACGGCGTTAGGGCGCGGGCCGTGAATACACGACCGGCGGCGACGTGAACGCCGCCGCCGGATTGGATAGACGTCTAACCGTCGGGGAGGAGCATAGCGCGACTATTCGGCGGCGGCAGCCGCTTCAATGGCAAGCCGCGTGCGCTGCACCAAGGCGGACAGGGCTGCGTCGTCCATTTTGCTGGCGCGTTTGAAGTCGAACTCGGTCAGCGCGTCACGCAGGTTCGGAGCGAGGTCGCCCTTCGCACGCAGTACGCGGATCTTTTCGGCCTCTTCGATGCCGTCGCGCAGCATCTCCCAGCGTATCGACGAGCGCGGGCCGGGATAGATCAGGAAGGTGTCGCCGGCGGGCCAGGGGCCGAAGCTGGAGTCGAAGAGGGGATCGCGCGGCCAGTTGACAAAGGACCAGCGCAGAAAGCCGTCGAGGTTGTTGGCGGCTGCGTACAGTCCGAGCCAGACCGGTTCGGCTGTGGGGCTGAAGGTGAAGGTGTTGGGGCGGCGCGGACCGCAGCAGACGTAGAAGGTGGTGGTTTTACCTTGGGCGCGGCGCTCTACGACTTCTTTCAGGAACGGTTCGTCAATGTGCCCGATGAACTGGCAGTAGTTGGCGAGATCGATGCCTTTGAATTTACTTGGAGGCTGGTTGCCGGGCATGGCGATCTTGATACGCGGCGCGAATTTCTTGACGCAGTCCGCCGTAGCGCGGGTGTCTTCCGGTCCGCGCTCATCCATCGCGATGTAGGTGTCGTCCACCCAGCCCTTGCGTTTGAGGTGGCGCTCGAAGTCTTGCAGGAACGGCCCCCAGTATGCCTCGTGTTCGGGCGTGCCGGGCCGGACGACGGGGCGCACGATGTCGCCGGTCTCGCCGTCGGTGTAAGAGACGCGGTTGCCCCAAGTCGCCATGGTGTAACAGTGGATGTGCGGCCCGACGCCGCAGCGCCGTCCGAAGGCGACGTACTCATCGAACAGCGTGTAGTCGAATGACCAGCTTCCGTCTTTGTTTTTCAGGCGCGGAATCATGGTGTGGTAGGCATCGAAGTTCTGGTGGTTCCACGGCAGGTCGGTGATGGTGACGGTCAGCGTCTTCTGACCGGCGTTGCCTAGCTCGCGGTAGATCGGTTCGAGAAAACGGTAGTGTTCAGGCGAGAAGGGCTCGACGCCGTGATAGCGCGCAACGGCCCACGGATGTTGCCAGAGGTCGAGATAAAAGGCCCACTCCGCCGGGTCGGGCAGACGGGCATCGAGCACCTTCAATTCGAGCGGGAATGGGAGGTGGCGACCGCCTGCGCCGGTGACGGTGAGGGTGCCGCGATAGAGACCCGGTTTGGCGCGGGCGGGCACGGAGACGGTCAGCCAGACGGGACGGAAGCCCCCCGGAGGCAGATCGACCCGCTCGGCGGTGTCGAGGATGTCGCCCATCGGTTTTTTGTCGGCCAGCACATAGCGGACGAAGCGCGGTACGACGGCCGACGCGGGGATTTCGGCGCCGCGCTCGTTCCGTAACGCGGTGGCGCTCAGGCGCAGTTGCGGGATCGGGTCGGAGGACCAGACCACGAACTGGCCATGCACGCGTTCATTGCGCCAAGCAGTGGCGCGCCAGCATGTATTCGACTCATCGCCTTGCGCGTTTTCTGTGGTGATGCGCTCCAGCGTTGCGCAACGGCCACGTAGGCCGGGCGAGACAGAAGCGGAGAAGACTTGGAATTCAACGATGTGGCCGCCGGCACCGCGCACGCTGCTGTCGGTGATGGTCACGCGCAGGTGACGCGCCTCGACCGGCTGTTTGAACGGGACAATGAAGCCTTCTGCGGTTGCCGGTTTGTCGTTCTTCGTCCAGTCGGCCACGCGCGTCCAGTTGGTGCCGTCCGGTGAGGTCTCGATGAAGAAGGCGTAGACGCGCGGCTCGCCGTAGTAGAACCAGATGCGCGCGGCTTGCAGCGATGTGGGCTTCTGCATCTCGATCGTCAGGACGGCGGGGAGCTGTTCACAGGCCCAGTGGCCGTTCGCGTCGATTTTGCCATCGACCACAAAGTGGGGGCCGCGGTCACTCCATTGTCCCGAAACACTGAGCTTGGCATCGCGCAGTGGATTCGCCAGTTGCGGCGTGACCGCCTCATAGGTGAAGTAACGCCAGTCGAGCAGTGACGGGTCGGCAAGCCCTGAGCAAAACCATCCTGCCGCGAGTGCCAAAGCCAGCAATCGCCCTATACGTTGAATCGCAATCCGCATCAGATACCTCCTTCGTTTTTGGTTATTCGGCGCGCAACAGGAAGAAGCTCTTCTTGCCGCTGCGCAGGACGGCGAGACGCCCTTCAATCAAGTCGTCTGCCGTGAAACAGCGGTCGAGGCCGCCCGCCTTCTGGTTGTTGATGCTG
>DUPH01000241.1 GCA_012838435.1 Lentisphaerota bacterium | reverse complement strand
GTGTTGCCGTGGCAAGGCAACTGAGGCACCTCCGAAGGGATGGTGGTGCGGTTGAAAACCGACAACGCCTTGCACCGGTCGACCGTGTACGTATCAAGGCTACTGGGGAAACGAAAAGTCTAATGTCAAACTACGACCCCGACAGACGCCAACAGACGTATTTAACTCAGAACACTGAACGTCGAACTCTGAACTCTGAAGGTGAAAACTCCTTGCCTATAACTTACAGCGATCAAGGTTATCTTCATTTAAATGCCAGTGTGAAGCGTGGGCGGCGGGCTAACCAATTACCCGAGATAGAAGTTGAACGTTGAGCGCTGGGCGTTCTTTTGTTACGGTACCCCAAACGCTTTTCACAGGAGAAGATGCAAATGCGGAAAGTTTATGGGGGAATCGGTCTGCTGCTCGCAACTACGGCGTTATTCGCGTACGCGCAGCAGACTCCGGTCGCAGTATGGCAGGCCTACGCGGATGACATGGCGCGCCGACCGGGCATGGTGCGTTTCTACACCTTGTTCGACGATGCCACGCAGCAACCCGACCGCGCCGGTTCGGAAAACGTACTGGCCTACCGTCCGTACAAAGGTGCGCCTCTCGCTACCGAACCCGGACGTATCGCCGACCGGACGGCGGTGGTGCTCGACAGTGATTATTTTGAGACCGCGTCCGTTCTCTTCCCCAGCAATGCCTTCACCGTGACCCTCTGGGTGCGTCCGCTCGGTACCGGCACGCAGACCGGCAACGGCGGCAGCGCCAATGGCATGCTGGCGTGCAGCGGCAGCGGATACACGGACGGCTGGCGTTTGGTCGTTTACGATTGGAAGACGCGTCTGGTCTCTTTTCAAATCGGACGCGAGAAGGGCGCGATCACGCTCTGCGCCAACGATCCGCTGAGCGCCGGTTTCTGGAACCACCTCGCCGCCACGTGGGACGGCGCTCACATGCGTCTCTACATCAACGGCACCCTCTCCGCCGAAAGCCCCTATAACGGCACCCTTATCCCGTCGAAATCTTCGCTGAAGATCGGTTTCGCCAACCATGGCGTGGGCTCGTTACGCATGGCGGTTGACGAATGCGCGCTTTTTGACCGCGCCCTCCCCGCCCCGGCCCTCGCGGCACTTTCGCTGAACGGTGCCCCGCTGAGCGACACGTTGGCTGAGCAGGTGTGCGCCCTCCAAATGGTCGCCCTTGATTCGGAACGCGCCGCCGACTTCACCCGCGCCGCGCAGAAAATCGCGTCTGACACGCACGCCTCCGCCGCATGGCGGCATTGGGCCGCGCTGGCTGTCGCGCGTCGAAACGCCGACACCGCAGCATGTGTCGCTTTGGTCGATGACCTTTCTGCGCCGTCCCATCTGCGCGGCATGGCGCTCGAAGCACTGACCCAAGCCGCGCGCAAGGGCACAGAATTGCCGAGCCGCGTGCTGGTCAAACTGCCCGAGTATCTGGAGCTTGACGCTGATGATCAACGCCTCTTCGCCTTGGCGCTCGCCGACGCCCATGCGCGCGAAGGCAACGTCGATGCCGCCTCGGCCGTTTTCGATCAGCTCCTCTCTTTCCCCGACATGCTGCCGATCGACGCCGCTGAAGTTCGTCAGCGTTGTGCCCGGATCCTGCGGCAAGCCGACCGCTTCGATGCCGCGCGCGACCACTATGCGGCTGTACGCGACGACGCGCGTCTGCCCGCGTACGTCCGCGCCATCGCCGCACTCGGTCTGGCGCAGACGTGGCGTCAGGCCGGATGTCTGGAGCAGGCCGAAGCCGCCTTCCATGACGCAGCCGGTGTGACCAACGCCCCGCCCCATCTGACCGAAGAAGCGCGCGCCTGCGCCGAGGCCTGCGCCAACCTGCGCGCGGGACGCCCGGCCCGCGACCCGGAGGCTCCCCGCCAACGCCTGCCCGCCCTGCCGCAACCCGCACTCGCCTTCTATGTCTCGCCCAAAGGCGACGATCAAGGCGCGGGAACGTTTGAGCAGCCCTTCGCCACACTGGAACGGGCGCGCGACGCGATCCGCGCACAGCGCAAAAATGGCGTCCTGCCGCGCGGTGGCGTCACCGTCTATCTGCGCGGCGGCACCTATCCGGTCACCAATACCTTCACGCTGACTGAGATCGATTCCGGCAGCAGCGGTGCGCCTGTCGTCTACCGCGCCTGGCGTGATGAACGGCCGGTTTTCGACGGCGGTTTCCGCGTGCGCCAACTGCGAACCGTGCGCGACAAAGACGTGCTCGCACGGCTGCCAGCCGAAGCACGCGGCAAGGTGAAGGTGGCCGACCTCAAGGCGCAGGGTTATCCGTCGTTCGCGCCCCAGCAGAGTTTCGGCTACGGCATCAACAATAAGACGATGCGCGAACTGTTCGAGGACGGCCAGCCCCTGACCGTCGCGCGCTGGCCGAACAGCGGCACGGTCATGACCGGCCCGGTGCTTGATTCGACCAACCACGTCTTCACCTTCACCTCTGAGCGCCTGGCGCGTTGGTCGCAAGCCAAGGACGTTATGGCCAACGGCTACTGGTACCACCTCTGGGCGGTCTGCGCCGTCCCGCTCGGCGTCGACACCGCCGCCCGCACTTTGACGCTCAGGGAGCGTCCGGGCGGATACGGCGTGCGCGCCGAGCGTCCGTTTTACGTCTTCAACCTGCTGGAGGAGATCGACCAGCCCGGCGAGTGGTACATGGACAGCGAAACCGGCAATCTGTATGTCTGGCCGAACCGCCACCCTTGGTTCAGCACGCTCGTGCTTTCACGTTGGGACAAGCCCTTCATCCAAGCGGATCAGGTGCGCGACGTCGTCTTCCAAGGGTTGACCTTTGAATACGGCCAGCAGCACGGCCTTGTGCTCAATGCCTGCGTCAACACCATCGTCGCCGGTTGCGTGATCCGCCGCTTGGGCGGCAGCGCGATCATTGCACCCAACAGCGCAAACCTGAAACTGTACGGCAACCGGCTGCACACGTTGGGGCACACCGGCATACATGTCGGCGGCGGTAATCGCCGCAACCTCACCTCCGGTCAGGTGCAGATCGAGAACAACGAGGTCCACCACTTCGGCCGCTGCTCCCGCACCTACAACCCCGCCGTGCTGCTGGAGGGCTGCGGCGCGCGCGTCGCGTACAACCACTTCCATCACGCGCCGTCCAGCGCCATGCGCATCGAGGGCAACGACCACCTGATCGAATACAACGACGTCCACCATGTGGTTCAGGAATCGGACGATCAGGGCGGTATCGACATGTGGTGCAATCCCTCATACCGCGGCGTGGTGATCCGCTTCAACCGCTGGCGCGACATCGGCGGCGGCGAGCATGTGCCGTGCGGCCAGGCCGGCATTCGCTTTGATGACGCGATCAGCGGCATGTTGGTCTACGGCAACCTCTTCGAGCGGACGTCGAACGGCAATTTCGGCGGCGTCCAGATCCACGGTGGCCACAACAACATCATCGATAACAATCTCTTTATCGACTGCCGCTACGGCGTCAGCTTTTCGCCGTGGGGCCAGAAGCGCTGGACGGAGTTTTTGGGACGCGACCACATCAAGCGGTTGATCTTTACCGATGTTGATGTCCGCCGCCTCCCCTATTCGCGGCGTTATCCGGAATTGGCCGAACTCGGCACACGCGCCGACCTTAACAGTATCTGGCGCAACGTGTTTGTGAATGCAGAAGCACCCTACCGTAGAAAGCCGAAAGGTACCGACACATGGGATAATCTGGCGCTTGCCGCAGTACCGGCAAGCGATACCGGCGCGGCGTCGGTTTTCCGTGCGCTACCGCTCGACGAAATCGGAACGTACGATGACCCATGCGCCGCAGTTGATGAATGAACGCTCAACCTATTGAAAATCTTGCAAAACCCCTTGCGTTCGGGTGTGGCACGGGCATCTTGCCCGTGTTTCATGGGCGGGACGCCCATGCCACGAGGAGGTTTTGCAAGAGCCTCAACCCATTATGAAAACATCCATCCGCCTCATCGCCCTGCTGCCCGTCCTCGCCACTTTGGCAGGACGCGCAGCCGAAGAAGCGCCCCTCACCGCGCTACCGCCGCAACCGACTGAAGACCGGTCGCCAGCCGAACGCTTCGCCAATCCGCCCGCGTCGGCCCGTTTCCTGCGTATCATCCACGCCCAGCGCGACAAACCGCAAGAGCAGGACAAGCACCTGCTCAAACTGGCCGAACAGGGGTTCGGCGGTTTCGCGAGCAACGTCGCCTTTGACGGCTACGTCGAGGATGAAACCAAGTGGCCGCCTTTTATACGCGGCGTGAAGATGGCCCAAGCATCCGGCATGTCGCTCTGGCTCTACGACGAACGCGGCTATCCCTCGGGCAGCGCGGGTGACCTCACCTTGCGCGGTCACCCGGAATGGGCCGCGCGCGGTCTGCTGATCGCCGAGACAAACGTCACGGGCGGCGCGACAGCATCGCTCGCATTGCCGCCCGGCCGCCTCGTAGCGGCGGTGGCCGTGCCGCGACACGACGGCGTGATCGCGCTCGACCGTGCGGTTGATCTCACCGCATCGGTCGCGGACGGACGCCTCTCATGGCAGGCACCGGACGGCGAGTGGTTCGTGACGGTCATGACCGACGACCTGATCTATGAAGGCACCCATGCCGCTATCAGCCTGGCCTACAAGAAACCGTGCATCGACCTGCTGACGCCCGAGCCGACCGCGCGCTTCTTGGAAGTCACGCACGACCGCTATGCGGCCAAGCTAGGCAAGGACCTTGGCCGTTATTTCGTCTCGACCTTCACGGACGAACCATCGCTGCAAAACCTCTGGTTCCGTCCCATGCCCTACCGCGTATTGCCGTGGTCGCTCACGTTCGAGAGCGAATTCCAAAAACGTCGCGGCCGCGCACTGCGCCCGTTGCTGCCGGCACTGGTCACCGACGCGGGGCCGATCGGTGCCCGCGCCCGTTACGATTTCTGGAACACGGTCGGCGAGTTGGTCTCTGAAAACTTCTTCGGCCAGATTCAAACGTGGTGCGCCCGCCACAACATCCTCTCGGGCGGCCACCTGCTGGCCGAAGAGAGTCTGGTGGGCCACGTGCCGCTTTACGGCGACTTCTTCCGCTGCGCCCGTCGGCTCGATGCGCCCAGCATCGACTGCCTCACCAGTCTACCGCCCGGCGTGCCGTGGTACATCGCGCGCATGATCGGCAGTATCGCCGATCTGGAGGGCTACACCTACACGATGTGCGAGGTCTCCGACCACAGCCAGCGCTATCGTCCCAAAGGCGACACGCGACCGATTCAAGTCGTGACCGAGGACGAGATCCGCGGCACCTGCAACCGGCTCATCTGGGGCGGCATCAACACCCTCACCAGTTACTACTCCTTCAAAGACCTCAGCGACGACCAGTTGCGTCGGCTCAATACGCATGTCGGGCGCTGCCAGACCCTGCTGCGCGGCGGTCACCAAGTGACCGACATCGCCGTGCTCTACCCGATCGAGAGCATCTGGACCGTCTTCACGCCGGCCTATCGCGGCGCAAGTTCTGAACCGGCGGCGCACCGGATCGAGAGCACCTTCGACGGCGTAAGCACAGCGCTCTACTCCGCGAACCGCGACTTCCGCTATGTGGACGCGCGCGCCCTGTGCGAGGCGTCGGTCGATGGCGACACCATGCGCCACGGCGACCTGCGCTGGCGCGTGCTGGTGCTGCCGGCGGCCAGCACCCTACCGATGGCCGCTTGGCAGAAAGTCCAGCGCTTCTGGCAGAACGGCGGCACCGTCATCGCCATCGGCACCTTACCGGCCAACAGCGAATCGGACTTCCCCTCGTCTGCCGTGCAGACGATCGCGCGCGAGATGTTCGGCACGGAGACGCTACCGAATATCGTCACGAACCGCGCCGGTGGCGCAGGTATCGCGCTGCCGTTCAGCATGCTTGCGCTGACGCCGAAGATGATCGACGCCGTTTTGGAGCGCGACGCCACCTGTGATAATGTGCACGACCCCATCAAGATCACGCGCCGCCGCGTCGACGGCCATGACCTCTATTTCGCGATCAACGACAGCGCCACCGCATGGGATGGCACCGTACGCTTCTGCGGTGACGGCGTACGCGAACAGTGGGACCCGGCGACCGGCACCAGCAGCGCAGTCGCGGAAGCGACGCGCGTCCCCCTGCACCTCGGACCGTACGGCGCGATGTTTTTCCGCACGCCGCAGGCTGGCGTTCCGCGCCGCCTCACGAAAACCGCCTCGGTCGCGCTCAAGATGACGTGCAAGCCCCTGCCGGAGGCCGGTCAGCCCACAGCCGGCAAAGGCACCTACGTGCGCAGCGAACTGAACAAAGACCCGACTGGTGGTTGGCGCGCATTAGCCACGTTGACCCGTGGGCAGGTCGACACCTTCCTTTTTGTCAACTTCCCCTACGCGCAACCGCTCGATCTCTCCGGTTATGCAGGGCTGGTCCTCGACACCGCCGTCCCGACGGGCCAGCGCACGCCCGCCGAGCTTCTGGTCTTCATTCAAACGGTCGACGGCGGCACCTATCTCGGACATTCGGGACGCTTCCTGAACGAAGCAGGAACGGCACGCGCCTATGCGCTCTTCGGCCAGTTCTCCGCCTTCGGCAACACCAAGAAAGCACTGGACCTCACCCAAGTCACCGCCATCCGCATCGGCTGGGGCGGTTACTTCGGCAGCGAAGGCGAAGTGATCGACCTCACCGTCCACCCACCGCAAGCGCTATCGCTTTCAAACTAGACTGAAATCGCCTTGAGCCGGTCAAAAAAACGAATATAGCGGAACACATAGCCGCCGTCGACCTTTTCGAGGACGCCGGCCGGCGTGTCGCGATAATAGACTGTGCCCTTTTTCATATGCCGACCGTCACTTTGTAGCCGAGGGTTTTAGCCACTTTGAGAAGCACATCGAGGGTGACGTTGCCACGCGCTGTTTCCAAATTGGAAAGCGTGTGCACTGATACACCGCTCAACTTCGCCAGCCGTGCTTGCGTAATATCGAGGGTCTCGCGCCTCACGGCAAACGCCTTTCCTATCTCCTCTTTGTTCATCAGAATGAATAACACCTTCTCATTACGACAAAGCAAGCCCGAAAATCAGCAGATTTTTCATTATGATGAATGACCGATTATAGGCTGGAGGGCGAGCCGCAACCGCGCTGCGCGCGGATTGTGGCACGGGCATCTTGCCCGTGTGGCGGCGTGAAACGCCGCCGGTCAAGCAGACGCTTGACCCTCCCGGCGCTTCGCGAGCCCGGTCATAGGCTGGAGGGCGAGCGTCCCCGCGAGCCGCAGCCGCGCTGCGCGCGGATTTAGGATTTAGGAGCCGCGCCCGCCCGTTTTTACACTCATCCCAGAAAAACCTCTGCGTCTCTGCGCCTCTGCGTTAAAACCTAATCCGCTCCCGCCTTCTCACAAGCCACACAATCGGCAGAGCCGCCATCACGACACACAGCGCGAGGGCGAAGCAGACGCCCCGCAGAATGATCCGCCACGGCACGCTCAGCGAAACCGGCAGACCGCCGAAGATGAACCAGGCGCGTGTCCAGCCGGTGAAGGTCCAACCGATGCAAAAGCCTGAAAGCAGGCTCAGCACGATGCCGCACAGACCGACCAGCAACGCCTCCCCGAGCAACATGCGCCCCAGTTGGCTGCACGTCATGCCAACCGCGCGCATCACGGCGATCTCTTTGGCCGAGGCTTGAAAAGAGGCGATCAACAGCGTAATGAAACCGGTCGAGAGCACGAGCAACGACCAGAACGGCGCGCGCGCCATGTCGCCGATCAGTTGCGCACCATGCGCGATCGTACCGTCTTCGATCTCATCGCGGTGATGCACGCAGACCGTGTTCGCTTCGTCGATATCCAGCGCGTTGCGGATATCCGCCTCCAGCAACTGGCTCCCCTGCAACGCCCCCATGCTGCGGTACTCCTTGCTGAGGTTGAGCCACAAAAAATACGTCGTGTCGGTGTTGCCGGTCAGACGACGCGCATCGCGCTCGCTCACGAACACAGGCCCCATTGTCATGCCCGACATGCCGTTGCGCCCGCGAAGCCGGGCGCGCGCCGTGACCAAGTGCCAGTTCAAATCCGTCACGCCCACGATCTTGAAGGCCATCTCCTGAGCCGCTCCGTCCGCCCCGTCCGCGCCGCGCCCGCTCTGCGCCGGCGGACATTTGAGGGTCTTGTCCCCCCCCTTGCTTACAGGTGTGGCACGGGCATCTTGCCCGTGTTTCATGGGCGGGACGCCCATGCCACGAGGGGCTTTGCAAGAACCTCGCTTGACAATCGTCAGCGTGTCCCCCGCATGCAGACCGGTTTCGCGTGAAAACATCTTCGTGATTACGCACACCCCACCCTCCGCCATCGCCGCTGCCGCCGCCTGCCGGTCGCCTTCCACAAACCGGAACGGTGCCAGCGGTCGCTCCCCGCCGAACGCCGCTTGCGGATCGGTGCCCATCAGCAGCACGTTGGGGCTCTCCGGCAACCGACCCGACACACGCACGACCTGTGCGGTCAAAGCCTCGGAGAGGTCGAACTGCGCAGCTTCCAGCGCGAGACAGCGACCGCCCTCGACCCCCTTCAACCGCGACACGCCATGGGCCGCTGAGGCCGGTACGCCATTCGGCAGGATCGAAACAATCGCATCCGGAAATTCATGACTGGGGATAAACGGCGCCATCATCGAACCGCCCCAGATATGGATCGACACAAAGGCACCCAGCCCGACCGCCAACGTGAGCACCATGCCTGCCGTCCGCGAGAAGTGCCGACTGATGCGCCGTCGCAGCAAGTGCGGATCAAGCGCCAGCATCGCACTCACCGCAGGCGCGGCCGCCCGTTCCATGAGAGAGACAAAACTCGGCAGCACCAGCAACAACCCGAGCACATGCAACGGCAACCCCAGCGCGAGCAGCAGCACACTGCGCGTCATCGCCGTGATGGGCATCGGCAGCACAAGAACCAGCATCGGAAAGAGCAGGATGAAACCGAGAAGCGATCGTCGCCACGAGATCGGTTTGGGCTCATCCTCCTGCTCGGCCAGCGCGTCCAACGGCTTGATGCGCACCGCATGTCGGCACGGCCAAATCAGACTGACCGCAGCCACCAGCGCCACACCGATCAACGACGAGACCGGCGTCACCCATCCCACGATCACGCCCGCCGGAAACGCATCCGGTGTCCGGGCGACAAATGCCGCGAGAATCATCCATCCCGCCGCGAGTCCGACAATCCAGCCCGCGAACGCAACAACCGCGCCCTCCAGCATCACCACCTGCGACACCTGTTTCGCCGTCATACCGGCCGCGCGCAGCAAGGCCAATACACGCCGCTTCTGCTCGACGCCAATGGTCAGGGCATTGACCAACATGCAGAGCGCCGTCAGGATCGAGAGCGTGAGCAGCAGCGGTGCCTGCCGCTTGAAGTTCTGTAGCTTGTCACTGGAATACCCCGCCTCCACATCCTTCCGCTCCAGCACCTTATATACCGGCTCCGCCACCGCCTTCACACCCTTGGTATCCGCTCCGTCGCGCAACTTGCAGAGCAGCAGATCGGGCGCCGGATCATAGGTGCCGCCGGACGCCTGCCGCATCGCGCCCAGCGTCACAAAGGATGTCGGGAACCCCGGCAACGCTTCCTTGAAATCAACGTACGCCGTGATCTTCACCTCCACCGTGCCGGACGGCGTGATCAGCGTCAGCATCGATCCCAACGGCGGCGGCGTCAGACGGCGCGGCGTGAACACCGCCGTGCAGACCGCCGCTTCCAACGCTTCGCTGGCCGGATCGGGCCAACGCCCCGTGACGGTGGCCTCGGCATACGGACACCCCGATGTCGCGGCCAAGGTCAGAACCGACACCAGCGGCGGCCCCTGCAGGATGCGTCCGCCGGGACGGTAATCCAGCACCGTGCGGATCGTCTTGTAGGGGGTCGCCACTTCGACCTCCGGCAGCGCCTGAACGGCCGACACCAGATCCGGCGGCAACGGCTGCGCGACCGACGACCGTCCCACTTGCCGCATCATCGTTTTGCGGTCCGGCCGGACACCCACATGGCCGGCCGACACCCAGCAGGTGTAGGGCGCCGTCATGCGCCGCACCCGCTCCCGGCTCTGTCCCGCCGAGGTCACGACAAGCCCCAGCGACCAGACAAAGAGCCCCGTCGCCGCCGCCACGCCGAGCGCGGCGGTGCCCAGCCGTATCTTCTCGTACCGCAGGCTCTTGAGCACCAGTTTGAGGATCATGGGCGCATCGTCTCCAGATAGCGGTCAGAGACACGCGCCGCATCATGTCCCGTTTCAAAGGTATCGACAAAGCGTCCGTCCTTCAACAGGTGGACGCGCTTTGCCGCCGCCGCCACCACCGGATCATGGCTCACCATCAAGATGGTACACCCCACCTCGTCATTCATCTCGCGCAGCAACTCGCAGAACGCCCGACCTGCCGGCGAATCCAGATTGCCGGTCGGCTCGTCGGCCAAAACGATGTCCGGCTTCATCACCAGTGCGCGCGCGATCGCCACGCGCTGCCGTTCGCCGCCGCTTAGTTTCGACGGGATATGCGAGCGGCGTTGCGTCAAGCCGAATCGCGCAAGCAGCGCATCGATATGCGCGGCATCCGGGCGTTGACGGTCGAGCAACAGCGGCAGGGCGATATTCTCCTCGGCTGTCAGCGTCGGAATCAGATTAAAGTCCTGGAACACCAGACCGATGCGGCGGCGGCGAAAACAGGTCACATCGTGATCATTCATTGTGCTGATCGACACCCCGCCCACGCGGATATCGCCGTCATCCGCCGCGACCAGTCCCGCCAGCAGATGTAGCAGCGTACTCTTCCCCGAGCCGCTGGGCCCCATCACAGCGTCAAACGCCCCGCGCGCCAGCGTCAGGTCCACCTCGCTAAGCACCTGCACCCGATTGGCACCGTCGCCAAAACTCTTACTAAGCCCCTTGACCTGGAGCGCCGCTTCCTGTCCATCCGCCATCACACCCACCTGCCGTTTTCAATCCTGCGAGCCTCAGCTCGCACTTGTATACAGTGTAAACGATCCAGTAACGCGCCCGGTTCAGAGTGATCCTCACACAAAGGCACAAAGTCCACAAAGGTTTTTTTGGGGGGAGCGGTGCTCGGTTTTTTATCCACAGATGGGCACAGATGACGCAGATTTTTGGGGGAAGGCAGTGCTGACCGCGAGTCGCAAGTCGCGGGTCGCGAGTCAACCTCTCTTATTGCGACCACCCAGTGGTCGCAATGATGAGTGTAAAAGCACACTGCTCGGCTGTTTCACGCGAAGGCGCGAAGACGCGAAGATTGGAGGGCGAGTGTCCCCACGAGCCGCCTTCCGCCATGCGGAAGGATAAGGATAGTTTCAGGTCTCATTGCGACGCGCCGGGAGGGACAAGTGTCACTTGTCCGGGCGGCGGTCACGCCGCCACTTCTGGCGTGAGTAGAGAGTGAATCGTACATAAAACCCAAGGAGATGCTGCTGTGAAAAAACGTCGAACTCCGAACAGGCGAAACAGTCGCAGCTAGTGCCTCTCGATTCAAAAAACGGGTGCTTGACCATCGCCGTCCGAGCGGCTAACATGACCACGTAACTAGGGGCTTCTTGTCTTCGTGGGGCAGGTTTATAGCCCGTTGGACGCAAAGGGACTCGGAACGGCACTCGTAGAATACTACAGTGTGGCTTGATGATGATGAACGATATATCCATGTCAAGAAGCTTGATTTATGATCGTAGCCGACACGCAGCAGTGCGTACTACCGACTTCGTCTTTAACCAGTTGATCCCATACATTGGGAACAAGCGTAAGTTGCTTGACCTTATCATACGGGCACTGAAGCACACCACGAAGTCCGAGGCTCCGACTTTCCTGGACATCTTCGCGGGCAGTGGTGTCGTCTCACGCCTTGCCAAAACCTTGGGGTACCGTGTCATAGCAAACGACTGGGAGCCCTATGCAAAAGTGATAAACGGCTGCTATATCAGAAACAACACCGCCCCCGCTTTCAAGGCACTTGGGGGATACGAGAAGGCTCTGACCCGCCTCAATAGCTTGCCTCCCCGTGTTGACTGGATCACCGATCACCTCTGCCCGCGAGATGATGAAAACTACGACATCAAGGTTGATCGCATGTTCTATATGCGCAAGAACGGTATGCGGATTGATGCAATCCGCCACCAGATTCTTGAGTGGTACGCCTCCGGTGTCATCGACGATAGGGAGCAGGACTGCCTGCTCGCCCCCTTGCTCTATCAGGCATGTTATACGAGTAACACCAGCGGAGTGTTCAAGGGCTTCCACAATGGATGGGGGGGACAGACTAAGACGGCTCTTTACCGCATAGCAGGTGACCTGTACCTTACTCCGGCAATGTTCTTCGACAATGGCTACAACAACCAAGTGCTTTGCGACGACGCGCAACGTGTCGCCGAAAACATGCGTTCCAACGAACTTGATGTCGTGTATCTTGATCCGCCGTACAACCAACATCCCTACGGCAGCAACTACCATGTGTTAAATACCGTTGCTCTGTGGGACAAACCTGAACTGAGCAAGACGATCACCCCCGGCACAAAGTCAGCAATACGATTGGACTGGAGAACCGAACGGCGCAGCGCGTACAACCACGTTGACGAGGCGGCAAAAGCCTATGCAAAGCTTATGCAGACACTCAACGCACGCTTCATTCTGACTAGCTACAGCACGGATGGCTTCATTCCTCTGGAGAAGTTGTTGGAAGCCAACATCAATCGCGGGCACGTCCGCATCGAGATGAAGGGTTACAAGCGATATCGCGTAAGTTCGCAACGGTTCTCCAATAAGCCAATGAACGTCGAGTTTGTGGTGGTGCTGGACACACACAGGGCATCCGACGTCTCGGTTGATGCACTCCATCACTCGATCACAGCGAAGGAAAAATCTGTGCTGTGCGGGCACAGGGAATATGCGATCTACAAGCAGGAACAGCTTAACCTTTTTGAAGGGGTAAGGGAGGAATATGTCGCGCAAACATCAACTCAGAACTGATCGAGCGATCAAGTCGCCTGTCATCAACGTAACCTCCAAGCGACAGGAAAAGGAAATCGTTAGCGCTCTTACCCGCTTGATTCAACACCTTCAGAACAAATACGGGAAGCAAATAGACTTCGTCCACTCGTGGGAATGGAAACTCAAAGACATCACAAGGGAACTGAGAGAGTCCTATCCCGGCGTTGACTTTCACCACCACTTCGATTCTTCGTCAATGGCTCCCGATGGCGGAATTCTTTGTTTGAAGGGAAAGCCTGAGGACAAGTTTATTTACCCGATTGTTATATCGGAGGTTAAAAATCAGGGTACAAATGACCTACGGCTCAAAGAAGGTAAAAAGAAGCAGGCCAAGGGTAACGCCATTGAACGACTCGGTAAAAACGTCATCGGTTTTCGTACCGCCCTCATGCGAGAGAGTATTTTCCCGTTCGTATGCTTCGGCTATGGCTGCGACTTTGCCCCTGACTCATCGATACTTGATCGCGTTACGACAATCGCAATGTTTGGAAAGCTGAATAAGACATACCTTTACAACGAGGAGCAGGGCAAGTTTAATCGCGGCAGTTTCTATTTTCGCGAGAAGAAATGGTCTGTTGACGAAATGTTCGAGATCATGAAAGACATCGCCGAACGCTCTGTGCTCTACTATTTCTCAAAATACACGGAAGCGCACTTCTTAGAACCCGACTAATCCTCCAATAACGGGAGCCATTTTTTAATGACAAATCAAATATCGATCAGCCTGTTAGGAGAAATAGGACAATGCACATCCATTTTGATCAAACTTGCGAAGCACCGGAAAGGAGCAAGACCATGGCAGCCTATGGAACATTCAGAGTGACGGACAAGAAGTGCGCGACGTGCAACTACTACCAGGGTGCGCGGCGGTTCGGCATGCAGGCCAACAAGCCGTATTACGTCTATGCCGCCGCCGGCACCACGCCCTGCCTTGCCAATCCCAACCGCAAGGTGACGGCGAACAGCCGGTGCCTGTCATGGCAGAAATGGGTCAGCATCCCGTGATTGAACGTCGAACACAGAACATCGAACGCCCAACTCAGAACGTGAAACC
>DUPH01000240.1 GCA_012838435.1 Lentisphaerota bacterium | reverse complement strand
TGATCCGAAGTGGGAGTGCCAACAAGAGAGAAAGGATAAAAAATGATGACGATGCTGATGGGTGTTTTGCTGTGCTTTTTAGGCGCTTTTCATGCGTCTGCCGCCGTGGTGTCGCAATGCGAGGCTGCCGCGGACGGGGTGCTCGTGAACGCGGACGGTTATGTGCTGTCGTGGATATCTTTGCGCGAAGGGGCGGCATGGGGTCCGGCCATCGCGGGGGCGACGTCTTGGGGATTGCCCGCGTTGGAAACGGAGGGGATCACGTTCGATGCGCCGGGAGCCCCGGCCTCGCCGTTCTGCTCCAGCGCCATTTCGGTTTCGACGCTCTTCGTTGTAGCGTGTCCGGCAGAATCATCCAATCACTTTGCCGCACTTGTCGAGGCCCCTGGGGCGGCTGTGACAGTGGCTGCCCGTGCTTTGCCGCTGACCTACGACCCCGAGGATGCCGAAGGGCTTTCCGTACGCGTCAACGGCCAACCGGTGTGGACGTTTCCCGACGGGCGGCATATCGTGGAGGTTGATTTCGCGCAGGCCGTGCCCGGCTGCGACCTTCGGATAGGCGGGGTCTCGGTATGCGCTTCATGGCGGCAGTCATGGTGCGGCCATATATCGGAGATTGTCGCGTTTGACACGTCGCCCGATGAGGCTGTCCGCCGGACTGTCCGAAGCTATCTCGCCCGCCGCCACGGCGTCGCGGGATACTTCCCGCCGCCCGGACCCGAGGCCGTTCTGCAGGCCATGTCGCTCGGCCTGTATACGCACGCCCTTTTCTCAACGCAGTTGTTCATGCGATAAGTACGGTAAGAAAGGGATCGCGTAAAGCCAGTGGCCTTGCGAAAGACCGCTCGTGATTCCGATGCGCGGTTAGGTTTTCAAGGAGTGCGCACACCAGCCTTTCGCAGGACACGCTGTTGCGGGCGAGGACGCCCGCGCCCCGACTCACTGCTCACCTTTTCATCAGAAACGCACGATCTTCGCACGCCTCTGTCACCAGCCGATTACAGCCTTCCAGCGGCTACTTCGAGGTAGCGAAGCTCGGGCGGCGATTCTTGTACCACGCCAGCATGATCGGCGTCGCGATAAAGATCGTCGAGAAAACACCGGCGATCACGCCGATCAACATCGCGAGGGCGAAGTCGTTGATTGACCCGCCGCCGAAGATGAAGAGCACCAAGGTCGCGATCAACGTGGTCAACGAGGTCAGAATCGTACGGCTCAACGTCTGATTGATGGCACGGTTACAGAGCGCCGGGAAGTCAGTCTTCGTATCTTTGCGCAAGTCCTCGCGGATACGGTCAAAGATCACGATCGTGTCGTTGATTGAATAACCGACGATCGTCAGCAACGCCGCCACGGTCGTCAGACTCACCTGACGCCCCATGAGGCTGTAGAGGCCGAGCGTAATGAAGGCGTCGTGTGCCAGTGCGAACACACCACCGAGGGCGAAGCCAAACTCGAAGCGCAACGACACGTAAATCAGGATGCCGATCAGCGAGAAGAAGATCGCCTTGGCGGCCGCATGCTTGAGGTCTGCGCCGACTTCGGAGCCCACCTCCTCTTCGCCCGCCAGCGTAAACTGGCTCTCGGGGAAGGCCTTGTTCAGAGCGGTGGTAATCGCCGTGGAGACGTTCTCTTCGCCAACCTTCATGACGCTGGTTTTGATCAGTAGCGTTTTGCCGGTACCTTCAAGCGCAGACTGGTACTGGATCACGGCGTCGTTCTTGACCGTGTCGGTCACAACCTTGCGGACGTCGCCGATGTCGACTTGTTGCGTGTAGTTGAAGGTCATGGCGGCACCACCGGTGAAATCCACCGCCAGAACGCTGGCGGGGTTCCTGATACCGCGGACAAAGAAGAGCGTGAGCGTCACCACGATGACACCCAGCGCGGTATAGCCGAAGGGCTTGCCCCAACGCAGGAAGTCGAAGTTCGCGTCCTTCAAAAACTGCATCATCTTGTAGGGCTTCACGCGGTCTTCGGGCACCGTGGCATTGAAGATCAAACGCGTCACGACCAATGCCGTGAACATGCTGATGATGATACCGGCGGTCAGGGTGATGGCGAAGCCGCGGATCGGGCCAGCGCCGAAGATAAAGAGGATGACGGCCGTCAGCAACGTCGTGATGTTGGAGTCGAAGATCGCGAGGAAGGCGCGGTCGTAACCGGCGGCCACCGCCGCGCGCGTCGATTTGCCGAGCGCGAACTCTTCACGCATACGCTCGAAGATCAGCACGTTGGCATCGACCGCCATGCCGAGGGACAGCACGAGACCCGCGATACCCGGCATGGTGAGCACCGGTAAATCAAGCGCATGCTTGGAGACTGCCGCGTCTTTGACGAAGACACTCAGGATACTGGAGGCGATAATCAGGCCGGCCGGCAACAGCAACACATCGAGAAGTAGCGCGACATTGGCAATCAAGCCGCAGTAGGCGTAGTAGGCCAACATGAAGGCCGCAACCAAGATGGTGGCCAGCACAGCGGCGTTGATGCCGCTGCGGATCGCGTCGGCGCCGAGGGTCGACTCGACCGAACGCTTCTCAAGGATCTTCATGGGCGCGGGCAGCGAGCCGGCGTTCAGGATGTTACGCAGCACGGCGGCCTCGGACCACTTGAAGTTGCCCTCGATAACAGCGCGACCGTCAGGGATCTCGGTCTTGAGCACCGGAGCCGAGTAGAGCGTATCATCAAGCACGATCGCCAGACGGCGCCCCACATCGCTGTCCTTGTTGCGCGAACCACGCGGCGCATAGGCCTTGGTCAGGCGCGCGAAATCTGCGGCACCCTTGGCGTTGAAGACCAGCGAGACATGCACGCGGCCGGTCATGGACTCGATTTCGACCGATGCGCTGGAGAGGGCATCACCGGTCAATTCGGCTCTACGCAGCACGAAAATGGGGCGGTAGATAACCTGACCGACCGCAGTTTGCTCACGCTCCAGCATGAAGGCGTAACGCGGATCGGGCACTTCGAAAAGCGAGAGACGGCGCGCGTAATCAGGGTCCTTGACCAACTCATTGTAATTCGGCGCACGCTTGTAACCGCGGCCATCTTCAGAGGAGACGTAACCTTCCGGCAGGCGACCGGAGGAGAGTACTTTGTCGACCAGTTGATCGTTCTGCTTGTGAACCAGCTTAAACTCCAGAAAGGCCGCGCTCTGAATGCTCTTTTCGGCGGCTTCGCGCTGTTCGGCATCGACGCCCGGAAGCTGAACCACAATACGGTGGTTCTTGCCAGCTTGGATGACCGGCTCGTTGACGCCCAAGCCGTCGATACGGTTGCGGATCACTTCAATCGCCCGCGCGTCCGCGTCCTTGAGGATGTTGTTGACCTGATTCTGCACCTCGACATCATTCAACTCGGGATTGCCAGCTTTGACGTTAGCGATGAGCCGCTCTTCGTCGATCGCCACAGTAAAGCTCGTACCGCCGGAAAGGTCCAAGCCGAGGCGGATTTTTTCCTTAGGTGGAATCACGACATATACAGACAGCACGGCCAAGAAGACCAAGATCAGCCACTTCCAGAGATCGCTTCTACTCATTCTCATTTGAACAACTCCACGGTTAAACAAAGCCCTTCAGGTGCCTAAAAGGGCGATACTATACCAACATTCGTACCGCTTTTCAGCAATGAAATGAAAAAAACGTTGTGCGGCGATCAACGGCGATCAACGAGGCTCTTCCTGTGTCACCGCCTCGCCCTCTTTCAGGACGCGGGACACCGCACCGCGCGCGACCTCGATCGTCACCTTGGGCGAGACCTCGATCATGAATGTCGTTTCGCGCGCTTCGGTGATGGTGCCGATCAAACCGCCGGCGAAGATCACCCGCTGGCCGGCGCGCAGTTCGGCGATCATGCTCAGGCGCTCCTTCTCTTTACGCTGCTGCGGCCGGATCAGCATGACGTAAAAAAGGGCGAACACCAAAATCATCGGGAACAGCATACCGCCGATACCCGCCGCGCCGCCCTGCTGAGCCGCCTGTGCTAGAAAACTCGTTGTCATCATGGCCTATTCCTTACTCTTAACTTGAACGTTGAGCGTCCCTGTTGTCCTTCGTTTTCGCCCGGTTCCCCGAGCAGTTAGTTTGTCTGTGTCTGGGGGCTCTTACACCCCCCCTTGCTTGCAGGAGTGGCACGGGCATCTTGCCCGTGTTTCATGGGCGGGACGCCCATGCCACAAAAGGTTTTGCAAGAGCCGCTCTGCTTGACGCCGTCGGGGCGCAGAGTGGCGGCGAGTTGTGCCCGCCACTCGGTAAAGGCGTCGTTGGCAATCGCCTCGCGCAGTTCGCGCATGAACTCCAGGTAGCGGTGCATGTTGTGAATCGTCAGCAACCGCACACCCAAAATCTCGCCCACGTTCAGCAGGTGCCGTACGTAGGCCCTTGAAAAATTCTGGCAGCAATAACACGCGCACCCCTCTTCCACCGGCCGCTGGTCCGCCTTGTACGCGCCGCCCTTGACCGGATACTGCCCGCTGCGGGTGTAGGCCGTGCCGTGACGCGCCACGCGCGTCGGGATCACGCAGTCGAACATATCGACCCCGCGCGCCACCGACTCGCCCATCTGGTAGAGGTCGCCCAATCCCATGACGTAGCGCGGCCGCTCACGCGGCAGGACGCGCACACCATCCTCCACGCCTTTGAGCATAACATCCTCCGGCTCGCCAACGCTGACGCCGCCAACCGCATATCCATCGAAGCCCATCGCCGCCAACTCACGAGCGCAGCGTTCGCGCAACGCGGCGTATTCCCCGCCTTGGACGATACCAAAGACGAGCTGGCCGGGCGCACGTTCCTGCTCCAAGCAAGCAGCGGCCCATGATAGAGTCTTCTCCACCGAGGCGCAAGCGTATTGCTCGTCGCAAGGATAAGGCATGCACTCATCGAGGCACATTGCGATATCCGAGCCCAGCGTGCGCTGCACCGCCATCGCCTCGGGCGGCCCCAAGAAAAACTTGGCGCCGTCGATGTGCGAGCGGAACTCCACACCATGGGCACGGATCTTGCGCAGATTGCTGAGGCTGAAAACTTGGAACCCGCCACTGTCGGTCAAAATCGGTCCCTGCCACCCCATGAAGCGGTGCAGCCCGCCGCAGGCGGTCATCACGTCCATGCCCGGGCGCAACAGCAGATGGTAGGTGTTGCTCAGAATGATCGAGGCGCCCAACTCGTGCAGATCGCGCGGCTCCAGCGCCTTGACCGTGGCCTGCGTGCCGACCGGCATGAAGACCGGGGTCTCGACCGCACCGTGCGCAGTCCAGAGCCGACCGAGACGCGCGCCGCTGTGGCGGTCTTCATGCAGCACTTCAAAGGTGCCGGGAGGCGGGGTATGTGAGAGCGGCTGCGGCATGGGCGTCAAGGCCGGTCAGGGAGCGACCACAGATTTTCGGGCTTGAGATCGAGTTGACGGATGGCCTCAAACCAGCGCGCAGGATCCTTGACCACGTCGTCGTGATTGTTGGAGCCGAACGAGAAGGTCGCCCCCATACTCTTGGCAAGCGCGAGGAAAGCCGGCTTGGGATAAGGCGAACCGGTCTGGATCTCAAGGGCGATACCCCGCTCCACGGCCTTGGCGATAACCTGCCGCATGCGCGCTTCGGTCCAGAGCTGATCGTAACGGTTCGAGATGCAGGGGGGCAGGTAGGTAGGATTGGCAAGGATCGAAATCGGCTCGTCAAGGATGCGCAAGTTGTGGGCGAGGTAGTCGCGCATCCAAGCCTCGGGGTCGTCGATCGTCACGTCCGGCAACCAGAGACGCCGCGGCTTGCCGTCGGCACCGACACCCATGATCATGGTGTCTGCCAAAACGAAATCGAGTTGAGCAAAGAGCTCGGGCTCGATCTGCTGATACCAGTCGCGGTCGTTAACCTGGATGCCGACCGGCAGACGGCGGGCATCGGCCTGCACGGACCGGGCCTCGTCGATAAAGGCGGCCAGTGACGCCTTGTCATGGAGCGGCCACTCGCGTCCATAGTTCTCAAGCACGCCGCTGCGGATGCCACTCTGCTGCTGGCGCTCGGCCGCCTTGCGGGCAGTCATGCCGCCGCGCAAATGAATATGGTAATCGGTCAGAACAAGACCGCGGGCGCGCGCCCCCGCCATGCCTTGTTGCAGGGCATCAGTATGTGGATAGATCCATGCGGCATGATCCGTCAATGTGGTGGCGCATGCGCCGCCAAACAATACGGTGGCCGTCAACACGATCGTGGGCCAACAGTCCTTCATCCGTTTCATCGTTCTTCTCCTTGGCACGCCAGCGCCTCAATCGCCGCAACCGC
>DUPH01000239.1 GCA_012838435.1 Lentisphaerota bacterium | reverse complement strand
GTCAGGGCGTAGCGTTTGTCGCCATAATTGGCTGTGACGGTAACCGGGTAACCGGGCATGGTCACTGTCGTGGTGGCGTTGGTTGTCTCTGCCAACACATGCGTGTCTCCAGTCCATTGGGTAAATTTAAAGTACAGCGTGTTGGTGGGATTGGCCGTGATCGTTATGATCTGACCGTTGGTGTAACTGCCGCTACCCGAGCCGTTTACGACTGTCAGCGGATAGAGGATCGGCTCGGTAATGGCCGTCAGCGTCACGTCGGCAAAGGGCATGACCACGGTGGTCGTGGCGTTGGTGTCCGAAAAGGCCTCACCCAGCCCCTGCGCATTGGTCACAGACGGCGGATCAACCTGCCAATACAAGAAGTTATGGTGCGCTACCGGCGTCCAAGCAACCGTATTGGTCGTCCCTTTGAGGTGGTTGCCGCCGCCGGTGCCCCCGTTGACGGTCAGGAGCGGCAGACGCGCGCAGACGCGGTAACCGTACTCCGTACTGAAAGTGTTGCCCCCAACATTGTAGGGCAGTCCGTCTGACGAACATCGATTAGCGGCCGACCCATAATGTCCGCCGCGCGAGACATCGCCGATGCAAAACTCCGCTACGTTGCCGTAGAGATCGTAGAGCCCCCACGGATTCGGCAACTTTTGTCCGACTTCATGGGCGTTACCACCGGAGTTGTCAACATACCACGCATAATCCCCGAGCAAGGTTGCGTCTGTTCCGTCGCCGAAGTGGTACTTGTCCGTCGTGCCGGCGCGGCAAGCGTATACCCACTGCGCTTGGGTCGGGAATGTAAAAAGCAACCCGCTCTTCTGCAGGGCTTCATTAAGCGATCCGTCGGTGTATGGATGTTGCGCGCCTGTAACCGGCAGTTGAGGGTCGCTATAGCTGGTGCCCCTTAGACAGTTCAATTGCCCTCGCGTCAGTTCAAAGACACCCATATAGTAAAACGTGCCGTTCGTCTCGACGATCTTGCGCAGGACGAGCTTGTTGGTCACATAGGCGAGGTCGTTCGTCCAACCGCCAGCAGGTACACTCGTCATGTACGAGATGGGATAACTGACCGCCGCGCTACCTTCAGACAGGTCGATCACGGCATAGTCACTCGTGTCTGGATCTTGGGCCAATGACACAGAAGTCACCGCCACACATGTAGCGAACAAGGTGAATAACATTTTTTTCATGACTACTCCTTCCGTCTTAGATCACGGTTATGGTAAGCATACCGCTTCACGAGGGAGACTGACAAGCGCAAAAGGTGGATATCGGACAATCCGCAATCGACGATCAGCTTTTGATGGATACCCCTGCGTTGCCAAAACAGTCGCGGGGCGTGACGGTATAACGAGTGTCCTGCGCAGCGGGCAGTTCGTCTTGGAGGAAGATACATTCGCCCGGCAGGTCAGCGAAGCCCTCTGGACGGCAGTACCCGGCGGCGAGGATCTCGCGGACGATCTTCTTGTCGGCGGCTTCGGCTACAACCACGTAGTCATAGACGCGCCTGCCGCCTGCAACGCTCTTGGCATGCGGGAATGTCACGTACACGCAAGGCTTCCCTTCGAACGACTTGCCCGCTAGCGGATGGCCGTCGGGACAGGTCTTAACCACTACCTTCGCCTGTGTGGGGAATTGCGGCGGGTGGCGCGCCGCGGCCCGGCGCTTGAGATCGAACGGACCATCCGGCCGCGCGGGAATCGGGATCACAAAGGCAGGGCCGATAGGGCACTCATACGGCACGGAACGACGATGCACCACCAGATGATCGTCATAGACTTCGTAAAGCATGAAGCAGGCGCCCGAGGGATCGCCACCCCAGGCGAGCGGGTCACCGATCGGTGCCATCTTGCGCTGTTTGAAGGTCGGGTGCCAGAAGGCCGAGGCGTTCTCGTAATTTTTGAACGGGCTGCCCCCTTCGTGCAAGCACCCCGAACCGATAGAGGTGAACGCCCCTTGCCAGACGATCAACTCGTTGGCCGGCGTGAGATGCGAGTGTCCGCTGATCGCCACCGCGTTCGGGAACGATGTCAACGCCCGCGTGGACGCGCCCGTGTCTGAGCTGCCGGGGTCACCGCACGTTCCCCGGGGGACAGCATGTTGGCAGTAGAAGAACGGTTTCGTCCCCTTGAGCGTGTCCGCATGCTCCTGCATGTACGCCTCGATGGGCGGATTGAGACTCTGCCACTGCGAACCGATGAAGGTGTAGCCCTTCACCTCTTTGCGCCAGATGAGTTCCCATTTGTCGTTGAAGAGGCGCTGCCACAGGCGCTCGGGGTTGTCGCGATGGGTAATTCGGCACGCGCGGAGTTTCTCCTCGGAAAAACCCTTCCAACGTCCGGAGTAACCATCCACGTCGTGGTTGCCGGTGGCGATCATCAGTTCGACTTTCCGTCCGTCAGGCGACTTACCGCCGGGGAAGACTTGGTGCCAGACTTCGGCGAACGGCTCGATCTCTTGGATGAGCCCCGTGTGGGCGATGTCGCCCGTACAGACGACAGCATCAATCGCTTGGGTGGACAGCCATCGCAACGTCTTCTCCAGATTGGCTTTGGCCGTACCGCGCCCGCCGATGTGGACATCGGTAATCGCACCGAATCTCAATGCCGGACGCCCCGCGTCGGCAAACAGGTCGAATGGGAAGGCCGTCCCGCCGATAAAGGTCAAAATCCCTTGAGCAAATTCACGCCGTGTCGTATTCATCATGTTTTTTCCTGCCATCGCAATGAGGGTATCACGATTGCGCGGGATGTGAAAAGTGAATAGCGAGCGATCGTTGGGGCAGGGGTGTAACTCAAAATAGATGATAGAGTAGCGGCATCCTGGCGGGAGTTTTTCGCCCGGCCGCCGCGATCTGCGCGCTCGCCGCACGACTCAAATCCCATCTGACAGCCGCCTAACCATCAACTATTTGAATCGCGCCCGGAGTTGAATCGCGCCCTTGCATTTGATATGCGGAGGGGATTACACTGTGTCGTGAAAAGGTTTTTAGGGATAGCTGAAACGCTCAACCTTCGAGTTCAAGTTTTTAGAGGAGGAAAGGGATGAGAAGAATCGGGATGATTATGGTGAGCATGGCGGTCTGCATGATGGCCGATGTATGGGCGGAGGAGGGGTGGACGGATCCGCGCGTGCGTACGCTGATCATGCCGCAGCGCGTGATGTGGACCTCGGCCAATACGCCTTCGTCGCGGGTTGAGAACGCCGACATCCTGCTGAAGGAGAAGCACGGGCAGGTGCCGGAGGGTATCTTTTTGGCGGGTTCTGGATGCCGCATGGAGAATAAGGGCGCGCCAGCTTCGCTGTTGGTGGATTTCGGGCGTGAGTTGCATGGCGGCGTACAACTCGCTTCGGGCGGACCGAGCAAAAAGGGGATGAAGGTGCGCCTGCGCTTTGGCGAGTCGGCCGCCGAGGCTATGGCTGAACTCGGCGAGCGGGGAGCTTGCAACGATCATGCGATTCGCGATGATGTGGTGGAGTTGCCGTGGTTCGGCACGCGCGAACTGGGTAATACCGGTTTCCGTTTTGTGCGCGTGGATCTGGTTTCGCCCGGTGTGCTGAGTCTGGAGTCGA
Organism: Lentisphaerota bacterium; assembly: GCA_012838435.1. GTDB lineage: Bacteria > Verrucomicrobiota > Kiritimatiellia > RFP12 > UBA1067 > DUPH01. The sequence continues at coordinate 10,908 of DUPH01000239.1, read as the reverse complement.
TCCGCGCGGTGTCGCTGATGCGGCCCATGCCGCAGCTTGGTGCGTTCACGTGCAGCGATGAGCGCCTGAACCAAATCTGGGCGACTGCGGCCCGCACGCTGCATCTCTGTTGCCAAGAGTACATTTGGGATGGCATCAAGCGCGACCGGTTGGTGTGGATGGGGGACATGCACCCCGAGGTCATGGCGCTGATGACGGTGTTCGGTCCGCAGCAGGTATTGACCGATTCGCTGGATTACATGCGGCAAACCACACCGGCGGATCGCTGGATGAACACCATGCCTTCGTATACGTTGTGGTGGATCCGTTGCCAACACGATTGGTACCGCTACACGGGCGACCGGGCGTATCTGGCCAAGCAGCAGGCGTATCTCAAAGACGTGCTCGCGAATGTGCTGAAGCACATCACGCCTGAAGGTCACTATGGATTGCCGAGTGGCTTTCTGGATTGGCCGACTCAGCACAACCGCAAGGCGGTCGACGCCGGTATGCAGGCGCTGATGCTGATGGCGCTCGAAGACGGCGCGCGTCTGGCCTCTGTGTTGGGCGACACTGAACTCGCCGCACGCTGTACGGAGGGCGCGGCGCGGCTGCGCAAAGTGCGTCCTGAGCCGCACGACAGCAAGCAGGCGGCTGCGCTGCTCGCGCTCTCGGGGCTCGCCGAGCCGGCGGCCATGCACGAGCAGGTGTTGTCGCGCAACGGCGTGCAGGGTGTTTCGACCTTCTACGGCTACTACATGCTTGAAGCGCTGGCTAAGGCGGGCGACCTGCAACGCGGCATCGACACGGTGCGCGACTACTGGGGCGCGATGCTGGATATGGGCGCTACCAGTTTCTGGGAGGATTTCAATGTCGCTTGGACGAATCAGGCGTTCCGCATTGATGAGCTGCCGGTGCCGGGCAAGAAAGATATCCACGGTGACTATGGCGAATTCTGTTACAAGGGGTTCAGGCACAGCCTCTGTCATGGCTGGTCGTCGGGACCGGCACCTTGGCTGATCGCGCATGTGCTGGGCATCCAGCCGGTGGAGGTCGGTTGCAAAACGGTGCGCGTCAAACCGTATCTGGGCGGGTTGGCCTGGGCCGAAGGCGCGTTCCCGACACCGTTGGGCGTGATCAAGGTTAAGCATACACGACAGGCCGACGGTTCGGTCAAAAGCGAGATACAGGCGCCCGACGGCGTCAGGATCGTACGGGAATGACAGCGCAAAAAATAGGAGTCGCCGTTCTGGTGGCGGCGGTGACAGCGGCGACGTGGGCCGGACCACAGGCGGTGACGCCCCGCTTCCCGACGTCCGATCTGGTGATTGCCGAAGAGATCGTGACGCCGCCTGCCGCAACCGACACCGATGCCGCGCCGTTCTTGCAGGCCGCGATCGACCGGACGGCGCAGCGCGGCGGCGGTACGGTGTTCGCGGCGGCGGGCACATACCGCATCGCCTCGCGCATTATCGTGCGTGAAGGCGTGACGCTGCGCGGTGACTTTTCCGCACAGGCCCCCGGGGCCGGAACACTCTTGAGTATCACGGCGGACAAGGGTCGCGAGGACGCGCCCGCCACCTTTTCGATTGAGCGCGGCGGCGGTCTGGTAGGGCTGACCTTCTGGTATCCAGAACAGCGGTTGCCTGATCCGGTGCCTTATCCTTGGACCATCAAGAATGCCACGATGCCCGCCAACGACAATCAGACCGTGGCGGACTGCACCTTTGTCAACGCTTGGAAAGCGATCTGCATCGGGCCGGACGGCAATGAGCTACACACTTTCCGCAATCTCAAAATCTGCGCATTGAAGACCGGCATTGAGATCGACAGCACCACCGACATCGGGCGCATCAGCAAGGTGACGGTCGCGCCAGCGGTCTGGCTGGAGAGCGGTCTGCCTGGTGTGCCGTCCGCGTCCGCGCTGCGCGACCACCTGTTGCGCGAAGACACGGTTGGCGTGATGATTGGTCGTAGCGACTGGGAGTATATTTGGCGGCTGGAAGTCTTCGGATACCGTCGTGGTTTGGTTTTCCGCAAGGGCGCGCGCGGCACTACTAATGCGGTGATGGCGGAGTCGCGTCTCACCGGTTGCGGACGCGCCTGTGAAGTGCAGGCGTTGAATCAGGTCGGTCTCTCCGCATACTGTTGCGAGTTCGCGGGTACCGAACATGCGTGGTTCGGCACACCCTCCTTTGATGCCGTGGTGCAGTTCCATTCGTGTCGGTTCGACGGCGTGACGGCCAACGACGGCAGCGGTGTGGTGACCTTTCATGCCTGCGACCTTGCGACGGCCGACGTGACTTGTGTGCCTGACGGCCAACTCACAGCGATGGATTGCGCACTGGGGCGCGCCACGTTGGCGGCCCGTCGAGTGCGGTTGCTCGGATTCGACGCCGCAAAGGCGCGCGTGGACGGATTGGATGCGGCTGGCGATGTGATGGTTCACGCGGCAGCTTGCGGCAAGGCGGGCGAACCGGTTGTCTGGGGTGATCCGCCGCCGTTCCCGCGACCAAAGTCCGATGCGCTGTTTGTGGTGACCGCATTTGGTGCGTCGCCGGAGCGCGAGGATAACGCGGCGGCGTTTCAGGCGGCGCTGGACAAAGCGGGCGCGAATCCCGGCGGCGGTACGGTCTATGTGCCCGGCGGGCGGTATGCGTTTCGGGGCGACATCGTCGTGCCGACTGGCGTGGAGTTGCGCGGTTGTTCGGATGTGCCGCATCACACGGTATCGGGCGGGACGGTCCTGCTGGTCCATCACAACCGTGGCGCGGAATCGGGATCGCCCTTTGTGAGTTTGGCTGGCGGCTCCGGCTTGCGGGGCGTGACCTTCTGGTATCCAGAGCAACCGTTGAAGGCACCGGAACCGTATCCGTGGACCGTGCGCGCGCTCGGAAAGCACTGCTGGCTGAAGGATGTGACGATCGGCAACGCCTGGCAAGCGGTTGATCTTGCCACACACCGTAGCGACGGCCACCGGGTCTCGTATCTCGCTGGCGCGATGTTCCGGCGCGGCTTGTTCGTGGGTGGATGCAAGGCGACCGGCTGGATCGAGGATGTGCAGTTCAATCCGCATTACGCCTGTCGCCTGCCGAAGGATTTGCCGCGCGTGGAGGGCGAGCGGCCCGGCGATGTGGGCGGGCGCGTCATTCAATTTCAGCGTGAGCATCTTGAGGGGATCGTCATACGTGATTGCCGGGATGCGCGGCTGCGGGGAACCTTCTTGTATGCGGCTTATGACGGACTCGCATTTCGCGGCGACTGCCGCGCGCAGGTGCTGATGCACGGCACGGACACGGGCAGCCGGGCCGTGGTGTTTGAGATGACGCGTGGCGCGCGCGTCGATATGGCGCTGACGCAGCTCGTGTCGTTGGGCGACTGGGCGCAGGCCGCGATTGTCACGCTACCCGCCGATCGCGGCACAGCGCGATTGCTAAATTCGCAGATGTGGGCGGGACCGGCCACGGCTATTCTGGAGGGAAGCGGCACGGTGCGGCTCGAACAGTTCAACACGCTGACCGGGCCAATCGAGGCACGGGCCGGACGCTTGGAGGTGCTCAACGGTGTGTTTGATCGCGTGCTGTCGCCGCATCTGTCCTTCTCGGCTCCGGCACGGGGCGAGGTGGTGGGCACGCTGTTCGAGCGCGGTCCCTTGCGGGTTGAGGCGGACCGCCGTCATGTGCGGACTTTCGCGAATTCGCTGTCGTCGGTGCCGCCCGCACTGGATCCGGGGGACGTGCCGACGCAGTTGGCGAGCGGGTTTGAACCGGGCGAGCCTGCGGCAGTTGTTGACACGGTGGCCACGCGGGGTGGCGGGTTGCGCCGGGTGAGCGACAACCGTTGCGGTGCGGTCGAACGTGCGGACGCGCACAGCGGGCGCTACGCCGTGCGGCTCGCCGGGGTTTCCGATGATCCCGCATACTCCTTCGTTTATCAGACGCTGTTCAAACAACCGGTCTTTGTGATGCCCGACACGGTCCTGACCTACTGGTTCAAGCCGCTCAATGAAAGCGGGCGCGGTACGGGCATTGATCTTTTGTTCGCCGATGGCAAGACCTTGCGCCAGAGCGGCTCGGTGGACCGCGACGGCATCTCCACTTTTCCGGGAGTCAAGCGCGGCCGGCTTGATGCATGGACGCAGATCACGGTGCCGCTCGGTAAATTTGCGGGCAATACGATCGTGACGGTCATGGCGGCCTACGATACCCGCAAGGGCGGGGGACGCTTTGAGTCGCTGTTCGACGACCTGCGCATCGCGCCTGAGTTGTCGCCTGCGGCGTGGCGGGTTCGGTTGGAGCCAGCGGGCGGGCGTGTGGCGCGTGGTACGCAAATCCGGCTTGTCAAAGAGCCATCGGTACGTGTGCGTTACACGTTGGACGGCAGTGCGCCGAAGGCGGATTCGCCGGAGTACAAGGAGCCGTTCACGCTCACGCAGCGTGGCGTGGTCGAAGTGCAGGTTACGCCGCTGACGTTGGACGGCGCGTTGTCGGAACAGGTGTTCGGGGCGTTGTACGAAGTTGAGTGAAAGGGAAAAGGGAGGGTGTATGAAGCAGTGGGGGATGGCGGTAATGGCCGTGTTGGCCGCGGTGACGGTCTCAGCGCAGACACGCGCGGGATGGACGCTGGTGTGGGCGGATGAATTTGATCGGGACGGATTACCCGACCCGTCCAAATGGACCTATGAAAAGGGATTTGTGCGCAACAAGGAAGCACAATACTATACGGTCAATCGTGCGAAAAATGCGCGTGTTGAGAATGGCCGACTGATCATTGAAGGGCGCAAGGAGGCTTATACCGCGCCGGATGGTAAGACCGCGTCGTACACGGCGGCAAGCGTGACCACGGATGGTACATTCGCGTTGGCCTACGGACGCGTGGAGGTCAGGGCCAAGCTGCCGCGCGGGCGCGGCATGTGGCCGGCGATCTGGATGCTCGGCACGAACATCCACGGCATCGGCTGGCCGCGCTGCGGTGAGATTGACATCATGGAGTTCGTGGGACATGAGCCGGCCACCGTTCATGCGAACTTGCATTGGTTCGACACAGGGAAGGGAAGGCACACCTCGTCCGGAGGCAAGCTGAACGATCAGAAGCCGTCGGACGACTTCCACATCTATGCCGTGGAGTGGTTCGCCGACCGCATGGACTTCTACTACGATGAAACCCTCTACTTCACCTGTCCGCTGTCCAAGGCCGGAGTGGATGACGCCAATCCTTTTCACAAGCCGCACTACCTGATCTTGAATCTGGCGATCGGTGGAAGTTGGGGAGGCCAGAAGGGGATCGATGATTCGATTTTCCCGCAACGCTACGAAATTGACTATGTCCGGTTTTATCAGAAAAAATGATGCGTTGCCGATAGGGTGACGAGAGGGAGGGGGACGTGATGATGATGAAGATGACGATGATCGGATTTTTGGTGACGGTCGTGTGCGGGGCGCAGATCGTTTATGGTGCAGAACCGGCTGAAGGCCAAGGGGGCGAGGATGTCGTGACCTACGAGGCGTTCGGCGCAGTGGGGGATGGCGTGGCGGATGATCTCCCCGCGATCTGCAAGGCGCACGAAGCGGCGAATGCACAGGGCAAGCGCGTGAAGACCAAGGCCGGTGCTACCTATCATCTGGGACGCCGCGCTTTGACCGCCATCATCGCGACCGACACCGATTGGGGCACCTCGCGCTTCATCATCGATGACAGCCTGGATGTTGAAAACCACCGCAAGACGCTGTTTGAGGTGCGGTCGCTCTTGAAGCCGGTGCCGCTCAAGATCGACAAGCTGTCGCGGGATCAGCGTCAATTGGATGCCAAGCCGCCGACGGATTGCCTCGTGACGGTGCAGAACAACAACAAAAAAATCTTCATCCGCCGCGGCTTGAACCAGAACAACGGCACCGCCCAGCAGGAGTCCTTTATTTTGCGCCAGGATGGCACCATCGAAGGCGACATCATGTGGGACTATGAGACGATTACCCGCGTGACGGCGCGGCCGATCGATCCGCAACCGCTGATCTTGCGCGGTGGGATCTTCACACACACCGGCAACAGCATGCGCCAAGAGAAGGGCTACAACTACTGGGGGCGGAACATCCGCATCACACGCTCGAACACTGAGGTGCGGGGGCTTGTGCATCGCGTGGTTGGTGAAGGAGAGTTCGGGCATCCGTACGGCGGTTTCCTGAGCATCAGTGAGGCCGCTGACATCACGTTGCGCGACTGCATGATCGATCCGCGCAAGACGTACAGGACGATCGGCGCGGTTGGAAAGCCGGTTTCGATGGGGTCTTACGGCTACAGCGCCTCGCATGTGGTCAATTTCAAAATGATCGGGTGTCGCATGGAGGCCATCAACGACCGCAGCCGTTGGGGCGTGGTCGGCAGCAACTTTATGAAAAATATCCTGCTTGAAGCGTGCTCGCTTTCAAGGATGGATGTCCACCAAGGCGTGGGCGGTACATACACGATTCGGAAGAGTACCTTGGGGTACGCGGGGCTCAATGCGATCGGGCGCGGGACGCTGCTGGTGGAGGACTCGACCCTTCACGGCGGCAGTCTGATTTCATTCCGGTCGGACTACGGATCGACGTGGGATGGCGATGTCGTGGTTCGGAATTGTCGCTGGGTTCCGGGTGCCGGGAACGTTCCGGCGCGTCCGGTTCTTTTCGGCATGAGTAACGACGGGATGCACGATTTCGGTTATCCCTGTTTCATGCCGTGCACGATCAAGATCGACGGGTTGACCATTGATGACAGCAAGCACAGCAAAGATTATCAGGGCGTCTTTGTCTTCGGCGATCCGATCGGTTCTGCCAAAACGGCGCGTCCCTTCCCTTACGCGTTAACCCAAAGCGTTCAGGTGCGAAATGTCAAAACAGCCAGCGGGCGACCGCTCGGGCGTTCCATAAATCCGGAGATAGAGCGCGCTATCGCGTGGATAATAGATGACCACTAACCCGGCCACAAATAGTGTTGCACTTTTTTCACGCAGAGGTTTTTTGAGGGATTAGGCTGGCCGCAAGTCGCGAGTCAACCAAAAAATCCGTGAGCTAAAAAATTTTAAAAAACCGGTTGCAACGACAGGGGCGAAAGAGTATGATCCGTTTCTATTTAAAGAAACAACCTAAAAGGTCTAACGATGAAAAAGCTCATACCTGTGTTGTTAATCGGGTCTGGAATCGGGATCGTCGGTTGCGGTCGGCAACCGTCCGGAACGCCTACAGACGGAACGATCACGCTCAATTACGCGAACTTCCCCCCGTCCGCGACTTTCCCCTGCGTACAGATGGAACGCTGGAAGCAAGAGGTTGAAACGCGCACCGGCGGCGCGCTCAAAATTAACACGTTCCCTGGTGGCACGCTGCTCGGCGCAAAGGATATTTTTGACGGCGTGATCGCGGGTACAGCCGACATCGGCAATTTTGCAATGAGCTACCAGCCGGGGCGCTTCCCGGTCTCTGAGGCCATGGACTTGCCGCACTTCTTCCCTGACGCCAAAAACGCCAGTCGCATCTTGGCCGGCTTGATCGAGCGTTTCAAGCCTGATGAATTCAAGCAAGTAAAAGTGTTGGCCGTCTTCACCTGTCCGCCCGCGATGGTGATGAGTTCCAAGGAGATTAAGACGCTGGAGGACCTCAAGAATCTGCCGCTGCGCTCCTCCGGCACCGGTGCCGAGGTGATGAAACGTCTGGGTGCCGCGCCGGTCGCGATGCCGCAGTCGGATGTGCCGGACGCCCTGCAGAAGGGCGTCGTGAAAGGCAATGTCTCCTCCGGCGAGGTGCTGAAGGATATGAACTACGCGGCCTACTGCCCGTTTGTCTATAAAGCCGATCTCTGCGTCATCAGTTTCGCAGTGGTCATGAACAAGGCAAAATACGAGGCCCTGCCCGAGGCAATCAAACAGGTGCTCGACGGTCTCTACCATGAACACGCCGAGTGGACGGGGGCCTATGTGGATCAGCATGTGCAAGCTGCGCTGGACTGGTCGCGTGAGCAGCATGCGCTCGTGATCCATGAGCCTACGGAGGCGGACCGTGCTGCATTGCGCGCCACCGCGCAGCCGATGTTTGCCGATTACGTGTCCCGCATCGGCGCCAAGGGCATCGATGCCGAAGCGATCCTTGAATACATCCGTGGTCAATTGCCCTAGTCTGGAAATCCTCCTATGCTACCCATACTGATCAATATCGAAAAAAAGATCTGCGCCGCGGGGATGACAGTAGCGGGTGTCCTTTTGGTCACCTTAGTCTTGCTCTCAGGCGCGAACGTGGCCTGCCGTCTGGCCGGACATCCCATCAGCGCGAGCTATGAGTTGTCCGGGTTCTTCGGCGCGCTGCTCGTGGCGCTCGCGCTCGCCGATACGCAACGCAAGCGCGGTCACGTCGAACTGGATCTGTTCACGCGTGTGTACACGCCCAGCGCCCGGCGTTGGGTCGGCACCTTCAATGTGTTTGCGGGTGCTGTGCTGATGGCTGTTGTGGGCGGGCAACTGGTTAACCGCGCCTGCGTGCTGCTGCGGGCGGGCGAGGTCTCCGAGACCCTGAAGCTGCCTTATCCGTGGCTGATGATCGGCGTGGCGGGCGGACTCTTCCTGCTGGTGGCATCATTCCTGACTGACTTTGCCGTGCTTGCGTTCGGCCATCACGAAAAGGACGAATACGAAAAGCAGCGCGCGCAGACGGCCAACCCGATCTGTGACGAAACCGAAACGGGACGGGCCAAAGAGCCGGCGACCGAAATCTCGAAGCGGAAGTGGCTGGTGCTCGGACCGGGGTTGCTGGTCGTGGCGGGTGCGGCGATCTGGGCCGTCATCCATTTCAGTCTCGTCGCCGTCACTCCTGCCATGATCGGGTATCTCGGGATCGGCATCATGCTGACCCTCATCCTGTTCACCGGCATGTCGCCGGGTCTGGCGATGCTGCTCGCGGGCTTCGTCGGACTGCTGGCGCTCAATCCGCCCGCGAATGCAACCGCGCTGCTGAACGGCACGGTCGGCGCGGAGGTCTGGTCGGTCTTTTCGAACTACGGCTTTACGGTGATCCCGCTCTTTGTGCTGTTGGGCGAGGTGATCTATCACGCAGGCTACAGCGACCGCCTGTTCCGCGCCGCGCAAGCGTGGTTCGGGCACACGCGCGGCGGACTTGCCGTGACCACGATTCTGGCTTGCGCGGGATTTTCGGCGATCTGCGGCTCGAACACTGCGACGGCCGCCACCATGAGTTCGGTCGCGCTCAAGCCCATGAGCCGCAACAACTATCACCCCGAACTCAAGTGCGGCAGCATCGCTGCCGGTTCCACGCTGGGGTCGGTGATTCCGCCGAGCATCGTGCTGGTGGTGTACGGTTTATACACTGGGCAGAGTATCGGCAAACTCTTTGCGGGTAGCATCCTGCCCGGCGTGCTGCTGACGATCCTGTTCGTGCTGACGGTGAAGGTCATCCTGTGGCAGCATCCCGACTGGGCGCGGACCGGTACGCGGGGTTCGCACACCCGGCGCTTTGCGCTGCTGCCGCAGGTGATTGAAGTCGCAGTGCTCTTCGCCGTGATCATGGTCTCGATGTTTTCGGGCCTGGTGACGCCCACCGAAGCGGCCGGACTTGGCGCGCTGCTTGAAATCGTTGGCTGTCTGGTACGCGGACGACTCTCGCTTCGGCAGTTCATCAACGCCGTCGTGGCGACCCTGCGCATTACCGCGATGGTCTTTCTGATCTTGGCGGGTGCCACGGTATTCGGACGCTTTCTGGTGCTGACACGCCTGCCCTTCGAGTTGACCGACTGGGTTGCGCAGATGAGTCTGGCGCCGACGTTGATCCTGCTCTTTATGATGGGCTGCTATCTGGTCGGCGGTTGCATCATGGACGCGCTGGCGTTTCTGCTGATTTCACTGCCGCTCTTCCAGCCGCTGGTAACGCGCATGGGCTATGATCTGATCTGGTTCGGGCAGGTGGTCTGTCTGGTCACTACGCTTGGCGCGATCACGCCGCCGGTCGGCGTCTCCTGCTTCGTTGTCGCGGGGATGTCGCCGGACGCCAACGCCGCGCAGGTCTTTCGCGGCGCGATGCGCTTTCTGCCCGCCTACCTGATCGTCTTCATCCTGCTGCTGCTCTTCCCCGACTTCATGGTCGGCTGGCTGGCAGGACAGGTGAAGTGAGTGAATAACGAACAACTAATAACGAATAGTTGAAGAGAGGTGGCATGGGCGTCCCGCCCATGAAACGCGGGCAAGATGCCCATGCCACGCCTGAACGCTCAACGTTCAACTTCTCGCCTATAACCTGGCATTAAAACAGGGACACGGGTTTTCCAACCCGTGGCACGGACAGGAATGTCCGTGCTCCTTCCCTTGCCCATAACTTGGGCATTTTGTCGCAGTTACTCCATGGTTTTTTCGCGGCGAAACCGCGCGGCGGGCTAACTCCTAAATCGCGCCGCGCGGACATCGCGTAATCGGTTAGTGACGGGGGGGCGCGAGGATCATGCGTTTCTGGTGAAAAGGAGGTCGTGAGAAGGTGACGCGGGCATTCTTGCCTGCGACAACGTGCCTTGCAAAAGGTTGATGCGCGTATTTCATTTTGAAACCAAGCCGCGCGTCGGAGTCTCAATCGGCCTTTCACAGAGCGGGCAGGGACGCCCGCGCTCCCGACTGCGGATACACAAACCACGCACTAAACTCGCGTGCCCCCTGTCACTAACCGATTACGGACACCGCGCGGACGACGCTTGCCTAGCTCGCTATGGCGTGTTACCCTATGCGGCAACGTGTGCTTCGGGGCGGATTGTGCGCACCGCGCGGGCGCAAAACGGGGAAACGAATGGCGACATCAACTCTAACACAGGCAAAGAAGAACAAGGCGGATGAGTTCTATACGCAAATGCCCGACATCGAGGCGGAGGTGCGCCATTATCGAGACCAGTTCGAGGGCAAGTCTGTCCTGT
>DUPH01000025.1 GCA_012838435.1 Lentisphaerota bacterium | reverse complement strand
TAGTGTGTTCCGTGGTTCCAATCAGAAATTGCGTTCTGCACCAAATAGGTGCGGCGCGGATCTCAACGGAAACCAATGTTTACGGGGCTTTGCTCAAAATCTGCATGCTCAACTGCTCTTTTTAGGCTAAAGCATAGCTCTGCTTTTTTAACCGCGAATTATGCGGGCACGGTTGCGGGGATAGCCGCGAAGATTTTTGGGGCTGCCGATCCTGCCGGTACTGCGGGCGGTGTGGCACGGGCATCCTGCCCGTGAGCATGGGCCCCCGCCCATGCCGTAAGACCCGCAGCACCCGCAGTGCCCGCGATCAATCCCAAATCCCAAATCCCAAATCCGCTCGTCCGCCCGCCCGGCTGCGGACGAACTCGGTTTGACCATCTTCGTGGTAGGAGCTTCTGACAAGCGGCGCGCTGGCCACGTAGCCGAATCCAAGCGCAAGGGCCGTCTCGCGCAACCGGTCGAATTCAGCGGGCTCCACATAGCGTTCGACCGGCAGGTGGCGCGGACTGGGCTGGAGGTACTGTCCGGCGTAAAAGATGTCGCATCCGGCGTCGCGGGCGTCGCGCAGCGTCTGTTCGATTTCGGCAGAAGTTTCGCCGAGCCCCAGCATCAGGCTGGTTTTAGTGATCATGTCGGCATCGGCCGCTTGCCGCAAAACAGCGAGCGACTGCGCGTAATCGGCTTGCGGCCGCGCCTGCGGATAGAGGCGAGGCACAGTCTCCAGATTATGGCCGAAGATATCAGGCCGGGCGCGTACGACCGTCGCGATATCGTCGGGATCGCCGTTGAAATCCGGCACCAGCACTTCAATCAGGATGCCGGGCACGGCGGCGCGGACCGCCTCGATGGTTTGCGCCCAGTGCGCCGCGCCGCCGTCCGGCAGGTCATCGCGCGTGACCGATGTGAGGACCACCTCTTTGAGTCCGGTCTCTTTGACGGCGGCGGCGACGCGCGCGGGCTCATCGGGATCGGGCGGCAGCACGCGCTGTTTGTCCACATTGCAGAAGCGGCATCCTCGCGTGCAACGGTCGCCGAGCAGCATAATCGTCGCGCGTCCGTGCTTCCAGCAGCGGCCGAGGTTCGGGCAGAAAGCCTCTTCGCAGACGGTGTGGAGCCCGTAGGCGCGCAACCGGTTTTTGGTGGCGTTAAAGGTGTCGTTCTGCCCGATCGAGACTCTGATCCAAGGCGGTTTCCCGCCGCTATGCGAAGCGTGCTCTGCATTCATGACGAGGTGTATTAAAGCACAGGTGCGGTCCGATGCAAAGACAAGCCGCGCTGTACGCCAGGCAGACGCATCAAAAAATTTGACGACAGTTCCGTTGCGCTTTGCCTTGTCGGCATGACCCGTTTTTGCTACCGTGAGGGTTCTCAAAAAGGAGGAATTACACCATGGTTTCAATTAAAGGTACGAAGACTGAGAAAAACGTGCTGTCGGCATTCACGGGAGAGTCGGCGGCGCGCAACCGTTACACCTACTGGGCGGCTCAGGCCAAGAAGGATGGATTTGTTCAGATCGAGGCGATTTTTGAAGAGACCGCCAACCACGAGAAGGAGCACGCCAAGCGCCTCTTCAAGTTCTTGCAGGGCGGCGAGGTGCAGATTCAGGTCGGCCTGCCGGCCGGCGTGATCGGCAAGACGCTGGACAATCTGGTCGCGGCGGCTGAGGGCGAGGAGTACGAGTGGCAGCAGATGTACCCCGAGTTTGCCAAAGTGGCACGCGAAGAAGGCTTCGAGGAAATCGCGAAGACGATGGAGGCGATCGCCGTGGCCGAGAAGTTCCACGGGGAGCGCTATCGCAAACTGGCGGCCAACATCGAGAAGGGCACCGTTTTCCTGCGCGATGACGCGACGACCGTGTGGCGCTGCCGCAACTGCGGTTTCACCCACGTCGGCAAGGAAGCGATGGATGTCTGCCCGGCGTGCGCACATCCGAAGGCGCACTTCGAGCTGCTTCCGACCAACTGGTAAAAACAGGGGCCTTGCAAAGTCTCTCGTGGCATGGGCGTCCCGCCCATGGAGCACGGGCAAGATGCCCGTGCCACACCTGCAAGCGAAGGATTTTGCAAGAGCTTCAAACAGGAAGAGGGCAAGTCATGTCACGTGTGCCACTCACACTGATCGGCGAAAGCATCAACGATTCAGTGCCCTCGACACACGCCTTGTTCGAGGCGAACGACCTTGCGGCCATCACTGGCCTGGCACGGTCGCAGTCTGAACTCGGTGCCGATTATATCGATGTCAACGTCGGGCCGCGTCCCGCGGACTTCATGGCCGCCGTCGTGCGCGCTGTGCAGGCCGTGACGCCCAAACCGCTCTCGATTGATTCGCCGGACTATGCCTTGGCCGCGGCTGGACTCGCCGCCTGCGATCCAGCCTGCGGCACCCCGATCTTAAACTCCATTTCGCCCTTGCGTCTGGAGATGTTTGATCTGTTGCAGTCCCACCGCTTCCGCCCGATCCTGCTGGCGTCGGAAAATCTGATCGACGGGGACGAGGCTCCCTGCCGGACCGCCGAAGAGACCTACGACGCGGCACGTCTGTTGCTGGAGACGGCCCGTAGCCACGGCTTGTCAAACGACGACTGCATCATCGATCCCGGCATTGCGCCCATTGGCGCCGACACGGAAAACAACATCCACCGGTTGATGGGGGCGTTACGGCTGATCCACGATGACCCCGCATTCGCGGGTGTCCACATGTCGGTCGGGCTCAGCAACTTCACCGTCATGCTGCCGTCACGGCGCGCCGACGGGTCGCCGGTCAAGTTGCCGCTTGCCAACGCCTTTCTCACGCGTGCCATGCCGCTCGGGCTCGACATGATCATCGGTTCCGCCAAGCTGGCCTACGGCGCGTTGCCCGAAGGCCACCCCGCGCTCCAATGCTTTGATGACTGTCTCGCTCTCAGCGATTTCGACGTGTTGATGCGCGTGCAGGAGTTTTACTCCTGACACGGGCAGAGCCTGCGGCAAAAGGCTGTAAGGCTGTAAGACTGTCATGATCAACTTTGCCTAACCCCGCACGGATTGGTACACTCTTCTCCTGTCATGAAAAAAGAAACCGACATGGAGCAGTTTATTGTAACGGGCGGGGCGGGACTGATCGGAAGCAATCTGATCGCGGCGCTGAATGCGCGGGGAATCGATGACATTCTGGTGGTGGATCACCTGAACCATCCGGAGAAGGAGCGGAATCTGGCAGCACTCGCCTACCGCCGCTACCTCGACCGCACCGCATTCCGCGAAGCGCTGCGTGCCGGACAAATCGCACCGGCCCGGACGCTCTTTCATCTCGGTGCGTGCAGCTCGACCACCGAAACCGACCAAGCCTATCTGGATGACAACAACACCGGCACCACGCATGAACTGTGTACATGGTGTCTAGGCAACGGCACACGCTTCATCTACGCCTCGAGTGCTGCGACCTATGGCGATGGCGAACAGGGCTATTCGGACGACGATGCGGTCACGCCGCACCTCCAGCCGCTGAATCTGTACGGCTGGTCGAAGCAGAAATTCGACCTCATCGCCTTGCGCGAAGGTTGGCTGGATCGCATCGCCGGTCTCAAGTACTTCAATGTGTTCGGTCCGGGTGAAGCGCACAAAGGCGAGATGCGTTCTGTGGTCCACAAGGCCTATCACCAAATCTGCGAGACCGGTGCGTTCGCGTTGTTCCGCTCTCATCGGCCGGAGTATGAAGACGGCGGACAGGTGCGTGATTTCGTGTACGTCAAAGACGCCGTCGCCGTGACGCTCTTCTTTCATGACCGCCCGGAGGTTTCGGGGCTCTTTAACTGCGGTACCGGCAAGGCCCGTTCTTGGATCGATCTGCTACGCGCGATCTACGTCGCGATGGGGCGTGAGCCAAAGATTGAATTCGTGGACATGCCGCCGCACCTACGCGACAAATACCAGTACTTCACCGAGGCCGACACACGCAAGCTGCGCGCGGCCGGCTGCGAGCACGTCTTCCTGCCGCTGGAGCAGGCGGTGGCCGACTACGTGCGCTATCTGGAAGCCCGTCTGTGAGCCGTCCGCCGGATGACACGCCGCTCCCGGGCGGCTACCGTGAAATGTGGCGGATCGCCGCGCCGCTGCTCCTCAGCATGGCGTCGTACACGATCATGCAGTTCTGCGATCGTGTGTTCCTCTCGCGATACAGCAGCGTGGCCATTCAGGCCGCACTGCCGGCCGGCAGCCTGGCGCACACGTTGATCTGTTTTTTTCAAGCGGTGACCGGCTATGCAAGCACGTTCACTGCGCATTACCACGGTGCCAAAGAACCCGAGCAATGTGTGCGCTCCGCCGCGCAGGGGATTTGGCTGGCGCTCGCCTCATGGCCGCTGATCCTGCTGCTGATCCCGGTCGGGCTCTGGATCATCGCAATGAGCGGCCACGCGCCCGATGTGGCTGCGGCGGAGCGCACCTACTTCCTGATCCTGATGGTGGGCGGCATCACCGTACCGCTCAACTCCGCCGCTGGCGGTTATTTCATGGGCATCGGTCGCACGACGGTCAACTTGATCTCCAATGCTTTCGGGTGCTCGCTGAACGTCGCGCTCAATTACGCAATGATCTTTGGTCACTGGGGGTTTCCCGAGATGGGTGTTGCGGGTGCGGCGTATGCAACG
>DUPH01000238.1 GCA_012838435.1 Lentisphaerota bacterium | reverse complement strand
TCCTTGTTGGTGGCGGACACCAGCCGCACGTTGACCTTGAAAACCTCGCGGCCGCCGACGCGCCGTACCTCTTTCTCTTCGAGAGCGCGCAGCAGCTTGACCTGCACCGAGGCGGGCGCGTCGCCGATCTCATCGAGAAAGAGCGTACCGCCGTCAGCGCGCTCGAACGCGCCCTTGTGCGTGCCGGTCGCGCCAGTGAACGCGCCCTTCTCGTGGCCGAACAGTTCCGACTCCAGCAGGTTTTCGGCGAAGGCACCGCAGTTGACCGCCACGAAGGGGCCGTCCGCGCGCTTGGAATCAACGTGCAGGGCGCGAGCGACCAGCTCCTTGCCGGTGCCGCTCTCGCCGCGGATCAGGATCGTGGCCATGGTGTCGGCCAGCGCCTCGATCTGCTTGATCACGGTCTGCATCGCTGCGGACTCGGCAATGATAGCGGTGGAGGCGTATTTTTCACGTACGGTCTGCGAGAGCTTGTTGACCTGACGCCGCAGGCGTGAGGCTTCGTAGGCACGGCGCAGCTTGGATTGGATGTCGTCCAAATCCAACGGTTTGGTCACGTAGTCGTAGGCACCTTCGCGCATGGCGCGTACGCCGGATTCGACCGAGCCGTAGGCGGTCATGATGATCACCGGCACGGCGGCGTCGAGCTTGCGCAGACGCGCCAGCACTTGCAGACCGTCGATGTCCGGCAACACGAGGTCGCTCAGCACGAGGTCCGGCATCTGTTGCTCAAACGCCTCCACGCCGGCCAGGCCGGTAGCGGCGCAGTGCGTGATGAATCCCGCGTCCTGCGCGGCCTCGTCGACCGAGCGGGCGTTGTCGGGATCGTCCTCGATGATCAGAAGTGTGGGGGAAGTTTGCATGGCAATTGACATGGGAGTTAGAATTTAGGAGTTAGGATTTAGGAGTTGGGGGTTAAGTCGGCGGAGGGTAGGGTGATACGTAGGCGCGCACCATCACCGTCGTCGCGGGCGAGGGCCTCAATGTCGCCGCCGCAGCGCCGGATCGCCGTACGCGTCAGGAAGAGGCCGAGACCGGTTCCTTCGGGGCGGCCGGTGACGAACATCTCAAAGACCGTGCGGCGTTGCGCGGCCGGGATACCGGGACCACGGTCGAGCACCTCGATGACGAGGCCCGTTTCGTTGCGGCTCAGCGCGACGGTCACCTCGCTGTCGCGCGGCGCGAACTGGATGGCATTGACCAGAACATTCAGCAGAGCGCGGCGCAGAGCGAAAGGATAGGCGGCGGCCGGCGGCAACGGATCGTGGGGCAGCGTCCGCAACGTGACGCCGGCCTGTTCGGCGCGCGGCGCGAGCGTGTCGGCACACTCGCGCACCACCTGATCGAGATCCACCGGCTCGGGGCGTTCATCCGCTGGCCGGGCGAGGAAAAGGAACTCCTGAAAGATCTTGTCCATGCGCGCCATGGTGCGGGCGATGCGTCCGGCAAGGTCGCGTACGCGCTCGGGACGGAATCCGTCGTTACGCGCCAGTTCCTTCTCAAGCATCTGCGCATCAAGGCGCACGGCCGACATCGGATTGCGGAAATCGTGCAGGATGCCGTTGGCCAGTACACCGGAAAAAGCCAGATGCTCCTCCTGCCGGGCGCGCGCCTCGCGACGGCGGTCGCGCGCGACCGCCATCAACAGCACGCCGGCGCTGATCGCAAAGGAGAGGATCAGCACGCCGATCGAGAAAGCAAAGAGCGACGAGACCAGGGCGCGGGCGGTCTGCTCTTCAGCGCCGACCGCCTCACGCTTGAAGGTGGCCTCGGTCGTTATCTGACTGCCGTCGGACAGGTGTTGGGTGCGTGTAATCACGAAAACCGGCTGGCGCACGCCGCCAATCTCCAGCGAACCCTGCGACATCTCGGTTTCGCTCTCGCCGGGCGATGCGTCGGGCAGCGTCATGCCCGGCGGCAGAGGCGGGCGCGGCGCGGCGCGCAGGCCGCCAGCCTGACGATGAAAGAGGGTCACGCCATCGCGCGTGACCGAGATCGACTGCACATCTTTGCGCACAGCAAAGGCGTTGTCGACCATGGTTGAGAATTGCCGCCAGCGCACAGGGGTGAGGTTGGTGGCGGTGGCCATGTTGAAGCTGCAGAGGGTGTCGAGCAGCGCCTCGCCCTCTTGCAGCACAGTCTCGGTGGCGGCAAGGTGCGCCTGCTTATCGTGCTGCCGTTTCAGAAAATGGAGCACGCCACCCGCGCCGAGCGCGGTGGTTAGCAAGGCAAGTAGCAGAATGATCTCCAGCCGCCAAACGTTGTGGCGGGGAGCGGAAGATTGTACGGAACGTGCCGTCATTGCGGTCGGTTACAGCAGGGAATGTGCCGTGAAACGAACCGCAGTATAGCGTAGAAAAAGGCGGCACAGCAAGTGCGGATGTGACAGCTTGGCACGGCTTGGCGGCCAGAATGGCGCGGGGAAAGTGAGAGGTAATAGGTAATAGGTAAGAAGTTTATTTGGGATTTAGGATTTAGGAGTTGCGAGCCATTGGGTGGTCAAGAAGGCTGGTCTCAACGTTCAATGTTTAAGTAAAAACTCCTAAATCCTAACTCCTAAATGTTAACTCCTTCCGAGTGGCGCACGCCGCTCAGAAGGGATGGCACGGCCTTTGCTTGAACACTGGGCGGGCCGACAGTGAAATTGAGAAAGATGAATCTGAAAACAGCGTTAAAACAGGCGTGGGCGGTGTGCGACCGCCTGCTGCTGCTTGCCGTGTTTGTCTTGCTGGGTTTCGCTTGGCATGCGCGCCTCCGTGAGGAAGCGGCGGTGTCCGCGAAGCCGGTGGCGACGCACGGGGTGCCGTGGCGGCACTCCGGGGCACGCGCGAAAAAACCTGTTGAGGGTCTACGGGTCTCAACGGGGCAGCGTAGCATGTCCGCGATTGCGCGGTCGATGGCTGAGTCGGACTGGGAGCGGATTCCCAGCAGGCCGGCGATGGATATCCGCGAAGACGGCAAGAGTTTCGAGATCCTCTTCGCGTTGCCGGCGGGAGTGGTGCAGGAGAGCGTGCGCGTGACCACGACGGGCGGCACGCTGACGCTGGCGATGCGAACCGATGCGGCGGGGAGTGGGGGCTCCTATCTGAAGCAGGTGCGCCTGCCGTGCCGGTTAGAGCGGGCGGCAAACGTACAGAGCGTGATCTCCAACAACGTGCTGAGAGTGCGCATAGATCCGTGATTGATCCTAAAAAGAGCAGTTGAACTTTCAACGCTCTTCGGTTTCTGGTTTCAAGGTTTCATGGTTTCATCCAAATCGGGATCGGGATCGCTATCGGGATCGATTGTTTAGCCACGGAACACAGAACGGAAAGGCATGGCTCTGCTTTTTCAAACCGCGAGTCACACGAATGATACGTATCAGCGCTGGCGGTAGAAGAGATAGAGGCCGACAGCGAGAAAGAGCAGATTTCCGAACCATGCGGCCGGAATGGCCGGAACCAAGGCGTTTTTGGCCAACACCATACTGCCGATCGACACCGCGTAAAAGGCGAAGAAGAGTGCGATGGCGATGATCACGCCCTTAAACACACTCTGGCGTCCGGTGGCGACGCCCGCCGGAATCGCGAAGAGCGTAATGACCAGGCAAGAAAAGGGGGCGGCTAAACGCGCGTGGATATCGAAAGTCTTGGAGGCCACCTCTTCGGGGTCCAGATGGGGATGCGTCGTTAGGTAGTGGCGCATGTCGCGGATTGTGTAATATTCCCACGCCTTATTCATCAGCAGGAAATCACGCGGGCGCTCGTCAAACTCTGGGAAGGCGCGCAACGGCAGCGCCGCCAGCGCGGGGGTCGGGTTTTCGACCGGATTATTAAACTCATCGAAATATTGGTATTTCGGGTAGAAAAACCACCACATGCCGTCGAGATATTCGGCTTTGCTGCAGGTGATGTCCACCAAGCGGCTATCGTCCGCCCGGTCGCACGAGAGGCGCACGCCCTCCAGCAGGTTAGGGTTGGCGGCGGACATCCGGTTGATGCGCCAGACACGTCCGGCGGACTGGTTGTAGAAGGGGATGTTCTCGAAGGTTTGATCCGAACCCTCCTCAAAGCGCGCCTCGCGCAGGTCATTCGCCCATTCTGAGGCCCAAGGCGCGTAGAACTCGTTAATGCAGGCGACGATCACCGCCATCACAATCGCCACCGCCAGCAACGGCCGCACGATAGCCAGGAAAGTAATGCCATTGGCGCGCATCGCTGTGATTTCACTGTGGCGGCAGAAGTTCCACATCGTATAGAGCGCCGCCAGCAGCAGCGCAGCGGGAATCAGCCACTCCAAGTAGGGTGAGATATACCCCGCGAAAAAGCTGACTACGGTCGAGAGCGGCGGTTTGGCTTCGATGAGGCGGTTGAAAGAGCTAAACAACTCAAACAGCACATAGATTCCCAGAAAACCGGCCAGGCAATAGGCAAGCGGCACTAAGAATTCACGCAACACATATCGGGTGAGGATTCGCATAAACAGGGGTCAGTATACGGTAGCTCGCACCGCTTCGACAATCCCCATTTTAGGGAAGGCGTCAGATCAGACCGATCTGGCTGATCCGACAGATCCTTGCCGCCGCCGACCGATTGCTGTTGCGCCGAAGGTGTTCGTTTTGATACATTCGAATCGTTGTGAATGTCGTAGACATTGCGGCTGTAGAGGCGTCGAGCGTAGAGGAGTCGGTCATGCGTGATAGAAGTTGCGTCCTGTTTTTTGCCGCGTGTGCGGCGTGTGCGTTCCTGGGGTTGAACGTCGGCGGCCAAACGCCGCCCCCCTTGCGGGTGATGCCGCTCGGCGACTCAATCACTTACGGTGTTTCAACGCCCGGCGGTTACCGGTTGCCGCTCTATGTCGCGTTGACGAATCAGGGCTTCAACATTGATCTGGTGGGCACGGCGACGGGCAATTCGGCGCCCGGGCTCGGCGATGAGATCAATCACCAAGGGCATAGCGGCTGGCGTATCTCTGCGGCCAGTCAAGGTCTGTACGAGAACATCCTTTCCTGGCTTGCCCAGATTGATGACCCCGACGTGGTGCTGCTGCATGTCGGCACCAACGACACCAACGATCCGGATTTCGAACACGCGATCGACGAGCTGGACGCGCTGATCCTGCGCATCGCCGAGGCGCGGCCCTATGCCCACATCGTAGCGACTACCCTTATGAAGCGTGGGACAGATGACACTGAGCCGAAGTATATCGCGATCACCAACTACTTTAATCCTTATGTCTTAGGCCGGGTTCAGGCTCATCAGGCAGCAGGGCGGCGCGTGCACTTCCTCGACATGCATGCCCACCTTGAGCGCTCCGATATGTACGACAACCTGCACCCCAGTGCGGACGGCTACGCCAAGATGGCTGCCGCGTGGTTCCCGGTCGTGACGAACATTGTCGGGCACTACGGCGACCGCCTGCCGCCCGGCTTCTCCTCCGCCAGAGCGGTTTCTCCAGCCAGCCTGACCGCCGTTTTCTCCAAGCCGCTTGATCTCGCCGCTTCGTCGGCCGTCACCAATCCAGCCTCCTACACCCTCGCGCCTGCGGGCACGGTGACCGCTGTTTCTGCGTTGTCGGACGACCTGCGCCAGGTCACGCTGACTGTCTCTGGTGTCTCGCCAAACACCCTATACTCGCTCACGTTCAACGGTGCGCTCACGGATCTGGTGCCCGCCGCCGAGGGCGGACCGTTCTCGGCGACGCGCACGGAAACGCGCGCTTTCTTGACGCCGCCGATCTCCGCGTACGCCGCTGACAATGTCCCGGCGGATCTGCTGGAGGGCTGGGATCCGCTCTACACGCTCGACATCCCGACCGGTGCCCGTTACGGCCGCGAACAGGTAGGGTACAGCCTGGACGCCTCCGCCACATACGCCCATGCGCCGCTCAGCCGCGTTGCGTACTACATGGCACTGCAGCGTACCGGTGAGCAGCTTCTTTACGTGTGGGCCGAGGTCGACGCCTTCACGCAGGACGCTGCCAAGCTCGGCGTGCCGACCACGCTCTCAGGCGCCTTCTTCCAGCAGACCGTTTCCAATCTGACGGTCCACAGCATTTCGCCGGCCGTCACATCCGGCCAGTTCCCGGTCGGCAACATCGAGTTCTGGCCGTGCAACTACACGACTGGGAACGGTGCCTCCGTGCCCGGCGCCAGCGACAGTATCTTTGACTTTGGCGACACCCCCTCGGATGGCGAGTATGGTTCGATGCAGCTCCACAACACCGCCGAGGGCGAGACGATTTTTGCCCTTAATCACTGGGGAAGTGCTTCGACCGCCTACTACACGACATGCCTCGGAATTGGCAACAACCCGAACCCCTCGACCACCTCCAGTGGCGGACAGCTCGACTGGACCTTTACCGACAACGCCGGGCAATACGCCACCCGCGTGCTGCAAGTCTTTATCAAGCGCGCCGCCGCGCCCGTGCCGCGCGATCCGCCCGTGCCGCTCTCCGCCTATACCGGGTATGACGGCGTACACATCGCGGTGACCTTTTCGTCCGCACTGCGCGCCGAATCCGTCACGGCCTCGGCCTTCAGCTTGATAACGGCGTGTCGGTTACCGATGCCACGCTCGGCAAGGATCTCATGACCGTCACGCTCACCACCACGCCGCAACCGTCCGGTACCGCGCTCACGCTCACCGCCGCCGGCCTGCGCGATATCCAAGGCGGTATTCCCACGGCTCCCGCCTCTGTTGCAGTGGACCTGCTGCCCGCCGAGATCGCGGCGGATGCGGGCACGTTCGCCGCCGGCTACCGCGTGGTCTACACGCTGGACATTCCCGTTTGCAGCGATTTCGGGCGGGGCATTCCTGATCCGTACCTCTTCAACGCTGCGGCTTCGGGCGTGCCCTTCAGCCGTGTGGCCTACTATCTGGCGCTCGGCCAACGTCCGTTCGCCTCCCCGGCGCGCCAATACGCCTGGACCTCCATGGATGCCTTCACGCCCTTCCTCTCCAAGATCGGTATCCCGAACACCGCCACTAAAGCGATCTTCGCCCAGATCGTGACCAACCTGACTGTGAGGTCCAATAAATCCGGCGTCATAAACGGCGAGTTCGACACCGGCAACATTGAGTTTTGGCCCTCCAACTATGGCACCGGAAACGACCGTGGCATACCGGGCGCCAGCGGTTCGACTTACGATTTCGGTGACGGCGGCTTCAGCGGCAGTGCCGGACACGGCTCGTTCCAAGTCCACAACTATCTGAACGCCCAGACCGTCTTCGGCATCAACCGGTGGGGCGACAATCGTACGTCTTCGGTGAGTCTCGGCATCGGTACGCCCGCCTCCACCGAGACGCTCAACAGCTCAGACAAAGACTGGACCTTCGCCGAAAATGCGGCTGCCTACGCCTCCCGCCGCCTCTACGTGCTCGCGCGTCCGGAAGTGCCCGTCCCGGCAGAAACGCTCGATCCGCCTGCCGAGGTGATTGCGCACGTGCTTGAGCAGGTGCCGGATGTGACCGATTACCGGCACCTCTACACCGTCGACATCCCGCGCCAGCCGAAGTTCGCCGACGCCGCCGTGCGTCCCACCTACTACTCGGTGGACAACGCCACCCGTTTTGCGAACACGCCCCATACGCGCGTCGCTTACTTCCTGGAACTGGTCAAAAACAACGTCACCAGCTTCTGCTGGACAGCTTTCGACCCCATTTGCGTCGGCGTCAACCGGCTCGGAGTCCCGGCCAACGACGACTTCTTCCAGCAGACCGTCTCTAATCTCGACGTGTTCTCCAACGTAAATGGGGTGGTCAACACCAACGGCTGCGACACCGGCAACATCGAGTTCTGGGACTGGGACTATCAGCAGACCAACGCCGCAGCCATCCCTGGTGCGTCCAACAGCACCTTCGATTTCGGCGACCGCCGCGGCGCTTCGCGCGGCGGCGGGTACGGTTCGATGCAAGTCCACAATTACGGCGCCGGGCAGACCTGCTGGGCGCTCAGCCGTTTCGGCAATTGCGGCGGCAATGACAGCGTTTGCGTCGGCATCGGCAACAACCCGTCTGGCTCCCCCGACTGGACACACTCAAACTCCGGTGCCAACTGGGATTCGCGCCGCCTGCTGGTCTTCATCAAGCCCGAACCGCAGGCACCGGCTATCCCCGCCGAGGTGCTCGCCAACGTGCCCGATGCGGCTGCGTTCAAACACCTCTACACAATCGATATCCCGGTGCGCGCGCGCTTCGATGTCGACGCTTCCAACACGCTCTACTACTCGGTCGACAATGCCGCCACCCTCAACGGTGCGTTCGGGCGCGGTTCATTCCAGGTTCACAACTACAGGCTCGGCCAGACGCTCTTTGCGGTGAACAGTTGGGGCAATGACAACCGTGCCATCGAACTGGGCATCGGCAACCGGCCGACCGGTGCGCCGGATTGGACG
>DUPH01000237.1 GCA_012838435.1 Lentisphaerota bacterium | reverse complement strand
CAGTGAGCAATAAAGTCCTTGAATACATCATCCGCGCGATCGATAAGACACGCGGGGGAACCAGCTCGGCGCGGAAGAACGTCGAGGAAATGGCCGACGCCGGTGAGAAGGCATCGAGCAGGTGGGGCGACGCGATGGCCGGACTTGGCGCGAAGATCAGCCTCGTCACGCTGGCGTTCAAAGTGGGGTGGGACATCGGCAAAAAGATAAACGAATGGATCTCCCCCACTCAGCGGCTGGCCAAGGCATGGGAAAAGGTCGCCGAGCGCGCTAAACAGGCGCAACAATATATCGCTGGGCACATCCGAGAACTAAAAGAGGTGTTGCGGCAAGCAAGGGATGCGGATAATGCTGACGAACGGCGTATTCGGAGGGCTGCAGATTTTAAGGTGGGCATGTTGAATGCAGACAAGACCAGCATCAGCCCAGAAGAGGCCGCCATTCGCAGGGATGAAGCCAGCTACCTCAAGAATCTGGCGGATCGCCGCGTCAAAGAAACTCAAAAACAACTCGATGAAGCGCGTCGTGAGCAAGAGCAGGCCAGAAGTAGAGCACAAAGCCTTGTGCGTCCAGAAGGCATATCTGATAAAGACTGGGAGACACGCAAAAAAAATGTCGTCACGGCAGGCAAGCTCGCGGATGAAAAGGTCGCACTCCTAGAAAAATCGCTTGCCGAAGTTTCAGAAACGGCGGCAGAGGCGGCTGATGACCTGATTCTCGCAGAAGCTAAACTTGCCGGCTCTATCAAGAAGAAAAATGAAGACGCGATCAAAGCTCAAGAGGCAGAGACTCAGAAACGGCTAAAAGCAGAAGAAGCTGTAGCCAAAAAACGTGAGGCGCAGCTTGCAAGAGAAGCCGAACTGATGCGTAGAGCAGCGGCAAAAGAAGCAGCCGAACGGGAGCGGGCGGCGATCAAGGCAGCCCAAGCCGAACATCGCGTCAGAGTTAACAACATCCGCAAAGAGATAACCGTCTCGTCCGAGGCACAATCCCGCGCATCTGATCGGTTAGCCCGCGCGCAAACAGCGGCGCAGCAGGCGTGGCAGTGGTACCGCGATCCGGATGCGTTCGAGTCGCAGCTAAAAAGAGAACGCGAGGACGCCGACGCGGAGGCGCAGTTCCAGCGCGACTTCGAGTGGCTCAAAAAACAGCGCTACGGCAAATGGGGCGAACAGGACTGGAGGACAGCAGAATTGAGGGGCGAAAGCGAGGCGATCAAGCGTGTCGCGCTCGCACGCGAGGAACAGGAAAATGCGCGCAACGAGCTGAAAGAGATCGCGGCGAACACCAGGGGGCTTTCCGACAAGCTCGACGAAATCATGAGGGCTAAGTAATGGGATGGATCGACCAGGTTTCATTCAGCATCGTCGAGCACAGCAAAATCCCGTCGCTATCGTTCCAGAGTCGGCAGGACCCCCGTGTGCGCGGCGAAACGCGCCATTACTACATCAACGGCGTCCAACAAGAGAGAACTTATACCGTCTGGGTCCCGTATGAGCAAGAGCAGCGGCGGTGGGTGAAAACGGTGACGGAAACAACGGTGTCAGAGGCTGTCGGGTTGACGCGGGCTGCGGCTCAAAGCTACGGACAAGAAAGCGGACAAATAAACGCCGGAACAGAGGAATGGTCGTCGACCTATTATACATCACAAAAAATGAACGATGCCGACGGATGGAAGGTTGTGAAAATCGAAACCACGGTGACTGTCACCCGTGGGCAATGGATGGACTATAATCCGCCGCCGGCGGGGTAACTTCGGGAGATCGTGAATGATCAAGAAGGTAAAGCGCGGAGAGTTTCTGGCGACGGCCTGGGGGTCGCGCGACTACAACGAGGTCGCAGACTTTGTGAACGGTGCGGAGGGCGGCGATGGCGTAACAGTAAAGCGCGGCAAAAACGGCGGACTGCAGATCAACCTGGGAGACGGCTCGTTCCAGTTCAGGCATGTCACCATAGTCGATCCGACGACGACCGGCGACGGGCGCAACGCGCTGGCGTTCAGGCGCGTCTGTGTCCTCTGCACGACGCCATCCGATCCATTCGCGATAATTCCGTTACCAAACACGGAAGCAGAAGAGGGCTGGAGCGTGACGCCGGAATTCAACTCTTATGACGAGCTCGTAAGCCTGACTTTCACGCAGGGCGAAACGGTAAAGGTTGTCGATGTTGAACCGTGCGACGAATAGGGGGACGTTGTAAATGGCAGAGCCGGGCGGTTCAAGTGCCCCATGCGGAGGGCTGAGACGGAATCAGGCGGGTGCCCTGCTCAGGAACGCCGTGACGGGGGCGTTGCTATCGCAATGCCCATCTGGCGGCGGTACGCCTCCCGATCCTCCTGAAACGAAGAGCTACAAGTGTTCGTGGACTCAACGCGAGATTGTGCGTGCTGGTGTAGCGGGGCCGGTGATTTCCGAGTATAGCTTCGATAGAGATTATGTAGAAAGCGTCCGCGAAGATTTGTCGCCGAAGGAATTTGATATTGCGGTAGTCCAAGATCCAGATGGCACTGTATATTGGGCAACCGGATCGCTTTCGTTCAACGGAGATTTCACAATAACACCAAATTTCATTGAGTTCGACAGCGGACCTCTGCATCACGAGATAACCATGATCAACATCAGTAGTGTGCTGTGGGGATCATGAGCATGAAGGTCCGCGAGTGGATAGCTTTGACCGAGGCCATACGCGCGAGCGGCAACGCTGAGCTGAACAGATTGCTCGACAGGTATCACCGTAAGCTTTTTACGGACGACAAGACATGTTGGGTGGCCGGGGCTCGCAGACACATTGCGATGCGGGCGGCCGCGCTAGGGGTTACGAAAAAAACGAACTCCGTTTGACCGCGCGGCCAATAGCATGAGAGCCATTGCAATTTTCCTGACATGCGCCATGACGGCATGTGCCATCGCCGGGCGCGTCGAGCAGATCACGCTCGACCTCGAACGCCCGGCGCGTCCGTTCGCGCTGACGGTCACCGAGGCGACGGACGTAACCGTCCGCGCGAACCTGCTGTCGGCCGGAGCGGAGT
>DUPH01000236.1 GCA_012838435.1 Lentisphaerota bacterium | reverse complement strand
TCGCAATAAATTTGCGGCCAGCCCCGCCCCCTCAAAAAACTCTGTGCTCTCTGTGTTCTCTGTGGTTAAACAAACCCGAGCAATGCCCTCAAAAAAACTTTCATGAAGTTTCATGTGTTTCATGGTTTCATTTAGCGGCCTCAGACCGTTTGACACCACCCGGTCCCTCGCTCACGATCTGGCGCAGACGTACCGCGCCGGAAATTGGCTTGCCGGCCAGCACGTCCTCCTCACGGAAAGTGGAGAAGAGGATATGGCGTTTGCCGATACGGTCAAAATCGTATGTGATGTAGATCGTGCCGTCCGCCGCCTGCTGGCCGTCGGGATAGGAGACACCGTTCCGCTCATCGAGCATCAGGCCGCCCTCCCATCTCCGGCCATCGTCCTTCGACACAAAGGCCATGAGATGCGAACGACCGGTCTTCCTTTCAATCGGACCGTGCTTCACAAGCAGCAGGTTGCCGGAGAGCAGCCGCGTGATGAAGAAGCGTGCCGACGGGTGCTGGATCGGCGACGGCTCCAGCGGCGACCATGTTGCGCCACGGTCGGTCGAGACCGCCTCGCGGATGCCGGATTTGGCGCGCGACAGACACCAGATCGAGCCGTCCTTGCGTTCCACAAACATGTGCTCGTCAAAACAGCGGTCTTCCCTAGGCATGTTCGCGCCGCCGCGCACCGACCACGTCTTGCCGTTGTCAGTGGAGACCACCATTTTCGAACTGTTCTCCGAATACCACGTACAGACCGGCAGCGCCCACTCGCCTGAAGAGAGCACGATGGGCTTGCACATCATCACGCCCTGCGTGACATATACCGGCGGGTGCCATGCAGTGCTTTCCGACGCGGGATCGTCGAGCACGATCATCCAGATCGCGTCGGACGACACACCGCTGTGCGGCATGGTACGGTCGCTCCATATCCAGCGTAGCCGACCATCCGGCGCAATCCACACTTCGGGATCGAAGGTGCGACGTTGCCCCCCGCCGTCGGGGTCCACAGTGAGCAGTTCCTTCCAAGTCGCGCCACCATCACCGCTGGTAGCGAGCACCACATAGTTATTGCGGTCCTCGCCCGGCGTGTGGCCGGCATACCAGGTTACCCAGAGCCGACCGTTGGGTGCGACCGCCAGGCTGGAGATGCCAGTGAAAGCGCGGTTGGTGACTGCATGACGCGGCAGCGGCGGACCGGCATGCTCCGGTGGCGGGGCCTTAGGCGGCTGGCAGAAAGCAGCCGCAGCAAACAAGAGGCTAACAGTCGAAACAACAAGTGTTTTTTTCATCACATATCCTTTCGTCACATTTTTCGTTCCAATCCCGATTAGAGGGAGGACTTTTTTAACCATGAAACACATGAAACTTCATGAAATCAAGAACTCCTTTTTAGCGGAGCCCGCACCCCAATTCAATTTTGTGCGCCACCCAGATGCCGCCCTCCATCTCGTGTCATCTGGCTTGCGAAGCGCAGGGAGGGGCAAGCGTCTGCTTGCCCGCGGACGAGCGACGCTCGTCCCTCCCATCCTTCCGCTCAGCGGAAGGCGGCTCGTGGGGACACTCGCCCTCCAACCTTCGCGTCTTCGCGCCTTCGCGTGAAACAACCGAGCAGTGCTTTTACACTC
>DUPH01000235.1 GCA_012838435.1 Lentisphaerota bacterium | reverse complement strand
TCGAGTTCAGCCCGCAGGGCGCGGATCTCGGGGTCGGCATCGATCACGGCAGGATCGAGTTTGTTTTTCGCCTCCCACTCTTTGGAGGCGGCGGCTGCTTTATCCGCCCGTGTCTTGATCGCCGCCTGCTCATATTTGAGGGAGCGCAGGGCATCCAGGGCCTTGGATCTGCGTGAGCCGGTCAGGCTGTTCGCCTCGCGCTCCATCTCGGTGGCTTTTTTAATGCTCGCCTGATACTCCTGAGAGGTCTGTTGCACCAACTCAGCGTGCGGGTTTTTGGCTTTTGCATCGCGCTCCAGCATGGCTCGGCGCTCTTCGAGACGTCCGTTCACCGTGAAATAACGTGAAAGATTCTGGACCATCTCGGGGTCGAGCGTCGCGGGGTCGCCCTCAAACCCTGCGATATCCGTGCAGTCGATCAGGTAGGGGCCGTCTTTTTCCATCTCGCGCTGCACCGTGCAGACCAGCATATCGTTACGGGAGGAGGATTTTACGTCGTTGTACGTGAAAACCGTGCCGCCGGACAGTGTGCCCAGCCGCTTACCGTCAGGCGCGTAGTAGGGGCTTCTTGCCTTCACGATGCCCCATCCGGATTTCGGCCCCAGAAAAGTGACGCGCGTAATCGTTGCGACGGGCTGCTCCGGTTTTTGGGGAATGGTCGACACTCCTGCCTTGCTGTTGCCGCTCAGCGTGCGCTCCGCGGTCGTTTCGGGACGGCGTGTCAGCGGTTGCAGATTACGCGAGGAGCGCCGCACTTGCGCCTCAGCGCCGCAGACCAACCCGCAGACAGCAAGCATGCTCAGCACTTGATTCATCTTCATGTACCGTGTTCCTTTCATATTCACTTCGTGGTTTGCGCTTCTACCAATCGTTTGCCGTAATAGATCTCACGCAACTTCGGCTTCTCGATTTTGCCCGTGGGGTTGCGGGGCACATCGGCGAAAATCACCCGGCGCGGCCGCTTGTAACGCGGCAGGTCCAGGCAGAACTCCGTGACCTCTGCCTCGCTCAGTTCGGC
The DNA here is from genome assembly GCA_012838435.1 of Lentisphaerota bacterium. Classification (GTDB taxonomy): domain Bacteria; phylum Verrucomicrobiota; class Kiritimatiellia; order RFP12; family UBA1067; genus DUPH01. The sequence goes on along the minus strand of DUPH01000235.1, from coordinate 5,028 downwards.
CTCTTGCTTGACCTGAATGATCGCCGCCGCGATTTCTCCCAGCCGGTCGTCCGGCAATCCGATGACCGCGACATCCTTGATCGCCGGATGCGTCCGCAGGAAGTCCTCGATTTGCACGGGGTAGATGTTTTCGCCACCGCTGATGATCACATCCTTTTTGCGGTCCACAAGATAAATGAAGCCCTCTTCGTCCGCGCGCGCCATGTCGCCCGTGTAGAGCCAATCCCCTTTGAGAATGGCGGCTGTGGCCTCGGGGTTGTTGTAGTAGCACTTCATCACGCCCGGGCCTTTGACGATCAACTCGCCGACCGTCCCAGGCTCGACCGGAGCGCCGGACTCGTCCACGATCTCGGTCTGCCAGAGATGGCCGGCCTTGCCGATCGCCCCCACCTTGTGGATGTTCTCGACGCCGAGGTGTACGCAGCCCGGGCCGATCGATTCGCTGAGCCCATAGTTGGTGTCGTAGCGGTGATCTGGGAAGACCGCTTTCCAACGCCGGATCAGGCTGGGCGGCACCGGCTGGGCGCCGATGTGCATCAGACGCCACTGGGCGAGACGGTAGCCCGAGAGTTGTAACTCGCCTCGATCGATCGCGTCCAATATGTCCTGCGCCCACGGTACCAGCAGCCAGACAATCGTCACCTTTTCTTCCGAGACCACCCGCATGATCCACTCCGGCTTGACCCCTCGCAACAGCACGGCACGGCCACCTGTAAGTAAACTGCCGAACCAGTGCATCTTAGCGCCGGTGTGGTAGAGTGGGGGGATGCACAGAAAAACATCCTCGCGTGTCTGCCCGTGGTGGTTCTGCTCCGTCTGGCAGGCGGAAATCAGCGCCGAATGCGTGTGCAGGATTGCCTTGGGGAAGCCTGTCGTGCCGGACGAAAAGTAGATCGCGGCATCATCCCCGTCACACAGTTCCACCGCCGGCGCGGTCGACGAGCAGTAGTTCACGAGCGTGTCGTAACTGTCCGCGAAGGTCGGCACACTTGGCCCCACATAGAAAAACGATTTCACCCCGTGCAGGTGGTCGAACACCTGTTCCACGCGCCCGATGAACTCCGGCCCGAAGACCAGCGTGTTGACCTCGGCCAGTTCCAGGCAGTATTTGATCTCCTCGGACGTGTAGCGGAAATTCATCGGCACGGCCAGCGCACCGGTTTTCAGGATGCCGAAGTAGATCGGCAGCCACTCCAGGCAGTTCATCAGCAGGATAGCGACCTTGTCGCCGCGCCGCACACCACGCGTCAGCAACAGGTTGGCGAAGCGGTTGGCTTTGATGTCGAACTCACGCCACGTCATCTCGCGCCGGTATCTCTCGGCGGAGGAGGCCTCAATCAGGGCGTACTCACGCCATGTCAGAGTGCGGTCCGGTTCGTTTGCCGGGTTGACCTCTACCAGACTAATTTCATTGGGGTAGAGCCGTGCGTTGCGTTCCAAAAAATCTGTGATCGCCATGCCTCTCCATTCCTTCTTTCGTTCCCGAGAGCATGCCAGATTTTTGCCGTAGATGTCAATGTTCGGGCTTATTTTAACGCAGAGGCACAGACGCAGAGGTTTTTTGGGGCTGCTCCAGCCGCAGGTCGCGGCATCGTTTCCTTCCGCGCCGTGCGCGGAGAGTTCTCCGGCACTGCGGGTACTGCGGGTGCTGCTATGCGTCCGGCATCCACCAGGCCCCCGCTTACGCTTGCCCTTCCCGAAAACTTATTACCTCTTACCTACTACCTATTACCTCTTACTGGTCGTCTGCAAACAATCGCCTGGGGGACACCTTCCGGAGCCATGCCAGCTCGCGGCGGCGCATACGGGCGCGTTCGCGCGGTGTGGTGTCGTCGGCACCGGTCAGATGGTCGCAGCCGTGTGCGAGATAGAGCGCGAGTTCGTGGTCGGGCGACCATCCCGTGCGGCGTGGCGCGGCTTGGTGCGCGCGTTCGACATTGACGAACAGTTCGCCAATTAGACCGGCGGACTCGCCGGGAATGGGCGTGTAGCGCTGTGTGATGACATCCGTGGGGCCGTCGTGGTCCATGATTGCTCGATTGATCGATGCAATACCGTCATCGTCGTACAGGTGGACGGTGATTTCCTGCCACGGATGTTCGGCAGATGTCTGAGCCAACTCCGCAAAGTCACGCACCATCCGCTTGACCGCAGATGTGTCGATAGCAAAGCGGCGTTGTTTTTGGCAGATGATGACGCGCAACTTCTCACGCCTCGCGCAGGCGGGCCTTCTTGCCCGTGCGGCTACGCAGGAAGTAGAGCTTGGCGCGACGCACGCGGGCGGAACGCTCCACCTCGACGCGGTCGATATACGGCGAGTTCAGCGGGAAGACCTTCTCTACGCCCACGCCGAACGAGATGCGACGGACCGTGAACGTCGCGGTGTTTCCGGAACCATTGTCGCGGGCGATCACGGTGCCGGCGAACGCCTGCAAGCGCTCTTTACCGCCTTCCTTGATGCGCACAAAAACTTTCACGCTGTCGCCCACCTTGATCTCCGGGGCTTTCTTGCCTTCATTTGCCTTGGCAACCTGCTCGGCATCTATTTTATCAATCGCTTTCGCAATCATCTCTCTTCTCCAACCTGTGCTTCACGCACTCTAGTGAATTCACGTTCTAACAAATCCGGCCGCCGTTTCGCTGTCCTGTCCAACGCCTGACGCGCGCGCCAAGCATCTACCTCGGCATGGTTGCCGTTTTGTAAAACCGTCGGCACCGCCATTCCGCGATACACCGGCGGACGCGTGTACTGCGGAAACTCCAGCCGGTCCTCGCTAAAGGACTCGTCCCGGGTCGCCTCCTCGCCGCCGCCCAGCACACCGGGTAGCAACCGCACAACCGCATCAATCACCACCGCTGCGGGCAGGACCCCGTTGGTGAGCACGTAGTCGCCGATCGACAACTCATCCGTCACCAGTGCCGCGCGCACGCGGTCGTCAACGCCCTCATAGTGGCCGCAGACAAAGATCAGGTGACTGGCCTTCGCCAGCCGCTGCGCCTCCGCCTGCCGGAACGTCACACCGGACGGGGTCATCAGGATCACCCGCGCTTCCGGAGTGCGCACCGTTTCAATCGCCTCGAACCACGGCTCCGGCTTCATGATCATGCCGGGGCCGCCACCATACGGACGGTCGTCCACCGTGCGCCGCGCGTCGTGCGCGAAGTCGCGCAGATCCACCGTCCTGAAAACAACTGCCCCCTGTCGCGCCGCCCGCCGCAACATGCTCTCTTCGAGAAATCCGCGGAGCATGCCCGGAAACACGGTCAGCACATCAATCTGCAGGGGGTCGCCCATACCGGCCGCCGCACGGCCTTACACTGCTGTTGTATCAGCCGCAGCTTTTTGGGTCTTGCGAACCATGCTCGCCACGGTCTCGCTCATCCGGGCACCCTTAGACAGCCAGTGCTCGACGCGCTCCAGATCCACCTTGAAGTTCTCGCCTTCACGCTTGGGCTCGTACCAGCCCAGAATCTCAAGAAATCTGCCGTCGCGAGGCGAACGCTCGTCTGTCGCCACAACGCGAAACGCAGCGTTGTTTTTGCAGCCTGTTCTGCGAAGTCTGATTTTGACCATTTTTTCCTCCGTGAAACGCGATAAGGTATCAACACTGAGCCCTGTCTGGCAAGCGGGATTTTTCAATCGCGGTTCTTTTCACTGTCCTTTTTTGTGCGCGGCGCACGTTTTTTTGTGGTCGCGCTGGTTTTTTTCGTGGTTTTCCGTGGTTTTTTCTTTGTTGTACCGGTTTTCTTTGCGCTCGTGGTACGCTTCTTTTTCGGCGCGTCACCCTCCGGCGTCAGCGCCTGCGTGTCTGACGTGCGCAGGGGCAGTTCGTCACGCATGCGGAAAGTCAGGCCCTCGCCGTCCGCAGCTACGCTGACCTCGATCACGCCCGCGGTCAGCACACCGCGCAACAGCTCCTCGGCCAGCCGATCTTCTAAGTAGCGCTCGACGGTACGCCGCAGCGGCCGGGCGCCCAAAGCGGGATCAAAGCCTTTGTTGACCAGAAATTCGGTGGCCGCCTCGTCAGGCTCAAGCGTGATCGATTTGGCGGCGAGCCGTTCCCGCAGCTTGGCCAGTTCGATGTCGAGGATCTTGACGACATCCTCCTTGTCCAGCTTGCGGAAGACGATGATGTCGTCAAACCGGTTCATCAGTTCCGGCTTGAAGATCCGTTTGGCCGCGTCGATCATGCGGTTGCGCAAACGGTCGTAGTCTTCCTGCTCCGATTCTTGCGCGAAGCCCAGGCCCTGGCCCTGCTTGGCTGTGTCGAAGCCGAGGTTGGACGTCAGGATCACCACCGTGTTGCGGAAGTCAACCTGACGCCCGAGGCTGTCCGTGAGCCGGCCCTCCTCCAGAAGCTGCAGCAGCATGTTCATCACGTCCGGGTGGGCCTTTTCAACTTCATCGAAAAGCACCACGCTGTACGGTCGACGCCGCACGCGCTCGGTGAGCTGTCCGCCCTCTTCGTGGCCGACATAGCCGGGCGGCGAACCGATGAGGCGCGAGACGGTGAACTTCTCCATGTACTCCGACATGTCGATCTGCACCAGCGCCTTCTCGTCGCCGAACATCTTTTCAGCCAGCGCCTTGGCCAGGAGGGTCTTGCCCACGCCGGTTGGCCCCAGAAAGATAAAGGAGCCGATCGGCCGCTTGGGATCCTTGAGGTCGGCCCGCGACCGCCGCAGCGCACGCGCTACCGCTTGGATCGCCGGGATCTGTCCCACGACCGCCTCTTGCAGTTCCTGCTCGATGTTGAGCATGCGTGCCAACTCGGTCTCGCTCATGCGCTTGATCGGCACGCCGGTGATGTATGCCACCGTCTCGGTCACATCGTCGACCGTCACCGGCTGGGGCTTCTCGCAGTGCTCGGCCTTCCACGCCGCCACGGCGGCATCCAGTTCTTGCTTGGCCTTGCGCTCTTCATCGCGCAATGCCGCCGCCTCCTCAAAATGCTGGTCACGGATCGCCGCGTCTTTTTTCTGGCTCACCTCGCGGATATGCCGTTCAAATTCGCGCATGTCCGGCGG
>DUPH01000234.1 GCA_012838435.1 Lentisphaerota bacterium | reverse complement strand
GAACTGGCCGAACACCGCGTCTGGCTGGAGTCCCACGACGCTTCATCCGACCACCGTTCCGAGTGTATCGACATCCTGATCGGCGTGTTTACAAATCCAGCCGAGCTGATCGAGGGGCTCACGGTCGCCCAAACAAAAGACCTGGTTCGGATCGTTTTCGGCAAACTTACGCTCACCCCCAAGAAAAAGATTGAACCCGCGCAAGACTCGGTATACACGATACTTACGTCTGCAAACGCGGGTTCATTTCCGGATGGTGCGCCTGGCGGGGATTGAACCCACAACCTTTGGCTTCGGAGGCCAACACTCTATCCAATTGAGCTACAGGCGCGTAAAACGGGTTCTTATATTACGGACTGAGGTCCTAAACTGCAAGGAGGATTTGGGCGCGGCGCGAGATGCGCCGCGCCCGAACGCTGAACGCTGAACGCCGAACGCCGAACTCAGAACTCTCCTACGCCTCTGCGTTAAATAAAGCGCGTCCGCCCTGCTTTTACTCTCACTGTTGTGCGCCACTGCGTGGTCGCAACAAGAGAAGTTGACGGGCGACCCGCGACTTGCGACTTGCGGCGCACTAACGCACTAATGAGCTAACAATTCTCCGAATTGTTCAACTACCACGGCGGGGGGAGGGCCGTCGTAGGCGGCGAGGCTTTCGCGGGTGGTTTCGCCGGAGAGCACGCAGACGAAGTCCACGCCGGCGCGGTCGGCCATGGCTTTGTCGGTATAGAGCCGGTCGCCGACCACCGCGATCTCTTCGCGTGCGAAGCGTTTCAGCACGGGGTCCATCAGGCTGGGTGAGGGCTTGCCGAAGATATGTCTGGGCGTCATGCCGTTGGTGGCTTTGAGCAGCTTGAGCATGCCGCCGACATCTGGAATCGGACCGTGCTCGCTCGGACAACAGGTGTCGGGGTGCGTAGCGACGAAGTCCAGTTCAGGCCGGGCATTGTACAGGACGGCCAGGCGGCGCAGCTTTTCGTAGGTCAGTTCCGCGTCATACGCCAGTACCATCAGTTCGTTGCGATCGGGCGCGAACTCGAAGGAGACATCCGGCAGCAGCCCTTGCAGATGGGCGACCACCGCTTCGCTGGCGACCATATACACTGAGCGGCAAGCCTGTTCGCGGATGTAGTTCTCGAGTGTGATCAACGGCGTCAGGATCTGCTCTTCGGTGACCGGTATGCCCGCACCGCCGATCTTTTTGATGTAGGCGTCCGGCGTCTTTGAAGTGTTGTTGGTCAGATAGTAAAAGGCGAATCGTTTGCTGTTGCATGAGTCGATCACGAAGCGGACCGCCGGTTCGATCGGGTGCGGTCCCATAAACAGCGTGCCGTCGAGGTCACACACAAACACCTTTTTTTTGTTGAGATCAAAAGACATGTGAAGCGTTTTCTCCTGTGTCACGTTTCATATCCGTGGGGTTTCTCGCGCCAGATGCAGATGAACATCAGCAAGCCGATGGCCGCCGCGCCCAGCATGGTCATAAGGACCGCGTCCCATCCACGGTGGTGTGCGATCCAGCCCAGACCCCAGCCCGAAACAATCGTGCTCAAATAACCGAAGATGCCTGTGAAGCCCGAGGCTGTCGCCGCCGCGCGTTTGGTCGCCAGGTTCGCCGCCGAGATGCCGATCAGTGCCTGAGGACCATAGATGAAAAAGCCGGCGCCCATCAGCAGGGCGGTCGCCAGCCAGATCGACGGCGAGGGCAGCCACCAGAAAAGAAAGACGAACAGCGCGGTCATCGTCATGCACACCGCGCAGGTGCGCGGTCCGCGTCCGCCGAAGAAGCGGTCGGTCGCCCAGCCTGCGGCGACCATCCCCACGACGCCCGCGATCTCGAAGGCGGCCACCATCCAGCTCGCGTGGACGATCGAGAGTCCCTTCGATTCTTTCAGCAGGGTGGGGCCCCAGTCCAGCACTGCATAGCGCACGATGTAGACGAAGAAGTTGGCGAAGGAGAGAAACCAGATGGACGGGTTGCGAAACACATGCTTGCGCAAAAAGGCGCGGAACTCGGCGGTGTTCTCTTTTTGTTTTGTGCGCGCCTCGACTTCGCCCAGTTCCGGCAGTCCGACCGATGAGGGCGTGTCACGCAGCGCCAGCCACAGTATGCCCGCGCCGACCAGTGCAATACCCGCAGGTACAAAAAAGCACCAGCGCCAACCGAAGCCCACCAGCGCGCCGCAGAAAACCACGACCAAGCTCGCCCCGATGGAGTGCGAGGTGTTCCAGAACGACATCTTTGTAGCCAGTTGTTCCGGCGGTATCCAGTGGGTCAGCAAGCGCGCGCACGGCGGGAAGCCCATGCCTTGCACCCAGCCGTTCAACACCCACGCCGCGCCCAGCAGCACCGGCAGCGACTGACAACCGAACGCGATATTCATGATGGCGGAGAGCACGAGTCCTGCGGTCATGAATATCCGCGCATTCATGCGGTCCGCCCAATAGCCGTTTACAAAGCGCGACAAGCCGTACAGCAATCCGTGCAGCGTCAGGAAAATCCCCAGGTCGGCCTTGGAAATCCCCAGGTCCTCTGACAGCGCGGGCATCGCGACGCTGAGGTTCTTCCTGACAAAGTAGAAGAGCGCATAACCGAACATGGTCGCGATGATCGTGCGCCGCTGCCAGTATTTGAATTTTTTCTGTTGCTCGGCAGTCATTCTGTCTCCTTGTTTTCACCGGTGCCAAATATCGCCAGATTACAGAACACACCGGTTTTGCGGTCGATGGCCCAGTAGACGATCGCCGGGATAAAAAAACTTTCAAACCAGTGACCGATATCCGAGAGGTGCCAGGCCACCTCATCAAATCGATGGCCGGTCAGTTCCCGGATATGCTGCCACCATAAGAGATAATCGATATCGAGCATTTTTTAGTCCTTAGTTTCTGTCGGGGGTGCGGGCGTTCCCGCCCGCACTGCGGGCAAGCAGACGCTTGCCCCTCCCGGTGCTTCGCAAGCCCGGTCACGGGGCGGGAGGGACGAGCGTCTGCTCGTCCGCATCATGCATGATTCAGGTGCGCGGTTTGTCTCTCAGTAGATATGCGCATCAGACTTTTGCAGGGAACGTTGTTGCGGGCGGGGACGCCCACGCTTATCCGACTCCCTGCTCCCCTTTACCTTTCTCGTTGCGCTCGGCAAACAGACGCTCAATGCACCAGCGTGAGCGTTGAGCACATAGATAAGCGGGGACTATACATGAACGGGGGCATAGTGACAAGCGTAGCGCGGAATAAAGGCGAAGGCACGAAGGGGGCCTTTAAAAATGTATCGCCCTTCGTGCCCCTCCGTACCTTCGCGAGAAACAACTTGGTATGTACTGGGTTCGGCGCTAAGGATATCTCCTTACTGCGAGTGCTTTATTGGGCTCGTGTAAGAATTGCGTTAAGTTGTTCGGGCGTACGCGCGCGAGGGGCGGTTTTTGTTCTTACCGCAATGTACCCGCTTTCACGCTTTCGTGCAGTTTAACCGGATAGTCCGTGGTCAGGCAGTCGAAGCCCAACGCCGCACCCAGCTTGTAGTCCGCCTCGGACAGCGTGGGCCAGCCGGTCAGTCCGAACCCGGCTTTTTTGGCGTCTCTAACGGCTTTACGGGTGGTCGTGTCCATCGTCGGCGCGATCCGCTTGCAGCCCAGTTCGAGCGCGGTCTTGATCACCTTCTCGTCCAGTCCTCCGCCGACGATCAATCCGATGTCGGCATCTGGATAGAGCCGCTTCATCGTGCCCAGCGTACGCTTGTCGAAAGAGGTGAAGATGTAGGTGCCGCGCGGCAGGGTGGTCGTAGCCGCCTCGTACAGGGCTTTGCAATAGATTTCCAGCCGTTCCTCTGGGTACAGTTTGGTGCTGGTCTTCATCTCCAATTCGATGAAGATGTCCGCCTTGTCCTTGAAATATTCGAAGAGGTCTCGTACGAGCGGGATTGGTTCGCCGGACTTTTTGAGCTTGAGCGCTTTGACCTCGTCCACAGTCAGATCTTCGATCGCGCCGGTCCCAGTGGTGGTGCGATCAAGCGTATTATCGTGCAGGAGCACGAGCACGTTGTCCTTCGTCAAACGGATGTCGGTCTCAAAGCCGCGCAGCCCTTTGTCATAACTCGCGCGGAAAGCGCCCAGGCTGTTCTCATCGTATTCGTGTCCGCCGCCCCGGTGCGCCAGCAGCCGCGGTGCGTCGGCCGCATGTCCCCATGCCACTGCCAGCATCACAGCGCCAGCGATTAACGCGGACGGCACCCGCAACCCAAATTCCTTACCACAAAAAACACGAAATACCCGAAAGGGCACTGTACTATTTTCCGTGTATTCTGTGTGTTCCGTGGTTAGACAACTTGTTTTTATCGGCCGGTAAGGCACTAACGTTTTCTTCATCTTATTTCCTTTCACGCATAACTGTACCAGATACACAGAGCGTTTTATACCAAAATGAGCCCTATCCCCCAAAGCAAAAAACACAGTAACGATGTTTTTGCAAAACGCGTTTGACGGACGCCTCTGGGATTTTATATGGTTTGCTGAAACGGCGATACTGTATTCTGGGTGATTGGCGGATGAAAAAGAGAGTTAAAGAGTTAGCAACCGTGCAGACGGGATACTCGTTCCGATCCCGTCTTGAGGCGGTTGAGGACGGCAACCTTGCGGTTATCCAGATGAAGGATCTCCTCGACAGCAACACGGTGAGTTGTGACGACTTGATGAGGGTCGATATGGAAGAGAAGGAGCATCATTTTGTAAAAAAAGGTGATCTGGTTTTTAGGTCACGCGGCCAGATGGCCACATCTGCGGTGCTTCTGGATGATCCGGGCAAGGCTGTTGTTGCCGCCCCTTTGCTGAGGATAAGGGTGAAAAGGCCGGATGTGATTTTGCCGGAGTATCTGAACTGGTACATCAGCCAGCGGGAAGCGCAGATCTTCTTGAACAGCCGGGCCAAAGGGTCGGCCCAGAAAATGATCAGCAAGCGAACGGTCGAGGAGCTGGAGGTGGCGCTGCCGAGTGTGGAAAAGCAGAAAAGTATCGTCGAACTGGCCGCGCTTTCGGCTCGTGAGCAAGAGCTGCTTCACGCGCTGGCGGACAAACGCGCGCGATATGTGTCGGCGGTACTCATGCAGGATGCGACCACTGGGAGGGAAGGGTTATGGAACCACAGAATACACTGAATACACGGAAGAATTTTTTGTTTGAGGAAGAGAGCTATCTGCTGCGAGGCGCAGTTTTTGAGGTGTACCGTGAAATGGGGTGTGGCTTTCTAGAGGCGGTCTATCAGGAATGCTTGGAGAAAGAACTCCATAGACAGCATATTCCGTTTGTGTCTCAACCTGAATTGGAGTTGTTCTACAAACAGGAAAGACTTCAGCAGTCCTATAGGCCGGACTTTATCTGCTATGGGAAGATCATTGTCGAGATCAAGGCGGTCAAAGAAATTTGCGACGAGCATCGTGCGCAGGTGCATAACTACTTGAAAGCGGGCAGGCTTCAACTTGGACTTTTGGTGAACTTCGGCCATTACCCGATGGCAACAATCGAGAGAATTGCCAAATGAAACCACAGAAAACACGGAAAGGCTTTTGGTTTAAGGTTGGAACCACAGAACACACTGAATACACAGAAGCCTGTTCCTTTCAGTGTGTTCCGTGTATTCCGTGGTTAGAAACAAACCCGCAGACCACGCGGAGAGACTTTGGGTTTAAGGATGGAACCACAGAACACACTGAATACACAGAAGCCTGTTCCTTTCCGTGTATTCCGTGTATTCCGTGGTTAAAAACGGGAGTATGTCATGAGTAAAATCGATCAAAAAGACATCAACAACGCAGCATGGGCGGCGTGTGACACCTTTCGAGGAGTCGTTGATCCAGCGCAGTACAAAGACTACATCCTCGTGATGTTGTTTTTGAAATACATCTCTGACGTCTGGCAAGACCATTACGAGGAATATCAGGAGTTGCATGGCGATGACGATATGCGTATCCGCCGCAAGCTCAGCCGCGAACGTTTTGTCCTCCCCGTGGTGAAGCTCATCGAAAAGGACGAGAAAACAGGCGTCGAGACGGTGTTGGATGAGTTTCCCGCCACCTACTACAGCCTTTACGAACGCCGTGCCGCTGCCAACATCGGCGAGTTGATCAACATCGTGCTTGATCACATTGAGACGAGCAACAAGAGCAAGCTCGAAGGGGTTTTCCGCAATATCGACTTCAACAGCGAAGCCAATCTCGGAAAAACCAAGGATCGCAACCGCCGCCTCAAACAATTGCTGGAAGATTTTCACAAACCGCAGCTCGATATGCGTCCCAGCAGGGTTTCCGAGGATGTAATCGGCAACACCTACATCTACCTGATTGAGCGTTTCGCCTCCGACTCCGGAAAGAAAGCGGGAGAGTTCTTTACCCCGCTTAAGGTCACCGAGCTGGTGGCCAAGCTGGCCGGCCCCAAGCCGGGCGACCGCATCTGCGATCCGGCCTGCGGTTCGGGCGGCCTTTTGATTCAGGCAGCCCAAGAGGTGGCCCGCGTTGCCGGCAGCGCCCAGGAAAAGCGCAACTTCGCCCTTTTCGGGCAGGAGTCCAACGGCAGCACCTGGGCGCTCTGCCGGATGAACATGTTCCTGCACAGCTTTGACAGCGCCCGCATCGAGTGGTGTGACACGCTGAACAGCCCGCTGCTGGTTGAAAATGACCGGCTGATGAAATTCAACTGCGTGGTAGCCAATCCGCCGTTTTCGCTGGATAAGTGGGGTGCCGAAAACGCCGAGAGTGATCCATACAATCGCTTTTGGCGCGGGATCCCGCCGAAGAGCAAGGGCGACTGGGCCTTTATCAGCCACATGGTGGAAACCGCCCTTGAAAAGCAGGGCCGCGTCGCCGTGGTGGTTC
>DUPH01000233.1 GCA_012838435.1 Lentisphaerota bacterium | reverse complement strand
TGGCGCGAATCTCCCCTATGTCGCTCAAATACCGTTCAACCGGATCCATTCCGCTCCCTCACCGTACGAGCAAAAAAAATGGTCGGGGCGGAGGGATTTGAACCCCCGACATCCAGCTCCCAAAGCTGGCGCACTACCAGGCTGTGCAACGCCCCGAGTCCAATCGGTGAATGCGGGGGATTGTAGGACAATCGTTCTGAACACGCAATCGGTTTTGTGGTTTGTGGTTTGGTTTGTGGTTTGACCTTGCGACTTGACACCGGCGCGGGGGTTTTCGACACTATCCGTATGCAACAGCTTTTAGATGCAATTCCCCGCCTGCATGTGTTGGTGGTGGGCGACCTGATGCTCGATCACTACGTGTGGGGCGATGCCGTGCGCCTCTCGCCGGAAGCACCGGTGCCGATCGTCAAGGTCGGTCATGACGCCTACACGGCAGGCGGCGCCGCGAACGTGGCGGCCAACCTGCGCGCGTTGGGTGTCGCGGTGGAGGTCGCCGGTGTCTTCGGCACCGATGCGAACGGGCGGATGCTCCAGGCAAATCTAGCCGAACGCGGCGTAGGCTGCGACGCGGCCTGCCGTAGCGGGCATGTCGCCACGATCGTCAAGACCCGCGTCATGTGCCGCAACCAGCAGTTGTGCCGCATCGACCGCGAGGAGCGGCCGGAGGCCTACGCCATGCCAGAGGCGGCATTCGAGACGTTGCGCGACCGGATCGCGGCGGCAGATGCCGTGATTCTTTCGGACTACGCCAAAGGAGTCGTCACCAGCGAGTTGGTCCGTCGCGTGCAAGAGATGGCGCGCCCCGGACAGATCGTGGCGATCGATCCCAAACCGCGACCGGACCTGCATTTCGCGCGCGTGTCGTTGATGACGCCCAACCGCAGCGAGGCCCTCCAGCTTGCTGGCATGCAGGGCACAGAAAGCAGGGCGTTCCCGGAAGCCGAAGTGACCGCGCGCCTCCATGAGCGGTTCGCGCCGGAGCATCTGGTGGTGACTCTGGGTGCCGACGGCATGCTGCTCAGCACCGGCGGCCGTCCCGGCCGCCATCTCGCCACGACCGCGCGCGAGGTCTTTGACGTTTCGGGCGCAGGCGATACCGTGATCGCTACGCTGACCGCCGCGCTGGCCACCGGCGCGGACATTGAGCGCGCCGCAACACTGGCCAATCTCGCCGCCGGCGTGGTGGTCGGCAAACTCGGCACCGCCACCGCCACACCGGATGAAATTCTGGCCCACGCCGCCCGAACCCAAGGAACCTGAACCCGTCCATGCCGCAAGCCGCACACTCTGCCAAAACCCGATCCGCGCTTTTCCTAGATCGCGACGGTACCATCATCCGCGATATGGGCTATCTGAGCGATCCGGACGGTGTCGAGCTGCTGGACGGCGCAAAGGAAGCGCTGCAACGCGTTTGCGCCAGCCATCACCTCTACCTCTTCACCAACCAAAGCGGGATCGGACGCGGCTACTATACGTTGGAGCAGGCGCAGGCGGTCAACGCGCGCATGATGGAACTGCTGGCGTTGCCCGAGCCGGGATTCATGGCGGTGTGCATCGCGCCGGAAACGCCGGAACAGCCTGCCGTCTACCGCAAACCCTCGCCCGCGTTCATCCTCGAACGCATCGCTGCCGACGGACTGGACCCCGCGCAGTGCTGGATGATCGGCGACCGGCTGAGCGATCTTGAAGCCGGTGTGAATGCCGGGATCGCCGCTGTGCTGATCCACAATGAGACGCTCTTCAACGAGCAGACCCGCGCCTTCTGCGATGAGCATCACATTCCCGTCTACCCGTCGCTCCACGCCGCGCTGGCGGAGATTGTGCCGGAGCGACCGCAAGTGCGGTTCACAGCAGACGGCAAGGTGGTCGCGTGCTGGATGCAGGGATCGGAGCGGCGCACGGCCTCCTTTGACCGTCCGGGCGATCTGGCGGAGAGCCGCTTCCCGGCCCTGGAGCATATCGCGGAACTGGAGGTCGCAGACGGTAAGCAAGGCTGCGAGCATCTGTTCTTTACGGTGCCGTTCACCGAAGCCGCATTGCCGGAGCCGACTTTCGGCGCGACACTCACGCCCGCCTACCGCGCGGCGTTTATGATGCTGATCGATCGCAACACGCCCTGCGACGCATTTTGGCTGATACGCGGTGAACCGGGCGAGTTCGCGGTCGGGGCACGCCGACAAGGCAAGGTGTGGCGCGTGGCCGGCATCACCGCTGCGTCAAAAACGCTGACGGTACGCTTTGAAGACCTTTGGCTGCGCACGCCGGTCGAATTGCGGGCACTGCGGTACACGGTTCAAATCCTGCGCGACCCGATTGTCGGTGAAGAGGGTGAGGTCGTCGAAGAGACGTTCACGGAGCAGGCACCGGATGTGCGCGTCGCGCTGGATTTGGCGCAGGACGGCGGCTTCCTGCTGACGTTCCGTCCGGAACCCTAGCGAGGTTTCATGCAAGAAGAGCTTTTTGAAAACATAGAGGACGAGGACGACACCGTCTTGGTTTTCACGGTGCCGGAGGGCGCGACCGGTCGGCTCGACGCTTGGCTCGCCGCGCAGACCTCCGAGTTGTCACGCGCACGCATCCAGGCACTGATCAAAGAGGGCCGGGTGACGTGCGCAGGGGAAACGGTCAAGGCCAACGCGTCGATCAAAGCGGGACAGGTGTTTGAGATCGATGTGCCCCCGCCGCAGCCAGCGATCCCGCAACCGCAGGCGATCCCGCTCGACATTCTTTACGAAGACCGCGACCTGCTGCTGCTCAACAAACCAGCCGGGATGGTGGTGCATCCCGCGCCGGGACATGCCGACGGCACGTTGGTCAACGCCCTGCTGCACCACTGCCGCGACCTAGGCGGCATCGGCGGCGTGGAACGCCCGGGCATTGTCCATCGGCTAGACAAGGAAACATCCGGCCTGTTGGTGGTCGCGAAGAACGATACAGCGATGGCGGGCATGGTGCGATTGTTTCAACGTGGGGAGATCATCAAGGAGTACGATGCGCTGGTACACGGCGCGCCGCCGCACGATTCGGGGACCGTGAGCGGGCTGATCGGTCGGCATCCGGTACACCGCAAACGCATGGCTGTGGTACGTACCAATGGGCGGCGAGCGGTCACCCACTACACGCTGAAGCAACGTTTGGGGCAGGACATCTCTTGGGTGTGCTGCCGCATCGAGACCGGTCGCACCCATCAGATCCGCGTCCACATGCAGGCGTTGGGGTGTCCGCTGGTCGGCGATGCGTTGTACGGCCGGTCAGCGGCCGACCGGCGTCTGCCGCAGCCGCCGCAGCGGCAGATGCTACATGCGGCGCATCTGGCCTTCGCGCATCCCATCAGCGGTGTCGCGCTCGATTTCCACGCACCACCGCCTGATGATTTCATGCGTGTGCTCGCTTGGTATCAGGTTTCGTATTAGTCGCTGTTATCCCGCTGGAAATGGGGTGCTGTGCGTATCAAGCTATACGGTCACACGACAGTGCGTTCAAACGCGGCCGCGCATGCGTCGTGTGAAAAATGCGTCCGCGCCGCAGCCAGACCGCGTTCGGATTCCCGGCGCAGGCGTTCCGGATCAGCCAGTAGCTCAGCCCATGCGCGGGCCAGGGTTTCCGGCTGTGCGTCGGGCGTCAGTACGCCGCACCGTGCTAGGTCGGCCAACTCGGGAAACGCACCGTGCGCCGGCAGCACCAGCGGCACGCCGGCCGCCATCGCCTCCAGCGCATAGTAGCCGAGCGCTTCGGGCGCAGAGCCACCGGGAACCGAGAGCACACTCAGCCCGGCGAGAAATCCCACGCGGTCGTGCGCGAAACGGTCCGGCGTGATTTCGGCATCGGCCAGCGCGCCTACTGCGGCCAGCTTGCGGCGCTGCCGTTTCAGGAAGCGGCGATCCGCTGAAGGACCGCCGGTCGCGGCGAGCCGCACATCCGAAAAACGCGAATCGCGGCGGAGTAGCAGAAAGGCGTCCACAAAACGATCGAAGCCTTCTTCGGCGGACAACCGCGACAAGAAACCGATCACGGGAGGCTGTCGGGTAGGATCGGCCTGCCGGTAGAACGATGGATCAAGCCCCGGATAGACCACGCGGAAGCGGCTGCGGTCAAGCGCCAGCCACTCCGCCATACGGTCGGCGTAAGAGGCGCTGACCGCGACGAAGCGGTCGACGGCATCGGCACGCGCCGCCATCACGCGCAACGCAGCGCTCCGCAGCGCGGCGTCCATCGCGTCGAGCCAGACATGCTCATCCTGAAGCCAGCAGACCAACGGACAACGGGCGGCCTGTTTGAGAGTCCGCGCCAGTCCAATCAGCAGCGCATTGGAGAGCACGATCAACTCGGGCTTTTCATGTGACGGCAACGCGGTGATCCACTCGGCCACGCGCTGCAGCTCTTCGGCCTGTCGCCCCTCCTCGCCACTCAGCATCGAGAGCGTCAGGTCTTCGAGCCCCGCCGCCGATGTCGATTCTGAAAAACGCGCCGCGAGGCGCAACACCGGCCACGCATCCAAGGGCGCGAACCACGCACGCGGCAGACGGCGCAATACGGCAAAGCGGTGACGCAGATACAGCGAGACCGCGCCATAAAAGACCGGCACGGCATCCGGTGCTGCGGCCTGCGCCGTCGCCGGCAGATAGAGCGGCATTGAGATAACAGTGTGGCCGCGCTGGCGCAGCGCATCCGCCAGCGCCATATCACGCAGACAGTTCTGGCAGTAAAACGACCCGCCCGATCCCGGCAGAATGTACAGAATGCGCATTCGCGGCCTCACTGCGGGAGCAGTCTACACGTCGCAGATCTGAACCGCTTTGCGCAGCGACTCCATACCGTTTTTCGGCGTGAACTCATGCGCCACGTAACCGTCGAACTTGCCTTCCTCCTGCAACTGCGCGATGGTGCGCATGATCGCGGGATAGTACAACTCCTGATCTTCGTCGAGGTCCTTACGTCCGGGATTGCCGGCGGTATGGAAGTGCCCGATGTACTCGATGTTCTCGCGGATCGTGCGGATGATATCGCCCTCCATGATCTGCATGTGGTAGATGTCATAGAGCAGCTTAAAGCGCGGCGACTCCACGCGCTTGCAGAGTTCCACGCCCCACGCCGTCCGGTCGCACATGTAGCCGGGATGGTCCACCTTGCTGTTGAGCAGCTCCATGCAGATGGTCACGTCATGGTCGGCCGCGATCTTGACCGCCTCCTTCAAGATCGGCACGCAGGCGGCCATGCCGTCGGCATCGCTGATGCCCTTGCGGTCGCCGGCCAGTGTGATGACGCGCTTCCAGCCGAACTTAGCGGCTGCGGCGATATTCTCGCGGAAATGCTTGAGGAACTCCGGATGTCTGGCGGTGTTGTTGATACCGTCCTTGATGCCGCCCGCGCCGGGCACCATCGTGGCTACCAGCCCGTGCTCTTTGAGGACCGGCCAGAGGTTGCGGTCGCCCACCAGATCCAGACCGACCATCCCCATCTCTTTGATCTGACGGCAAAGGTCCGCCGGCGGGATCTTGCGTAGCGGCCAGCATGTGACCGACTGACGGATACGCCCTTTAAGTTTCGGCGTCTGTTCTTGCGCGCGTGCTGCCGTCGGCGCCAGCGCAGCCGTCGCCGCCGCAGCCCCGGCAAGGCGGAACGCGTCACGACGCGAGAGGTTCATGGATGCTGTTTGCATATGAGTCACCTTTCTGGTTACAAGATTTCACAACGATGAACTACCATCATACATGAAATCTCTTCCCGGGCAACTAAGAAGCATGGATGCGTCTAAATACCTGTCCCTTAGTGCGAGGAACATGTTGTCATAGCACCTGTCGACCAGCAACCACTCTCAGCCCGGCGCCGCCGCCATAGCGTTTACCGGTGCGATCAAAGATGATCGTGTAAGACTTGCCGTGGTAGTGGAGATGTTCGAGACGGAACCAGTCCCAAGTATCCGGGATCATCGGCTTCACCTCGAACATGCCGTTGGCTTTCGGCTGCACGCCGATAAGCCCGGCGATCACCAAGTCGCAGAATGTCGAGTGATTGTAATCCTTACCGCGCTCACGGTATTTGAGCGGACGGATGCCTTCGCGATCCCAAGCGATCATCACCTTGCGCGCGATCCACTCGCCGGTGATGGGATCGAGGTTTTCGTCAATCCACGGCACTACGCGTCCGTCGGGCAGCGTGAGTTTCTGTTGGGCGGCGTACTGACGGAGAAGTTTCGCGAAGTCGGAAGCCCCGACCGGCATGGCGGCGGCATTGGGACCCTGTAGCGATTGGTACAGCGCGGTGAGTGCGAGCGATGTCGCATACGGCCAGCTCGGGCCGTTCCACAGGCACTCATGCTTGGAGAGGTCAATGCGCAGATCAAAGCCCGGTGTGTTCCGCGCCGGGAACGTCAACCCCACCGGGGCGGCGAATCCCGTCTCTTCGACGAGCGGCTTCCACGCCGCTTCGTATCCGGCGAGAGGCATCCGAAAATAGAACGGCGCGTACCCGTTGAGTTCGCAGACGTCGTCATGCTCACCTTCCACGGAAAGCACCGTGAAGAATCGCTTGTCGTTGTTCCAGAGTTTCTCCTTGATACTCTTTTCGAGTGCCGCCGCCTTCTCGGTGAAGCGAGTGGCGAGTCCGGCGTCGCCGGAGCGTTTTGCAATCTCGGCAATCGCCGTCGCTTCGGCCCACATCGCCGCATTGACCAGCGGGCGCGCCCCGTCGTGGGAAAGCGCAAACTCGCTGCCTTCGCGATTGCCGGTAAAATCGAAAAGTCCGCGATCTGCGCGGAATCCCGTCTTAATCTTTCTTCCTCGGAGACCCTTCGCCACATCACGGAGGCTCATGCCGCCCGTCGTCCATCCCTTCTCCCACGCCTCGTAGTTGGCAACAAACTTCTGCAGGTAATTCGTCGCGTAGCCGAAGTCGCCGGTGACTTTGGCACGTTCGAGCGTACCCCACGCCGGCCAAGATGCGTAGGCGCGCGGGCCGTTCACGGTGCCCTCGGTGAGCATGAAGCGGATATAGTCGTCAAGATACGACGTCTGCCGCAGCCAACGGCCTTCACGCAGATGGTGGCCGAACGGGCATGAGATCGTGTTGTACTTACCCGCCCACGCCACCTCCGGCAAGAACTCCGTCACCACCCAGCCAGACGGCGTCTTGCGGAGATGCTTGCGATATGTCCACCAACGAAAGTAGTAGGTGCGCTCTATCGTTTTGTCCGGACACTCGAACAGCGGTATGCTCTGCGCGAGAAATTCCGCGGCGGCGGAGTTGGGAATCGTGTTGGTGTAAAGCTCCTCGTCGGCCGCGTTGAACTCTGCGACATAGCTATTCAACAGCGTGACCAGACAGGTCGCGGATGTAGCGAGAACATTCATTCCAGATCAAGCCCCTTGTGGATAACCAAACCGATGTATTCGCCCTTGTTCGTGTTGCGCCCATTGTACCACAGGAGCCAGCGGTCGCCCTTCTCATCGCGGAAGACGGACGGCTTGTAGCAGGCCGAGGCGTCAAAGGTGTCGGGCGTCGGCGAGACGATTGGGTTCGTCTTGAGGCGTGTCCAGCGAGTGACGCCGTCCGGTGAAATCGCAGCACCGATGCGGGCGGTATGGATATCGGAATAACCGATGTAAAACATCACCCAGCGTCCGTCCGGCAACGGATGCACCTCGCAACCGCCGATGCGATCCTGCTCCCATGAGTCCTTCGCGCCCTTCACGAAGATCGGGTTCAGGAGCGACTTCTCCCACTTGAGCCCGTCCTTCGACTCCGCATAGCAGAGGACGTTTGGCTCGTAGGTTTCGCCCGCGGCGTACCACATCCGCCACACCCCGCGCGCCGCATCCCAACGGACATAGGGATTCATCACTGAGAAACCCTCCCACGGATGTTCGGAGATCATGACCGGCAGCTTCGAGACCCGGGTGAACGCCACGCCGTCCCGCGAAGTTGCGTAACCGATCTTCGAGTATCCGCGCGCCTGACCGGTGTACCACATGTGATAGACGCCGTCTTTGAATACGGTACATGAGCGGTTGAGATCGTCTTCCCAACCCGACACCGGATCAGCCGCCAGGCAGATCGTCGGCTTCGACCATGTCGCCCCGTCATCGCCCTTCACAAGCGCGATTGCCTTCTTCGGTCGCCACGAGAAGTACATGCTGAACGCCGTATCGCTCCCCTTGATGACGTTCACGTCGAAACACGTGCCAAGGTTCACGGGATCACCCATCACAGGGTTCCCTTCATACTTGAGCCACCCGTTCCCGGCTTGCGCCGCACAGGCGACACACACCCCGAAAACGGCAATCGCAAATGCCCTCATCATGTCAGTCCTCCATCATTCTTTCTCTAGCAGACGTAGCGTCCTTTGCAGCAACGGAACCAGTCGCGCTTCTCTTTCCCGGGATGCGACAAGCAGCGCCGCGCACCCGCAAAGCCATGAGCGTTTTTTCATAACCTCACCCCGCTACCGTCCCTTGGACAACACTGAAAACAGCCCGACGTCCCGTTGTTGAGTGCGATTATACAAGGCGAGATTGAAAGCGTCACCTCTCAAATGGATCTTTTTCGTTAGGTTTACGCTTGTCTAGCGGGGTGCCAGATGTTAATCTTTCTTCCCTTTTCCTAAGGAGGAGTTGGTTATGTCCAGAGTTTGTGAGATTTGCAACAAGGGGCCACGTACAGGAAGTCGGATCATCCGCCACGGCCTCGAGAAGCATAAAGGCGGGATTGGTCTGCATACGACGGGAATTTCGAAACGTCGCTTTCTGCCGAACATTAAGAGTGTCCGCGCAAAAGTCGACGGCGGCGGCGTACGTCGCATGAAAGTCTGCGCAGCCTGCATTAAGCAGGGCAAGGTTGTCAAAGGCTGAAGCGGTGTAACGGCGGGTGCGGGCCTTGAGCCTGCGAATGTGACACGGGCACGGAACCTCATAAAGAGAGGGGAACGGCATGACGAACGATACGGACGATGCGAAAATTCTCGAGGAGTTGGAAGGCGAGGATGTCCTGGTTTCGGCGGATGTCCAGTCTGAAGAATCGGAAGGCGATGAGATCCGTCCAACGGACATCGTTTTCGATTGCCCGCACTGCGGCCATAACCACGCCATCGACTACCGCGGTGCCGGCTTGCAGATTAACTGCGTGGCTTGCGGCGAGGCGTCGCTGGTGCCTATTCCCGACGGTATGAAGATCGACGATCTCGATCTTTCGCCCGGGGAGTTGCTGACGCAGCTCTTCCAGACGAGGCGCATGCTGGTCAAAAGCGAACAGCGTATCACGGAGCTGGAGGAGATGCTCGCTAGCGTCAAGTTGCGTCGGACGGAGCTGGAAAAGTCCCGCATGACGACCCTTCACCGTTGCGCGGAACTGGTGGGCATGTGCCAGAGCGGCTTGAAGCTGCAAGGTGATATGACCAACACGCTCAACCGCATGATCGCCCTGATCGGCGAAGAGCAGCAGCTCTAATTAGCGGATGACGTATTCCACGCTTATTATCGGCGGCGGCCCTGCGGGGCTGACCGCCGCTTGTTTTTGTGCCCAGCCCGCTATCGTTGTCGAACGGCTGGCTTCCCCCGCCCGCAAACTCGCGGCCACCGGCGGCGGCCGCTGCAATTTGACGCACGCGACCGATGTGGCGGGGATCATGGCGGCTTTCGGTCGCCAAGGGCGCTTCATGGCCGCCGCGTTGAACGCCTTTCCGCCCGACGCGATCCGCGACTTTTTCGATGCGCTCGATATCGAGACCCAAGCCGACCCAGACGGTTGCGTCTTTCCGGTTTCGCAGCGCGCCACAGACGTCTGCCAGGCGCTCGAACAAGCCGCGCGCGACACCGGTACCGAGCTGCGTTGTGGTGTCCGCGCCGAACGTCTGCTTCTTGCGACGGACGACGAGGCTACCGATACCCCGCGCGTGATCGGTGCGGTGACGTCCCACGGCACTCTTCATGCCCGTCGCGTGATCTTGGCGACAGGCGGCCAGTCGTATCCCATGCTCGGCGCAGATGGATCGGGCTTTGCGTTGGCGCGCGATATCGGCCTGACGGTCACGCCGCCGTTGCCCGCGCTTGCCGGCCTCCACACGCTGGAGAGTTGGCCCGCAACTCTGTCCGGCATTGTGCTGGAACACGCCGCCCTGCGACTTGATGTGCCGGGCCACCCGAAAGCCTGGCTTACTGGTCCCGTACTCTTTACCCACAAAGGGGTCAGCGGCGTTCCTGCTCTCGATCTTTCGGGCACGGTCAACGCCCTGCTGGCCGCCGCGCGCGATGCCGGTCAGCCGCCCCCTCATACCGTTACACTTCGTCTCGCCGGCCAGGCCGGACGCCGTGCAGCCGATTGGCGCGCCTGTTTCGAGACGTGGCGACAGCGCCACGGTGGCCGGGCGTTGCACAACTTATTGTCCGGAGAGTTCCCGCGCGCCTTCGCCGTCGCGCTCTGCACGCTGGCAGAGGCGAAAGACCTTGCCGTTGCCCGTGCCAAAAAGAACGTGTTGGAAACGCTCGCCTCCCTTTGTGCCGAATGCCCGATACAGGTCACCGCGACCGAATCTTGGGATCGCGCCATGGTCACGCGGGGTGGCGTGGCTCTCGACGAACTGGATCCCCGGACGCTGGCCTGCCGCCGCCGCCCCGGCCTTTTCTGTGCCGGCGAGGTTGTCGACCTTGATGGACATTGCGGCGGGTACAATCTCACTTGGGCGTTCGCATCCGGTCGGCTGGCAGGTAAAAGCAAGTAATAGGTAAGATGTAATGGGTAATAAGTCACTTTGCCACTGGTTTTTTCCCCCTTTTTGCGCTAAGGTGAGTGGGCCGTTTTAGGAATCGACAGAACATCACACGTAGGAGGTTCATCATGGGGCAAGACCGCATTGCGGCAAACGAACAGGTTCCACCGTCATATAAATGGCAATTGGTTGGCCTGCTGTACGTGGCGTTTTTTCTGAACCAAGGCAACCGCCAGATTTACAGCACGGTCCTGACACAAATCAAGGCGGCCGCCGATGCCGGCGGGTTGGGTTTGAGCGACGTGCAGGCCGGCATGGTGGCTTCGGTCTTCACCGCATGTTACGGGCTGTGCGTGCCGCTGGCCGGTTTTCTGGGCGACCGCCTGCGCCGTAAATGGCAACTGCTGTTCAGCGTCCTGATATTCAGCATCGGCACCTTGCTGACCGGCCTTAGCGGCGGTCTTGTCGCGCTGATCCTCTTCTACGGAGTGGTGTTCGGCGTCGGCGAGGCATTCTATTATCCGCCGGCCACCTCGCTCATGAGCCAGTTCCATGAGAAGAGCCGCGCGACCGCGTTCTCGATCCATCAGACCGCGCTCTATGTCGGCATCATGTTCAGCGGCTACTTCTCCGGTTATCTCTCACGCACCTCTTCGATGCAGTGGCGTGCGCCGTTCGTTCTCTTTGGTGCGGTCGGTATTCTCTGGTCGCTCGTCCTGCTGATTTTCATGCGTGACACGCCCAATCAGAAGACAGCGGGTAGCGCCGCGCGCGTGACAGTGCGCGAGACGTTGAGCCATATCCTGAGCAAGCGCTCGGCCCTGCTGTTGGCGCTGGCGTTCGGCTGTATGGTCTATGTCGATGTCGGCTTCAAAACCTGGACACCAACGTTTCTGATTGAGAAATTCGGCTTCACGCCGGAAAAGGCCGGCTTTTCAGCCGTTTTCTTCCATTTCGTGTGCGCGTTCTTCGGCGTCATGGCGGGCGGGCGCTTGACCGACCGCCTGGCTGCGCGGCGCAAGACGATCCGCTTCGAGGCGAACATCCTGGGGCTGCTCTTGGGCGCACCCTTTATCTATCTGATGACTCGCGGTTCTTCCGAGTGGTTCTGCTTCGCGATGCTCGGGCTCTTTGGATTCTTCCGCGGGATCTACGACTCCAATCTATTCGCATCGCTCTTTGACGTGATCAAGCCGCAATACCGTGCGACCGCAACCGGATTGATGCTCTCGTTTGCCTTTTTGGTCGGCTCGTTCTCGCCGACGATGTTGGGCTATCTGAAATCGCGCTTCGGGCTGTCGTTCGGGCTCGCCTCGCTCTCGCTCTCATATCTGCTGGGCGGCGTGATCATTCTGATAGCGTGTACCCTGTTCTTCAGAAAAGATTGTGAATGTGAAGAGGTAAAAGCATGAAACGCATCGTTTTGAACGGACAAGAAGTCAAAGGGAGAAGATGATGAAGCAAGAAAATCAGAAAAGCGTAATGGAATCTTTTTCGCTGGCAGGGCGTCGCGCACTGGTCACCGGTTCGGCGCGCGGGATCGGCCGGGCGATTGCCCGCGCCCTCGCGGAGTGCGGCGCGACCGTCGCCGTTCACGGTGTGCGGCCGAGTGACGCGCTCGAGCAATCGCTCGCCGATGTGCGCGCCTTTACGCCGGAGAGTACGGCGGTGACCGGCGACCTCGGCGAGCCGGGATGCGCCCAGATGTTGTTCGAGGCGACATCATCCGCAATCGGTGCGCCGGACATCGTGATCGCCAACGCCTCGGTCCAGGTGCGGCGTCCTTGGCTAGAAGTGCCGGAATCCGAGGCGTTGCTCCAGATGCAGGTCAACTTCCATGCGACGTACCAGCTCTTCCAGCTTGCCTATCCCGCGATGCGCCAACAGCGCTGGGGACGCCTGATCTCGGTTGGCAGCGTACAAGAAGTACGGCCTCATCCCGACATGCCGATCTATGCGGCCAGCAAGGCGGCGCTCGAGAACCTCGTTCGCAATCTGGCCAAGCTGTGCGCCCCCGACGGCGTCACGGTCAACAACCTCTGCCCCGGCGTTTTCGCGACCGACCGCAACGCCGATGCGCTCAACAACCCCACCTACGCCGAAAAGGTGCGCGCCGGCATTCCCCTGCGCGACTTCGCGATGCCGGAAGATGCAGCCGGCGCGGCGGTTCTGCTCTGTTCGGCGGCTGGGCGCTATATTACCGGCGTGACGCTGCGTGTGGATGGCGGCATGGGGATATAGGAGAGGCTCTTGCAAACCCCCTCGTGGCATGGGCGTCCCGCCCATGAAACACGGGCAAGATGCCCGTGCCACATCTGTAGGTAAGGGGTTTTGCGAGACCCTCAGGAGTTAAGAGTTGAAATTTAGGATTTAGGAGTTAGGAGTTTTTTTCACCATTCGGGAGGGACGAGCGTCTGCTCGTCCGCACAATAGGAGGCGATATGCAAGAGAAGCGAGAAGAAGGCATGCTTCAGAAAGAAGCGAAGATGATGAATCTCGAGCACCTGATTGCGGTGCGCGAGGGTGTTTCAACAAAACCGTTCCCAGTGCCGGAGAAAGAGTTGTTGGCCCGTTATGAGCAGCTCTACACCGGCGCGATCAGCGACGTGCTGCGCGAGCTTGCCCTGCTGGATCAGTCGTTGCCCGGCCACCTGCGGCCGCTGCGCGACAGCGACGTGGTCGCCGGCATCGCCTTCACCGTCAAGAGCGCGCCGAATGTCCAGATCACGGGCGAGATGACCTTCCGCGGCCAGATGCTCGACGAGATGGGCGAGAATCACTTTGTGGTGTGGGACACCTCGAACGATATGAAGGCCACCCTCTGGGGCGGCGTCATGACGGCGACCGCCTACGGCAAGGGCGTCAAGGCAGCCTGCATCGACGGCGGCATCCGCGACACCAAGCAGATTCTTGAAAAGCCCTTCCCGATCTATTACCGCTACCGCATCCCCAACGGCTCGCTCGGCCGCTGCCTGATTACGCACTATCAGATCCCGATCATCATCGGTGATGTCGTGATCAAGCCCGGCGACGTGATCTTTGCGGATTGTGACGGCGTGGTCTGCATACCGCGCGACATCGCCTACCAAGTGCTGGTGCGCGCCGAAGAGATCCGCGAGAACGAGAAGAAGATCTTCGGCTGGGTCGCCAGCGGCGAGACCGTCAAAGAAATCACCGACAAGGGCGGCTATTTCTAAGCCAATCGCCCCCAAAAAACCTCTGCGCCTCTGCGTTAAAAAAACCTGAACCATGAAACACATGAAACTTCATGAAAAATCATGCCATGCCTTTCCGTGTGTTCGGTGTGTTCCGTGGTTAAACAATCGATCC
>DUPH01000232.1 GCA_012838435.1 Lentisphaerota bacterium | reverse complement strand
TCCCGCAGGCCCATTTAGCTGGGGACAGGTCTTAAACCTCATTTATGGCGCACGAACGGCACCAAGGACCCGCAGGAAAAATAGATCACCATTATACAACAGCAGTCGCCGTTCGGACAAGGGCGCGATTCACTTCCGGCGAATCGCGCCCTTGTCCGAACGGAAGGAGGATTTGGGATTTAGGATTTAGGAGTTTTTTGCATGGTTGCGGGTTGCGGGTCGCCAGTCAACATCTCTTGTTGCGACCACGCAGTGGTTCGCAATCTTGAGAGTAAAAGCGTTGCCCTGCTTTTTTATCCGCGTCTCAACTCCTAAATCCTAAGTTTAAACTTCCCGGCCAGCGCTTCGGCCACTGCCGTCAGCAGTTTGGCAACGGGGTATGGTTTAGGCAGGAAATGAAAGCCTTCTTTCTGGAGGGAGTCCCAAGACATCGTTTCGTCTACGTACCCGCTGCACAGCAGACAAGGGAGCGCAGGATTTTGCTTGCGGAGATCCAGTGCCAGATCGATGCCATTCTGGCCGATCAGCGCGATATCACTAAACAAAAGATCAATCCGGGCGTACTCTTTGGCGAACACAGCTTTGGCTTCGCTGGCACCGACGCAGGTGTGGACTTTATATCCCGCGCTTTGCATGACCAAAGCGGCAAGGTTACGGACGCCGGGCTCATCCTCTACCAGAAGGATGGTCTTGCCAATGCCAGGTAGCGTGACGGGCATGTCAACGACTGGGCGCGTCTCCTCGGTTGTAACCACGTCTGTTGCTTCGTGGGCGGAAAAATAAAGTGAAAAGTGGGTGCCGTCATCTGCGGACGATGAGACCGATATCCATCCGCCGCACTGCTTCACGATGCCGTAGATCACAGAGAGGCCAAGCCCTGTGCCCTTGCCGCGTTCCTTGGTCGTGAAAAACGGATCGAAGACGTATGGGATTGCGTCTTCCGGGATGCCGCTTCCGGTGTCAGACACCGTCAGTTTCACGAACGTGCCGGGATGTGCCTCAAGCTGCGAGGATGCGGCCTCCTCGTCGAGCATCACCATTTCGGTGCGGAAGGAGAGCGTACCACCATTAGCCATGGCGTCTTTTGCGTTGATCGCGAGGTTCAGCAGGATCTGCTCCATTTGGCTTGGATCGATCATCACGCTTTCCAGAGCCTGCTGCAAATCGAGTTGGATGAGGATCTGGTCGCCCATCAGGCGTTTCAACATTTTTTCCACGGAAAGAATAGCTTGGTTCATGTCGATAATCTGCGGCTCGATGTGCTGTTTGCGACTGAATGTCAACAATTGACGCGTCAGGTCGGCTGCGCGTTTCGCGGCGCGCTCAATCTCTTTAAGGTCGCCGTACTGCGGTGATTTTTCGGTCATGCCTGCGAGCAGCAGTTCGGTATAACCGAGGATTGCTTGCAGCAAATTGTTGAAGTCGTGCGCCACGCCACCCGCGAGCCGGCCGATCGCATCCATCTTGGTCATGTGTTGCAAGTGTTGCTGCAGCTCGATCTCTGGCGTGATGTCGCGGGCGATACCGACAAGACCGACGCATTCGCCGGAAGCGTCGTGGATCGGGGCTATAGAGATTGAGTCCCAACATGTCCGGCCCGATGCGTTCACACTCTTTTCGACCTGCGCCATCAGGGGCTTGGCAGATTTCAGAACAGAGCGTTCGCGTTCCATGGCACGTCGCGAGGCGTCACCAGGCCGGAGTTCGCCCAGTGTTTTGCCGATCGCCTGGGCTGGCGAGTCCAGTCCTAACGCACGTGCCTGCTCTTTGCTGACTTTGACGAAACGCAGCTCCGCATCTTTGAAAAAGATACGGTCGGGCTGATTATCCATCAGCGCGTAGAGCAGATTGCGCTCGTAGAGCAATGCGTGTTCAGCCCGTTTCTGGTCGGTGATGTCCGTAAGAATGATTGCGGCCTGACCGTCTGCGGGACAAAAGGCCGTGCAGGAGACGTGTTTCGCGATGCCTTCAAAAAAGAACTGGTCATGGATCGCTCCACCGTCTTCAAGAACCTGCCGGATATTTTCGTGCAACGCAGTGGGAACCGCGAACGAGCGGTCGAGCGTTGAACCGATTAGGGAAGCAACATCACGCCCGGTCAGTTTCTGCAAGGCAGGATTTGCCGCGCGGATAGAAAACTCGGGCGCATCCACCTGACCCGACCGTTCAACCAGCAAAAAGCCGTCGTTCATTTCGTTGAACAGCGTCCAGTAGAGCTTCTCCGTCCGATACCAGACGGTCACGTCGTAGATGGCGATGACCACATGGCACTGGCCGTTCAGCCTGACGGGGGCGGCGCCGAACTTCACATGAACGGTCTCTGTCCGGCCTTCGCGTTCAGTGGTCAGGGTCAGGTCACGGTCTGTGACCGGCGGACCTCCGGCGGCGACACTTTGAACCGCGCTACGCAGGACACAGGTTTGGCACGGGATGCTGAAGCCGCACCCCTTGACATCCAGATTGCGGTTTGTGCAAGTCAGAAAAACACCGCATGGCTTATCGATGCACATGAAAACGTCATTTTGCATCAGGCGTTCAGCACACGGATTGGCATTCAGCACACGGATATTGCGATCCACGAGTATCATAGCGATGGGCGCAGTTTTGAGCATGCCTGCGATCTCTTGGTGCGCGAGTTCCAATTCTTCGGTTCGTGCACGAACCTCGTGTTCGAGCACGCGACGGCGGCTGGCCAGTACGGCGAGAAAGGCCGTGATGAGAATGGTCAAAAGTACGCCGGTAATGGCAGAGGTGATCGCGTGACGCAGCGGACGGGCAGCCACCCAAGCCGGAGAGGCCTGAACAACGACGCCATACGAGTTTCCAAATGCGAACAGCGACGCGTTGACCGTCGGCAGGCTTGAGCGCGGATGTCGAGACCACTGCTGTGCAGCAAACGGCATGGCAAGTGGCGTGGTGGTGCCTACCGCAAACAGGAACTCGCGCCTCGTGCCTGGGTTCAGATGGAAGAGTTGGACGACAAGTCCCCGCATGTCGGGGAATGCGGCCGTCCGAGACAAGGGAACCAACAGGGCGTTTTCGGCGCAGTAGGTCAAAGCCACGACACCAGTCTGTGTGTTCGAGATGACGGGGCGATAAATCAAAATCCCAGCCGGCTGGCCTGAAAGCGTGATGATCGGTTCGGGTCGCGTGGCGGCCTGCGATGCGGTGACGAAGGCACGCTGGATGGCTCGCCGACGGCGCGGCGCGGACGTCTGTTCGAAGCCAAGCACGTTCTCGTGCCCCTCCAAAGGGCTGACGAAGCGGACGGGATAAAGAATGTCCGACGGGCTTTCCACCACGTCTGGCCGATTTGTTTCTGCGTTGCGCCAGACTCGGTAAGCCTGCATGCCAGATGCACGGACCGACGTTTCGAAGGCGTCGACCTCATCCCGTCTTGTGGCGGGCGACCAGGTAACGGTCTGGATCGAATAGTCACGGACAATGTGTGCCGTGACTTGGGCGAACTCACTTTGCGTGATCGTTTCGTCTCTCTCGAAAACATACGCGATACTGTCGAGGCTTTTGCTGATCGCATCAAACTCTGATGCGACCTGCGCCGTTTGCTGCTGGGCGGCCGCCAGTAGCGTTTTGGCGCGTGCTTGGACATCGGCGACATACAGGTGCAACGTGACAGCACCGGTGGCCAACAAAAGAATCAATGTGCACAGGAATGTTTCGACGTGCTGATGGTGTTGCCGCATGGCGCGTGGAAGCGGCATGCGTCTGCTGATTAGCAACCCGAGTATGCCGAGCAGGGTGATGATGATGAGCGTGAATGCGGCAGACGTTCCGCTGACTTGTATCAACCGACGACGCAAGACCGACAGGTTCATGTCAGCCGCCAATAAAAAGGCAGTCTCTCCGGAGCCGGGGTCTAGTACGGGGACAAACGCAGTGATTGTGCAGTCGGATTCGTTGCCAATGAGCAGGGAGACACAGGGCAGCCGTTCTGAAAATGCGTGTGAAACTTCGTCTGGCGGAAAGCGGTAGATGGTGCCGGGCGGGGTGGCTCTCGGGTGATTGGTCGGATAACTCTCCGGTCCGATGAGATAGTTGCCGTCCCGCTCTGCGAGTGTGAAAAGACCTCGCAGACCGAGGTGGCACGACGCGGCTGAAAGC
>DUPH01000231.1 GCA_012838435.1 Lentisphaerota bacterium | reverse complement strand
CCTGCTCAAACAGAAGCCGGTCTGCGACGTAGCTTGCGCGTTGAACACGACGGTCTCGGGCATCTACGCGCACATGTCCGCCATGAAGGACGGCGAGACGTTGAAGATCCCGCAGTACGCGCTGTAATCACTAGCCCTGCCAAAAACGTCGGCCAGAAGGAGAAAGACGACACTCATGCTTTCAGCGCAAGCTGTCACGGCGGACCGGTATGAGAAGGGAAACGCGTCTTCATGGCGTGCGTTTGCCGACGGCACTCCCAATTTCGGGAAGCCCGTGTCCGCAGGTGTCCCGCTGCCGGTACCATCGGAGGTGTCCAGATGATTGTTCGCCCCCTACTCGAAAAGTGTAACCGCCGCATTCTGGCGATGGGCTTCGCCATGCTTGTTTTGGCCATGACGGCTACGTGTGAAGAGCCGAAGGTGAAGGCGCTGACACCAACACTGCCCAAGCCGACTTTTGAAGGCACGCCGATCGATGTGCGCTCGCCGCATCGCGAGGCGTATCGGGGCGACAACGTACCGCCCCCGCCCCTACTCGTGCCGACGGGTACGCGTCTACTGTCCGGCGGATGTGCGGTGCGTTGCAACGACGATACCGTGTCACCTCGCGACCTCGCGCTGGTCACTGACGGGGACAAGCAATACAGTCCGTCCGCTTACCTCGAACTCGCTCCGGGCGTACGCTGGATCCAGATTGACCTCGGCACGAACGCCGCGATCCATGCGGTATGTCTCTGGCGTGAACGACCTGAGCAGTGCGTCTACCGCGACACGGTCGTACAGGTTTCCGACGATCCCGCCTTTGAAACCGGTGTCGTCACGCTTTTCAACAATGACTACGACAACAGCGCAGGGCTCGGCCGCGGCAACGACAAAGAGTATTTCGAAGACCATTTCGGCCGCCGGATCGCTGGCAACGGCGTGCGGGCGCGTTACGTGCGAATCACCAGCAACGGCAACACCTCGGACCCTTACAACCACTATACCGAGGTCGAGGTCTTCGGCGAGTGACAAATCTCGTTTGGCGCAGCCATGTTTGAGGGATGATTATTTTTTCTGCCACACCCTGACATAATCCACCTCGAAATCCATCGGATACGGCAAGTTCTTGTCGATCTCGCCCACCCATCCGCCGATTTGGAACATAGCCATCAGCAGATACATCTTGTGTTTCGGGGTCGGTCCCTGATATACATGGACCGGCTTCCCGTCAAAAAACCAGGTTATCCTGCCCTCTTCCCAATTGATTGCCCACGTGTGGAATTCTTTTGTCATGTCATCCGGACACCTAAAAACCTTGTGGCCATTTTTGGTGAAATGAACGTTGAACTGATTGTGTCGCGGGTCTCTGCATAGCCACTCGAAAATATCAATCTCTATAGCGGGCGATTTACCGGCCGGGTTCCCTTGCCTCACACCTTCCGGCGAGTATTCCTGGTTTCGCGCCCCTACCGAATGCAGCCAGAATGCCGTGTACGCCCCGCTACCGCCTACAGGCACCCGGCAGCGTATTTCCCACCAGCCGTATTTTTGCGCGAACCGAACCTCGTCCTTGAAATCCCCGGTCGCTTCGTCATAACGGTAAATTGCGGACGTTAAACCGGAAACCGTCTTGGTGTCCTGCGTGTCACGTTTAGGCAAATCTCTATCCACCCGCAGTTTCAGCACACCATCCTTTAGAACGTAGTGCGCAACAGGCGGACAGGGTTGCCACCCTCGGGTGTGTTGATTGGGAAAGCCGATGCGCTTGTAATACTCCACACGGCCCAAGCGGTAGCCGGGAAACCATTTGGATTCGTCCAGTTTATCACCGTCGAAGGTATCCTCAAATGTCAACGCCCAACTAGGGTCTTCGGACGGATGCGGCACGTTTTTCTCTACGGTGTCGCACATCCCCGTAATCACCGCAAACACCAATGAACCAAGAATCACAAATCGCATTTTTACCCTTTCATTCGTTGTTGTTATACTTTTCATCACAACCCCACATAACATACCTGACTCAAGCGTCAAGGACGTAGTTCAGCTATCAACGTAGCCATGTCTGACGGTAGCGGAGCCTCAACTTCGACCCAGTTCTGCTTGGCGGGGTGACGGAAGCGGAGCCACGCCGCGTGCAGTGCTTGCCGCTTGATGCGAAGCCGCATGTGGTCAACCTCTGTGAGGGCGTCTG
>DUPH01000230.1 GCA_012838435.1 Lentisphaerota bacterium | reverse complement strand
AGACAAGGAACGGTGAAATGATAGCGGCTCGGCTGAAAACCAACGGGTCTTGTATCGGTCGGTTGCGCACGTATCGAGGGTGCTGGAAAAATGAAATGTCTCATGTCAAACTACGACCCCGATAACCCTTGCCGGCGATGTAAGGCACCCAGTTGAAGATTCTCTTCGCATTTTCGCTTTTCTGCTTCGCTGTCCAGAAGCTGCCGTAGATGGCACGAAAGAGTCGGTCGCGCAGCATCTCCGCATCATCGATTGTATCTTCCGCCGGATCAAGCCCCGCCTCCCACTGCCACGTGCCTTTGAGCGCAGAAACGCTCCCGCTGACCTTGGTCGCCCACGGAACATCGGGGAATTCATAATCGTTCGTCTGGGTCTTCGTCGTCCACAGGAGCGAATTGCCCATCGTGCTCCTGTCGGAGACTTTTGGCGCCCGCTTCGGCTCGTCGTATTCATCCTTTGCCTCGCGTCCGAGCATATACGCCGCCCCCGCCCAATAGCCGAGCCATCCATCACCTGTGGCATCGCAGTAGAGCGGCGCGACAAAACGCCGTCTCGCCCCCGTCTCAACATTCCGCGCATCGACCGCAACAATCTTGCGCGCGGCGTTCGTCACGACTCCGTACGCCCGCCAGCCGGTGTTGATGCTGATGTTCTTGTAGCTCTTGACGAAATTCATGCGTTTCGCATCATCTGCAGCCATCGAATTGCCGTTAGCGGGCGTGTTCTTTATTGCATCGACAATCCAATGGTATTCTCGTCTCTTCGCCTCAGTCTTGACGCGTATCTCGTCGCTCGCGTTGCCGCCAAGCTTTGGACGGTCTTGCACGATTGCCACATTCATTCCGGCCTCTGCTGCCGCAACCGCCGCTGCCGTACCTGCCATTCCGCCGCCGACAACGACGAAGTCGGCCTTAATGACATCACCCGGCGCACCAACCTCACCTCGCATCTTCGCACGCCATGCCGCAAGTGCGGCAGGAGCGTTCGGCGGCATCGCCGTATCTTCAGGGCAAAGGTAGATTGCGTCGCAGCGTCCCTCGAAGCCGGTCAGATCATGGAGCGCAAGAACCTGCGGTCCTTTGCCGACCTTGACGGCACCCGCATCAACCCATCCCCAAGTGTCTGGCGCAACGCCGAGTGTATTGGGAAATGTCTGTCCGCCAAGAACAAGCTGAAAGCGGCCAGGTTTCTCGCCCTTCCAATCGGGCGTCCAGTCTCGCGTCCTCACAAAGGCACGGACACGACCAGGCTTTATGTTGACCCTGGTTTTCGCGTCCGCGACGGGAATGCCCTTGCCGTGCGCAAGGAGATAGGGCGAACCCATCTGCTCCACGAACTGTGGATCGACAACTCATCCGCCCTTGTCTATAAACGATTCAGCCTCAACAAGGCATGTCGACATCTGTGCGGATGCCGACATGGATGCCGTTGCACAAAACGAGACCGCAAGCAGAATGCGACGCATCGATTTGGCAAGGATTGAAGTTTTCATTCCGGAATCCCTATTTGAAAACCAAAATCATCCCGGTGGGCTTGGCAAGATAGAGGGTCTTTGTGTCACCGTCCGACATCCACTTGACGCGGGTATCGGTGATGGGTGCGTTGGAGACTGCCCAGTTAGCGCTGGATGTGCCGAACGAAGATGGGACCGTGAGGACAGGGACTTTATCGGCTTTGAGCACAGCCTCGGTAATCTCCGATGCATCGATGGTGATTGTGCCGGATGCGGAGAATGTTCCAGATACCACTTGAGGTGTTCCTGTAGCCTTCACGGTCGCGCCGGCCGCAAGCGTAATATTCGTCATCGCGTTGCCGGTCGTGAGAGAGCCGTTCACCAAGAGTGTTCCGTAAGCCGTCCCGCTGAAATTGTTTCCGTTGGCAAGTTTTCCGCCGTTATAGAAGTTGCTCACGCAGAGGGTCATGGTGCCGTCGATTCGCAACTCTCCCGACGCACCGATGTTCAACGTGCAGTTCGCGCCTGTCGTATTCGCACGGGCACACTGAAACGTGCCGCCATTCACGTTAATCGTGCCATCTCCTGTTATGGTCGTGTTGACAAGCCAGAAGCCTGCGGTTCCGTTGAGTGTGAGGGTATTCGAGCCGAGCGCAATGCCCGTCTGGTTCCAGCTAGGCGCCATGAGGCCGAAATTTCTCCCGGCAGTCACCGTCGCATCTCCTTCAAGACTTAGATTTATGGTCTGATACGTGGTATTGCCGATTGCGGAACCGGTATTGACGAAGAACGCGCCATCTTCCAGCACCACCGATATGGTAAGGTTTTGAACGCCGTTCGCATCGAACGTCGCGCCGCTCGCCACACGGACGGTGTGGGTGGGATTGGAGGTTCCCGTCCCGCTCTTGCTCGCGACCTTGAGCGTTCCGTTGCTGACGATTGTGGTGCCGGTCGAATCGTTGCTGAACGGCCAGCTTACCGTGCCGTCGCCCGTCTTGACGAGAGTGCCGTTGTTCACGATATTGCCGATGCCGCTGATGTCATCGGCCGTCACTGTCTTGCCAGAGGAGATGACCAAAGTCGAGCCGGTCGCGTCAACGAACTCGATGCACCCAACCGCCACATTCTCATTGACAGTCAGCGTGTAGTTGCCCGTCGCTGTAATGCGCACGATGTCATCTGAAGCAGGCATGACGCCGCCACTGAGGGTCGTCCAATCCTTGCTAGTGTCGAGCGTCCACTTATGAACGGTCTGCGCTGTCACACGCACGTCACAGACACCGTAGCCAGCGGCAGTGTAGCTGTCCGCAATCGCGTTGCCGCTTCCCCACTCCTGCCCAGTATACAGATTCACGCCCGGATTGCCCCATTTCTGGTTCGGAGCAAAGATGGTCGAGGCATAAATCCCGTCGGCACCGTTCTCGAACGACACGACGGCGCATTTGAGCCAGTCTCCGTCGCGCTCCTGATACTCGACGATAATGTTCGTCACGCTTCCGACGTCGTCCTCGTACACCTTCGTATTGTAAGCTGCTGTGGTCGGTTCAACCGAATCACAGTATTTCGTGCCCACATAGCCACCGGTCAGGCGCCCAGTGAACACGCCTCCCTTGATGTCATCGAGCGTGAGCGTTTTCGACGGGTCGGAGAACACCTTGGTCTTGGCAGGATATTTCGCGATGCACTGCGGGATGGCGTATAGTTCCGAAACAGAATAGTTGCCTTCGCCGCCGGCAGAGCAGTTGCCGCCTGAGCCGTTCGACTTGGTTACAGTCCCGCTCGCGTCGATGGCAAACTTCTGCGCGTTGGCCGTGCCGTTGTAGGAGTAGCACGGCTGCGAGGCCCAGACGCCGCCCACGCCGTCCACAAGCTGTATGATCGCAGTCTTCTTCATCTCGGACGACTCGAACTGCATCACGATCTTTTCGAGTTTGTCGTTGGCTGCGTTCGTCCAGCACGTCTTGAAAGCCGCCCAATTATTCGTCACAGGCTTGTCGAGAGCATCGGCCATGCGGAAGCCTGCGACGAAGGCGCAGTCCTTGAGGTCTTCAAGTGTCACGCCAGGAAAAGCGAGGCTCGAATCCGGCACTGCTTTGACGCCATGGATTCTCAAGCCCCATGCCTTGTAGCCACCGCTCGTGCCGCTGCCGGTCGGAGCGGTCTGCGCCTTGGCGAACGATGCATTGCTGCCGTCCAGCCCGTACATGCGCCTGTTGTAGTATAACGCGTTGCCGCTGTGGTAGCACCAGCCAAACTTCTGCACATAGACGCCGCCATCGCCGTTGGTAAGGACGAAGACGACCGCCTTAGCCTGCCCCTCGTCGCTCGTGCCGAACTGGTATGCAAGCACATCGACGCTGTTGTTCGTCTTGTGGCGTTGTGGATGGAGTCCCCACGCCGTCGCACGGGCTGTGATGGTATTGTCGCCATCGCCGCCGTCGAGTTCGGTGATGAGCGTATAACGGTTGATCTCGTCAAGCGTCTTACCGGGAAACGCGAGCTGCGGCTCGTAACCGATTTCTATGTCGGACGCGATGCCCTCTATCTTGATGGCGGTACAGTCCTGCTTTTCCTTTACCTGATAGTACGTCGTTGTCGACGCTCTTGCGGTGAGAGTCGCTGCAGTGGAAACGGCGGCGACAAGCAAAATGCAACGAAATATTTTTGTCAGTGTTGTTTTGTAGAGTAGAGACCCACGCCTCGACGTTGCCGTCGATGCGGCTTCCCCCTCGTCAAACCGTACGTGCGGATTTCCCGCATACGGCTTTCCATTGAGTGCTTCTCTTTTTGTCACGGCTTTCGTCCTTTCTTCGCTTTAAATGGCTGTGAATTATATTTGTTTTTTTTTCTGTCAAATCCGCGTTCTCGCAGTTACGAGGCGATACAGCCCATAGTGCGCCATCTCGCCATAGTACGAGTCCGCGAACTTCAGTCGGCAGCGCCGCTGGCTCTTCCTGTTGAGGAATCGCGCCATGCGCTTCAGCACATGGTGGTTCACCTTGCGGAAGGCCCTTGACGGATATCCGACGGAGTAGAACGCGCCCCATCCCTTCAGCAGTCTGTTCACCCTCTCGACGACGGTTTCGACAGGCAACAACACATTGCGCGAATGCGTCAGTTCGTGGACTTCGCGGCACACCCTCTTGACCGACTTCGGGGACGGGCCGAAGTGCAGGTACCTCCCGCCCGTCCCGAAGAGCCTGT
>DUPH01000229.1 GCA_012838435.1 Lentisphaerota bacterium | reverse complement strand
CGACAGACAGAGAGAAAGCACCCGCCTTCTGTGCCGTCAATCGAGACCATTCTTTCGTTGTATGACACAGATTAACCCAAACGGCGCAAACCTTGCAAGCCTAAAACAGGTTTTTGGGTGTTTTTTTTCGAGTTTTCTTCGCCCAGTTATTTTCTCACATAAACCTTACGAAAATCTTACAGAAAGCGCGAAGAACACAAAGGTTTTCGGGGGCAGGGATCGGGTTTATCATCCACAGATTTACAAGATGGCACAGATTATTCAGATTTTTTTGGGCAGGAAGATTTTTTTACCACGAAACACACGAAAAAATCGCGTGGCAGGCCAAATCCCAAATCCTAAACCTTAAATTTCGATGGGTGCTCTGAACCCGATCTCGATAGTTCCGTGAGACCCAAAGTGGTTGCCTCATTAGGATTCGAACCTAAACAAGCAGATCCAGAGTCTGCTGTGCTACCGTTACACCATGAGGCAAAAACAATGGTCCCGTGAAAAAGAGAAGGGGAAGATCATACCTGAGCCGAGCCGGTAAAATCAACCCTGTTTTTTCAACTAATGCGCAGTGGCATCAAGACGTACAGGAAAGGCACATTGCATTTAAGTAGCGCCGGACTGTGACCATCGTTCATTTCAAGGTAGACCTCGTCGTCGTCAATGTTCTTCAATGGATCCATGACGTACTCGGGATTGAAAATGATCGAGATCTCTTTGCCAGCGTATTTGACGGGAAGTGTGTCGCGCCCTTCGCCAACATCCGGTGTGTTGATGCTAATGGTCAATTGATTGGCTGAAAAGGTCAGACGCGTGGCATTTGACTTGTCCGTTGTGACGACGGACACACGCCGCAACGCCGACAGCAGCGCTTCGCGCTCAATCACGACACGCTCATCGCACGCTCCAGGAATGACTTGGCGATAGTTGGGATAAACGCCGTCAATCAGCTTACTGCTCATCATCGTCGTGCCAATCTCAAAAACTGCCTGATTCGTCTGGGCGTACACTTTGAGGTCGCCTTCGTTGCTGAGCAGGCGCATAAGTTCGGTCACAGCCTTGTTGGGCAGAATCAATTCGGCTTCTGCCTCCGGCGGAAACTCGATCTCCTGCTCAACCAGGGCCAAACGACGCCCGTCTGTTGCGACCATCGTCAGCTTGTTATCTTTAAACGCCATCAGTACGCCGTTCAGCACGCGACGAGTTTCGTCCTGCGAGATCGCATAACTGGTTTTGCGCAACATCTCGCGTAACACACCCTGATCAATGCGGTAGCAGAATTTACCCTCGGTAACCGGCACCGGCGGGAAATCACGGACAGACATGCCAATGATCTTGAAGTAGGATGATCCAGACTGCACAGTGGCCACGTCGTCCTCGTCGACCTCAACCATGATCTTGCCTTCATCCAATTCGCGGATGATGCTGGCCAATCGACGGATAGGCAGTGTCGTGCTTCCGGGTTCTTCGATCTGACACTCGACATAGCAGCGCTCAGAAATATCGAGATCTGTCGTGGTCATGCAGAGGCGATCGCCCTCCGCTTCGATCATCGCATTCTGCAAAATCTGCAACGTTCCTCTACCAGAAACAACGTTCTGGATTCTCTGCAAGCCATCAAGAAACTTGGACCGGACAATGGAAAACTTCATTTCCTAAACTCCTCTAAAAACGTCCCCACTTTTTCCGCTTTTAGGGACGTGAAGCCTCTAGTGTAGCGGAATAGGGGTATTAAAGTAAAGAATGATTAGAAGTAACAGTAAGCAAGAAAGATTCTGTTAAAAAAGACATAACATCCTGATTCTCAGAGGGTTGAGCCAATCTCTAGACCAACGGTAACCTGTTGACAAGAGGGTGGGATATGAACAGCGGGGAGGATATGAAAAAAGTGCATGGTGATAAGTCGGGAGAAATTGAAAAGTGGTGAACGTCATGCCATCAGGATATCGACAGGTTATCAAGAGGGTTAAATTTGCGAGGCGAGTGGATCGCGTCCCAGTTTTCGTGTGATCTCATGCACGGAGTTGCGCAACTCGTCTTCAACTTGAATGCGGTCTTGGATAGTCTTGCAGGCGTGTACGACGGTGGCATGCGTTTTATCAAACGCTTTAGCGATCTCAGGAAGGGATGAGCGCGTCAGTTTTCGACAAAGGAACATGGCCACTTGGCGCGGCGCAGCAATCGAGCGTGTTCGTCGCTTGCTGGTCATATCAGCTAAACGCAGGTCAAAGTAATCGGCTACCATGCGTTGAATATCCTCGAAGGAGAGTTCTTTTTGACGTTCGTCGTTAAGTTGGTCCTTGAGCAAATTGCGCAATACATCCAGCGTCATTGGCGTTTCCGGGTTCAGCGAGGCGAAGGAGACCGCGCGCGTCAACGCACCTTCGAGACTGCGTACGTTGGACTTGATGTTGTCAGCGATGAAAGTGAGCAGGTCATCGTGTAGCCCAACTTTAGTTAACGTTTGCTTATAGCGCAGGATAGCCAAGCGGGTCTCGAAATCGGGTGACTCGATCTCTGTGACGAGTCCCCACTCAAAACGAGAAACTAGACGCGGTTCAAGTCCGGACAACTCACGTGGCGGCAGGTCACTGGTCATGATGATCTGCTTGCGCGCGTCATACAAGACATTGAAAGTGTGGAAAAACTCCTCCTGCAACCGCTCCTTTCCGGCGAGGAACTGAATGTCGTCCACAAGCAAGACATCAGTCTTACGATACTTATTGCGGAAATCCGTCGTTGTTCGCTTGGCCAACGACTCGATGTACTCGTTGAGCAAAGTTTCGGTCGAAACATAACTCACGTTCGTACCAGGCGACTGCAAGACGCGATGGCCGACGGCCTGCATCAGGTGGGTCTTCCCAATACCGGTCTGACCGTAGATAAAGAGTGGATTATAGGCACGTCCCGGCGATTGCGAAACCCCAAGTGCCGCCGCATGCGCGAAACTGTTGGAGGGACCGGTGACAAAATTTTCAAATGTGAAGGCGCTATTTAGTGGACTACCGTTCCCGTTGGCTACCGGTTGTTTGGCCCGGCGTCTCTTCGAAGGTATCTGCTTCAGATCCGGTTTGGGCATTGTCGCTTCAAGTTCCGCTTTCAAGTTTGCCGGATCGCGTTCCTCAACCTCAAAGCGAACCGAAAAACCTTGTGGCGCACCAGCCGAAAGCAACGCTTCCTCAATGACCTGTTGATAATGGTTTTCCAGCCAGGTTTGACAGAAGTCGTTATCAACGTGCAGGATAAACTGGTTATCGCAGATGGAGGAGGGCTTAATAGTCTCAATCCACCGCAGATAAACATCGTCGTGCAGCGCACGCTTTAAGTGGGCACAAGCCTTTTTCCACAGTTCAAAAGCATTCATAGGACACACAAAAACAGGTCAAATTCAGAAAGTAAAACGGAAAGGGAGAAACCGTAGTGACAATATTGTTGAACCATATTTGTTTTTCCCGTTCAAGGGGAAAGAATAATCAATCGATCAACAGGTTATCAACAGGCTGGATCGGGGCTCTAACCTAGCCAAATTGAAGCAGTTATGCCGATCACGGATCGCGAACCCAATTATAGGCGCAGTAAAAACGCGAGAGTTGTTAACAAGAAGGATGGAGAAAAAAATCGAGGAAAAACCTATAAAGTAAGACCTAAAATAGTCGTAACTCATTCATGATAAAGATGTTATGATAAAAAAATATTCACTCAATATGTCGAATAAATTTTTCGTCGTTCCGCATTTTTCACGCCGTGTGTTGAAAATAACGGAAAACCGTTACAAAAAAACAGAAAAAACACGTTTTTTGAAGTGAGAAACAATTGTGTGTTTTTAAACGATTGATAAATTTTATGAACAACCGACAATAAAAGTAATAGGGAGGCCGTTTTTACTTTTACTTTTGGTTTTACATTGAGGAAACAACCTATGCAGAATCTTACTCTGGCACTCGTTTTTGCGCTCGTTAGCGTCTCTCTCTTTGCGCAACAACCCGATGCAGTAGCGGCGAACCGCGAGCGTCCGCGTATGTCGCGCTCTCCAAACTATGGGAACTGGGTCGGGAAACAGGTTATGAATCCAGAATTCATGGAGAAGGTCGGCATCCATTCTGGACAAGCGCAAAAGCTTAAAGAGGAAATGGAAAAAATCGATACGCGGCTCAAGACGCTAGATGAGGAAATCTATGCTGCCGCACTCCAACAGGCAGACATCGCAAAAAAGGTTTTGTCGGCACCCGGTCAATCAACGGAAGAACTCATGAAATTGGTCGAGCGCATCGGCACGATGCGAACCGAACAGGCCAAACTTTCCACGCAGATTCTGGTCGTGATTCGCGATAATCTGACTGAGGCGCAACGTGCGAAGGCCCATGAACTGATCACTGCCGAAGGGCAACGTCGTCTCAAAGAGCGTATGGAGCGGCGCGAGCGCGGAGAGCGTCAGCGTCCCGGTCCAGACGGTCAGCGTCCACCGCCGCGTCGGCGGCCCGATCCCCCGCAGCGTCCCGCTGCGCCTCAAGGGTGGTAAACAACGGGGCGTAGCCGTGCGATTTTTCAGTTGAATCGCATCTTCCCTTGTGTTGCGCTAAGAGTAGCCTCTGTGTTATCTTGTGGTTGGCTGTTATGGTTACGGAGATCACGGAGGTTCCTTATGAAGCGGTGTCTTGTCGGGTGAGCTTTTCTTTTCTGCGGCCTCGCAGTGCAAGCGGCTGTCTATTACGTGGATTGCGATCGCCCTGATAACACGGGGGACGGATTGAGTTGGGCGACGGCCAAACGGACGATTCAAGCCGCCATTGATGTCGCCACCAACGGTGACACCATCCGCGTTGGTCCCGGCACGTATGGCGAAGGGACCACCCCCACGCCCGACAGCATTATCCGCAGCCGTGTGGTCTGCGAGAAAGCGATAGTCATCGAATCAACCGGCGGTGCCGAGGCCACGATCATTCTGGGCGAACGCGATCCGCTCGACACCAGTTACCAAGGAACTGGCGCCAACGCTGTGCGCTGTGTTTACATGAGTGCGGGTACGCTTACCGGTTTCACACTTACTGGCGGTGCCACCCACAGCGATATTACCGAAAACTCCAACTGCAGAGGCGGCGGTCTCCTGGCCGCCAGTTTTACGCCGGTCGTCTACGACTGTATCGTCAGCAACAATGCCGCACGCCGCGGCGGCGGGGCATACAAAGGCACGTTCCACCGTACGCGCTTCCTCGGTAACTTCGCTTCCCAAAATGGTGCCGGTGTACGCGAATCGCACCTGCACGACTGTCTGCTAGCCTTTAACAACGGTGGCGCCGTGGCCTACTGTAACAGCCAGTCCCTTTTCCCCGTCAACTGCACCATCGCCCGCAACACTGGCGCGGCACTGGACTGCTCCGGCGGCTATAACTTGATCGTCACCGAGAACGGCAACGCATTTGCGGGAACGCGGTATTCGGTTGTTGACAGTTGCATCCAGTATGCGACAAATGTGGGGTCAAACAATCTGGTCACCACCCAAGCGCACTTCGTCGATTCAGCCAACGGCGACTTCCGTTTGCTCGCCAGTTCCCCCTGCCTCGACCGCGGCAATCCGGCCTGAACCGGTGCCGCGCCGTCAGCGGACCAGCGCACCGATCTGGCCGGTAATCCCCGCCTGCAGGGCGCGGCGCTGGATCTCGGTGCGCTGGAAGGTGCCGTGTCCGGCGTAGCGGTGGTCACCTGTACCGCGCCGACCGGCAACGGCACGCTGACGCCGCAGGGACACTTCTTCCTGCCCGTGCTGCCCACTCAGCTTCTCTTCACCGCTACGGCTGATGCCGGTTCCGTGCTGCGCCACTTTAGTGTTAACGGCTACAAACAGAAGGATTGCGGGACCACCTTCGCATTGCGCATCAAAGATCCGGGCGCGGTCTATATTGTGACGGCCGAATTCCGCCCGGCTCGTTACGTGGATCCTGCCGGCAGCGACGCGAATGATGGCACTTCGTCGGCTACGGCCTGGCGTACACTCCAACACGCCGCGACCACCGCACCGAGCGGCAGCATGGTTCTGGCCGCGCCCGGCACCTACAACGAGGGGCACGCATTTGGCGCTTCGCACAGCAATCGCGTCGTTGTTACGCGCAATATTGTTCTCAAAGCTACGGCGGGTCCTGAACAGACCGTGATTGAGGGGGCCACCGATCCTGATAGTACGCTTTATGGTTGTGGTACAAATGCTATGCGTTGCCTCTACATCTCAGCCGGCGCGGTCGAGGGTTTCACCTTGACCGGCGGGGCTGGCAGTGTCTCGCCCGGAGACAAAGATGCTGACAATGTACGCGGTGGTGCCGTATTCGCCACAGAGTCGGGGACTTTGTGGGATTGCGTGATTTCCAACAATGTGGCGAGTCGTGGTGCGGCTGGTTTCGGCGGTACTTTCAACCGGTGCCTGGTGACCGGCAACCGCGTGTACAACAACGGCACCTTCCGCGCGGCGGAGGTTTATGATTGCCTGATTGTCAACAATATCGGCAACTGGGCCGGTGTTTTCGGGGGGCGCTTCTACGGTTGCACGATCAGCGGGCAAATCCGCAGGGGGCGGAATCGGTGAGAGCACAACAGCCTACAACACGATCCTCTTCGATAACGCCGTGCAGGACGCCGCGGCCAAGGCCATCTGTATCAACTGCTGTACCGGCGGCCAGTTGCGCCCCGGTGCCGGTAATATCGCCGCAGATCCGCTTTTTGTTGACGCCGCCAACGGCGATTTCCGGTTGCGCGCCGATTCACCCTGTATCAACGCGGGCGATGCGACCTACGGAGCCGGCATAGGCGGTGCCGACTTTGTCGGTGCCCCGCGTGTGCAGGGCGGTCAATATCGGCGCGTACGAAGGCGCGGTCGGCTCGATCATGGCCTCTGCCACCAGCGGCGGCTCAATCAATCCCTCTGGCGCGTTCCTGCTGACCAATGACGTCACCTTCACTGCGACGCCGTGGCCCGGTCGCGCCTTCCGCCACTTCGAGTTGAATGGTGTGCAGGTGCCCGGCAGCGCCACCAGCCTGGATATTGTGGCCGCCGATTATGGCGACGGTGCCGTTATCGTGCGTGCCGTCTTTCAAGATGGATTCTACGTGGATGCCGCGACAGGCGACGACGCCAACAGCGGCCTTGAA
Organism: Lentisphaerota bacterium; assembly: GCA_012838435.1. Classification (GTDB taxonomy): domain Bacteria; phylum Verrucomicrobiota; class Kiritimatiellia; order RFP12; family UBA1067; genus DUPH01. The sequence goes on along the minus strand of DUPH01000229.1, from coordinate 5,159 downwards.
GCCGATCAGCCGCTTAAGACCCTGCAAGCCGCCGCATCACGTGCGTTGGACGGCGATACCGTGCGCGTCGCGCCGGGCACCTACGACGCCGGCTCCGCAGCCGTGACCGCAGGCGCACTCGCCAACCGTCTGGTCATCACCAATGACATCACAGTCATGTCGCTCGGCGGACCGGAAGACACCTTTATCGTCGGTGCCCGCAGCCAGAATGCGAACGGTTGCGGTTCGGATGCTGTGCGCTGTGTCTACATGTCGGCTGGCACGCTTCAAGGCTTTACCATCACTGGCGGTGCGACTGACACCGAGGACGGCGGGTTTGAGAACGACTGCGGCGGCGGTATCTATAGTTTGTTTTCATCGTCGGCGAGCGTCATTGACTGCATTATCTCGAACAACATTGCTTACAGCAGAGGCGGCGGTGCCTCGTTCGGCGTGCTACACCGTTGCCGGATCAGCGGCAACGCTGCCATCGGCACCGGTCCCACCGCCTTCGGCGGCGCGGTCCGTGGCAGCAGGGTTTATGACTCGCTGATCGTCAATAACAGCGGCTCATACGCCATCGCCTTCGCTTACCTGTACAATGTCACGGCCTACAATGATTCACCGGTCAGCACATCATCTGCCTACAATTCGATTTTGATCTTGATCGGCGGCGGCAACAGCTATGCCGGCTCTGACTCCAGCCGCAAGGTCTTCCACTCCTGTCTGTCCGGCACGCTTCCCGCAGCGAATGACGGCGGCGGCAATCTGTTCGAAGATCCGCTCTTCATGGATCCGGTGGCCGGTGATTTCCGCCTCCATCTTACCTCGCCCTGCATTGATAGGGGTAGAATCGGCCCTTACGGTAGCGGACTGGGTCTTGATCTCCTCGGCGCCGCACGCCTGCAGGGCGCGGATGTGGATATGGGGGCCTACGAGGGCGGGGTCGGCGGCGTAAGGATTATTGCTTCCGTTGACGGTGGCGGCTCCCTCGAACCGCAGGGCACGATGTTGTATCCCGCCTCTCCGGTTGAAGTGAGTTTCACTGCCACGCCATGGCCGGGCCGTGCGTTCACCCATTTCTCGACCAATGGTGTTGCCCTGCCAGCCGTCGGCAATACCCTGCAACTCAATCTAACCACCGATCAAGCCATTAACCTGGTTGCGCACTTCGCCGGTACGCTCTACGTGGATGTCGCGCGTCCCGACGACAGCGGCGATGGGTTGAGTTGGGGAGCGGCGAAGCGTACCCTCCAGGCGGCTGTCGTAGAGGCCGCCGACAACGACACCGTGCTTGTCGCGCCCGGCCTGTATCAGGAGGGTGCTTTTGTTACGCCGAATGAAAAGGCCACCGGCTATATCATGAACCGCGTGGTAATCACCAACCGGATCACGGTGCGCTCACGCGACGGTGCCGCAGCCACCGTCATCCAAGGCGCGTTCGACACCGCTTCCGGCGACCTTTACGGACGTGGTCCCAACGCCGTGCGCTGCGCCTACATGACCAAGGGCGTTCTGCAAGGATTTACCCTGACCGGCGGCGCGACCGACCGCGTCAATCTCGAAGACGAAAACAATCGCGGCGGCGGTGTTTATGTTCCGGAACTTACCTACACGCCGGAAATCCTCGACTGTGTAATTACCAACTGTGCCTCCGTCCGTGGCGGCGGCACCCACGCCGGCACGCTGCGCCGCTGCGTGCTGCGCGGCAACTATGCCGAAAGAAACAGCGCCGCCGTACGCGGCAGCGTTGCCTACGATTGCCTGATCGTCAACAACCTCACATGCGGTACGATTCCCCTGAGCGCGGTGGCGTATGGGTGGTGCTACAATTGCACGTTGGCCAATAATGCGGGGCGGGCCGGAGATTTCACTGCGTTCTACAACTGTATCCTGACCGATCCCTCGGTCGACGGCAGGCATTTCGATTGCTGTATCGCCGGCGGCACGGTCCTCGCTGTGACCAACGACGCTTGTTTCGCCGACGCGCCGCTCTTCGTGGATGCCGCCTCCGGCGACTACCGCCTTGCGGCTGGCTCGCCCTGCATCGACCGCGCGAACCGTGCGTACGTGCGCGACCCGTTCGGTGCCGATGTGACCGGCGATTTGCGCATGCAGAACGCCGCCGTCGATCTCGGCGCGATCGAGCACGACTGGCGTCCGGCTCCGGCCGCTGCGCTCGATGCCGACGGCGTGACTGTCGCCGACCTCACGCCGTTTGTGACCCACGCGGCGCAGACCGCATATCTCGGTGGCAGCGCCGTCTATCTGGACGGTGCCGCCGCACGAACGAACGGCCAGAGCGAGATCACGATGGGCGTACCTTGGTACGTGCCTTACGGGCGCAGCGCCACGCTGCGCGGCGAAGTCACCGGCAACGGCACACTCGTGTTCTACGAGGGCGAGTCGCTGATTACGACGCTGACCTCCGGCGATGGCGCGTTCACTCTGAAACACCCCACCGCCGCACAGAAGCCCTTCCCGCTACGCATTGTCTACGCGGTCGGCGATGGCGATACCGGCGGCGCGTTCCTCGACGCATTTGAAGGTTCCTCAGGTATGCTCTTTATGCTAAAGTAACGCCACTGGTAGAGGATAACACATGAACAAGAAACGTGGTTCGTACTGCTTTTGGGTGGTTCTGATTGTTTTGTCTGGCGGGTTGCTGCATGCGGCGGAGTATCTCTGGACCGGCGCGGCGGGCAATGGTTTATGGAGCGATTCTGCCAACTGGTCGCCGGCCGGAGTACCCGCCGAGACGAACGACCTTGCCACCTTCGACGCCGCCGCCACCGTCACGTCGCCCGCTGCGTATACCGGCGCGGTCGCCGTCACGACCGGCACACTGACGCTGATCACGCCCAACGGTGCCAGCCACATTCTGGCCGGCCCCGTGTCCGGCGCGGGTGCGCTTACGGTGGAAGGTCCCGGCACGTTGGCGCTTTTCGGCGTGAACACCGCCTTTACTGGCCCCATCGCCGTCACCAACGGTACATTGCTGATCAATGATGAAGCGGCGCTCGGTGACAACATCGCCCCGCTGACCATCCATTCATCGGGCGTCCTTGATCTTGGCGGAGCGCCAACCAGTGGTTCCATCAAGATCGTCAAGCCCGTCACAGTGGCCGGTACGGTGGACAACACCTCGATTTACGCCCAGCAGCATGCGTTCGGCGGACGCGTCACACTCGCCGCCGGTGCACGGTTCACCGGCCCGGGACGCTTCGACATCCGCAACGGCACGCTTGATCTCGACGGTCAGGTGTTCACCAAAACCGGCACCAACTCAGTTCAGATCGTCGGCACCACCGCAGTGACCAACGAGCCGCCCGGCATCGCGTTCGACGTCCAAGAGGGCGAGTTGTTGTTCGCCGATGCTGTCACCTTCAGCGGCACCTCCGCTTCGACCGTCGAGGTCGCCGCCGACGCATGCTTGGCGGTCTATCTGGTCGAGCGTCCGATCCCGTACAGCGTGCGTGCCGCCTCGGGCGTTAACCTGAAAGCCAATGACGGCAACAGTGTACTGAACACCAACCTCAACATCTATACAGGACCGGTCCAACTCAACGGCGACATCAGCGTTGTGGGTTCGACTCATTCCCAGCAGTCGCTGCGCGGCCCTGTGAGCGGTCCGGGCGGCGTGACCGTCGCCAGTAGCGAACTGCTGTTGGCAAATCCCGCCAACAGTTACAGCGGACCGACTGTGGTTTCCGGCGGCGTCCTGCGCCCGCTCACGCCTGCCGCGCTCTCGCCCGCGTCGGCCCTCACCGTGACAAACGGCGGCACGCTCCGCCTGCTCTCGGCACCGACTTCAGCGGAAGGCTGGACCGACACGGATATCGCGGGTGTGCTCACGTCCTCCGTTTTCCTCGACCCGACGGCCAGGCTCGGCATCGACACGTCGCTGCGCGATGTGACGTTGGATGCGCCGCTGGCCGACTTCACGCACGGTCTCGTCAAATACGGCACCGGAACACTCGACTACCTCGTATCCGGACCGCTCGAATCGGGAGCGCTCATCGTCCGTGAGGGAACGTTAAACATCGGACCGACAGGTGCACTTACGCTGCCTGCGCCCGAAACGGTTACTGTCGATCCCGCCGCCGGACGAACGGGGTACCTGAACCTCTCCGGTAGTACCTCGGTGGCCACTGCGGATCTGGGGCAGGGCATCAACCAGCCCGCCCTTTATGCGGGGAGCACTGGTCGCGGCGTCGTCACTTTCACAAACACCGCTTCGGCCTCGGTCGGACGTCTCGATGTCGGTCGCGAAAACGGTTCTGTCGGCGTCATCCGGCTCGCTCCGGGCACGGTGCTGCACAGCCGCTCGGGTTCCGGCAACACGGCGTTTGCCGGTATCAACAACGGCTCGTACGGCTATATCCAGAACGACGGCGGTACGTTCACCAACAACGGTGAACTCGCCCTCGGCCTTTATACAGGTTCTTGTGGCATTTACCGTCAGACAGCCGGTGAGTTCGCCATGGCCGGGGGTACGGTCGCGCCCGCCGGGACGCAGGGCGGGTACTACGGAGGACTCACCTACATCGGCCGCAGCGGGACCGGTCACGCCTATGTCAGTGGCGGTTCCTTCGTGCAGTACGGCAACAACCAGATCCACATGGGCTCCCGCGACACGATCAACGGCGGGCTGGCGGTGCTGACGGTCGACGGCGACGCCAGTGTCTCCGCCGATCGGATCGACTGCTGCGCCAACAATCCCAACTCGCGCGTCCTGATCAATCTGTTGGGCGGTACCCTCTCACTGCGCTATATTTGGCGTAGCGCCCAGACTGGCAGCAGCGCCACCGTCAACTTCAACGGCGGCACTTTCCAGGTAGCGTACAACAATCAGCCCAATCTCTTCCAAGGCGGAACGGCCTGCATCATCTACCCCGGCGGCGGCACGATCGACACCGCCGGCCGCAACGCCACGCCTGGCACCTCGCTGGCCGGCGCGCCCGGCATGGGCGTGGACGCCATCGCTCTCGGCTCCCCCGGCTCCGGCTATCTTGCGCCGCCTCTGGTCACCCTTTCGGGTGGCGGCGGGACCGGCGCGTTCGCGTTCGCGGAAATCGATCCAGACGCCGGCACAGTGACCGCCGTCCGTATCCTGAACCCAGGCGCGGGTTACACCTCGCGCCCGTCGGTCACGTTCTCGGGCGGCGGCGGTAGCGGGG
>DUPH01000228.1 GCA_012838435.1 Lentisphaerota bacterium | reverse complement strand
GCGGCACGGCGAGGTGGACGCATCTCTCGGTGTCGGCGGAGACGGGCGGCGGGACCGCCGTGCTGACGATGTCCGCGCCGGACACCAGGAGGGCGGCAGCGGCGGCCGCCAGAAAAACGGCGGCGCATCGGAATGCGGCAAAACCTTTCATTGACGGAACTCCTTCCCCTCTTTGCACGGAAAGGGCGCGAACCCCGCTCCGTGCCTCAACCGAGGTACCGGCAAGCACCCACCAAGAAGCCCGGGGACGGGGCCGCGCCACGAGGGCGCGTCCCCGTGCATCCCGCTTCTTGGTAAAAACTGCCGGTCTTTCGGTTGAAGCGTCATGCGCGAAAGCGCAAAAATCAGCGTGTCGAGGGGTCTTTTCTATCTCATGCGTTCATTGCTTCATGCGTTCATTGCTCAGGCTGAACGTCCACCGCGAACGATCTGCCTCGGATCATACCCTTTTCAGACAGTGACCGCAACCGGTTTTTATGAGCGGTTGCGGCGCACAGAAACATTTGTATCGAAGGCAACACGTTCACGGCGTTTGACATCCCGTTGAAACCGGAAGCCTGAGACCAAAAACGACGTTTCGGCCTTAATAGTGGCGGCTCGTGCGCCGGCGCTTTTGCGGCCAGGCGATGCGGAACCCTTCAAGGCGGCGCATCATCACTTCGCGTCCTTTGGGCGTGATGAAAACCATCCGGTAGGCGTCGGGCGTGACCGCCACGCATCCTGCGCCATGCAGGGCGTCGAGCATTGCGCGGATTTGCGCCACGCTCTTGTCGGGCATCAAACCGTAGGTTGAAAGCTGGTCTAGTGCGTGCCGCGTCAACGCCTCGTTGTTTTCACCGCGCAGGACTTGAGCGATGCGTTGTGCGCCAAAGCGTCCCTTCATGCGGGTCACGCAACTCAGAACCTTCTGGACCTCGATCCATTGTTCTTCGGTCAACTCGGTCGGCGGGTGCGGCGCACGGTACTGACAGCGGTCGCAGGCGGAGCAGGATGCAGACGATGACTGATCTCCGAAATAGTTGAGCATGAAGGCGTGGCGGCAGCCCGGATGATCAACGAAGCGCAACAGCGTTTCCAGCTTGCGTTCGTCGCGTTGGCGTTTCTCATCAAGTCCCGCCGCCAGGCGCTTGAGTTCTTTGAGGTCGGGGTCGGGGTTGGGCAGCAGGCGCGTTGTATAGGCACGGTTGCCCGGCAGGATTTCGCGATCAATCAGGCGCGCGCGCTCGATCAAGCCTAGAATCGTCCGCACCTGCATCTCGTTGCTGATGCCGGCCAGCACGGACCATTGCTCGATCGACGCCGTGACCGGCTCGGCCTCGCATGCGTTACGTACTGTCTGCCAGACCGCGAGAATGGCATCGGAAGAAGGGTTCGCGCCGTCGATGAAAAAATGCTGCGTATGCACGTCGGCAAAATTGAAAAGAAGTTCACACCACGCGCTCGCGCCGTCGCGTCCCGCGCGACCGACCTCTTGGTAGTACGCTTCCAGACTACCGGGGATATCCCAATGCACGACGAAGCGGAGATCGCTGCGGTCAACGCCCATGCCGAAGGCGTTGGTGGCGACCACCAATGGTGTGGCCTCAGCCATGAAACGATCTTGCGCGGCGGTGCGTTCGCCGTCCGTCATTGCGCCGTGGTAGGTGATCGGCGCGAGGCCTTCGCTTGCAAGGCGTGCGGCCACGCGATCGACCATCTTGCGCGTCGAACAGTAGACGATTCCGCAGCGATAGGTTTTGATCGCTTGCATGAGCCGGGAGAATTTCTGATGGTGTCTTGCGCAGCGCGTCACGGCCAGATAGAGGTTTGGACGCGCGAATCCGGTGACCGAGACCGTGGGCGGTTCGCGTGGCGGTTCGCCCAGCCCCAGTTGCCGTACGATATCTTCGCGCACGTCCGGCGTTGCGGTGGCGGTCACCGCCAGCACCCGTGTGCTGCCAAGCTTGTCCAGCACCCGTTTCAAATTGAGATAGTCGGGCCGGAAGTCATGGCCCCACTGGCTGATGCAGTGCGCTTCGTCGACCGTGAAAAGCGACACGCGAGCCTGCGCCAGCGCATCGGCGAACCGCCGGTTGCGGAAGCGCTCGGGGGCGACGTACACGAGCTTGTAGCGGCCGGTACGCACGCCGTCGAGCCGGTACGCCATCTCGGCACTATCCACCGATGAGTTGAGGAAAGTCGCGGCGATACCCTGCCGCTCCAGCGCGTCCACCTGATCTTTCATCAGCGCGATCAAGGGCGACACCACCACCGTCACGTCGGGCAGCAACAGCGCGGTCAATTGATAGCAGAGCGATTTGCCCGAGCCGGTCGGCATCACCAACACGACGTCGCGGCCCGCCAGCAGATTGAGGATCGCTTCGGCTTGTCCGTCGCGGAAGGCCTCGTATCCGAAATGCTGCCGCAATGCCTCGTGCAGGCGTTCAGGTGTCCATGGTGCGTCTGTCATCACACGCCCTCGCGTAAGTTGCGCGTTGAAAGTTTTTTAGGCGCAGAGGTAAGACGCAGAGGCGCAGAGGTTTTTACGGGACAGCGTCGAGACCACCGCTGGGGAGGGACGAGCGTCTGCTCGTCCGCGGACAAGTGACACTTGTCCCTCCCGGTGCTCCGCGCTGAAACCTGAAAAACCATCCTTCCGCACAGCGGAAGGCGGCTCGTGAGGACACTCGCCCTCCATTGCTCGTCCCGGCGGCTCGTGGGGACACTCGCCCTCCAAATCACGTCAATCATGTCAAAAACCGAAAAAATATATGCCACACCCTTTTGCAAGACACGGTGTTGCGGGCGAGGACGCCCGCGTTCCCGACTCTCTGCTCCCCTTTTCACCAGAAACGCATGATCTTCGCGCATCCCTGTCACAACCGATTACCTCTATCGCACGCTGTCGGTTCCGCCTCCGCGACCTGCTGGTCGGCCTTGCGCCGCCGTATGCCGCTCGCCAGCAGCGCCAGCAGCAAGATCGCGCCGGGCAGTCCCAACAGGCGGTCGCCCCAGCGCGTGTAGGGCGCGTTGAGCGGTGTGTCCGCCACCGTCACCGGCGTCACGAAAAATCCGTCAAAGTCCATCGACTTACCGTTTGATTCCAGCCGCCTGACCCGTCCTACCGCATCCACGGCACACGTCACGCCGGAGTTGGCGGCCCGCACCAGCGGCACGCCATTTTCGACTGCGCGGAAGACCGATTGGTTGAGATGCTGGAGCGGCTCGATCGATCCGTTGAACCAAGCGTCGTTGGTCATCAGCACCAACAGCCGCGCACCGGCCTGCACTGCCGCGCGGCTCAGGCCCGACACGGTGTCCTCGAAGCAGATCAAGGGACCGAGCGCCAACGTCTCGCCAGCCGCGCGCGTCATGTGCAACACGCCGCCCTTGCGCCCCGGCGTACAGCTTACGCCGGTCGGCGCTAGCCGCTGAAGCACCGGTATGTGTTTGTCCAGTGGAATGTATTCGCCGAACGGAACCAGATGGTGTTTGCGGTAACGTCCTAACGCCTCGCCTGTGGCGGAGTAGAGCCAGGCGGCATTGTAGTAGAGGAGCCCCTGATGCGCGGCGGGCGTAACCGCCGTGCGCTCAAGTTCCAGCACGCCGGTCAATAATGGCGCGCCCGCCGCTGCGGCGCCTTCGCGGATGACACGCAGGGTCTCGGGCTCGTAGGGCACGGAACCCAGTACCGCCGTCTCGGGCCAGACCACCAGATCGGGACGGGTGGCACCGGCCAAGCGGGTCTGATTCACCAGCAGTTCCTGTTGGGCGCGCACGGCATCATCGTTCAGTTCGAAGACACAGGGCGAATTGGGCTGCACCAGTGCGATGCGCCAGACCGTCGCCTGCGCCTCCAGACGTCGTGCATGCTGAATCCGCATCGTGCCCCAGTACCAGCAGAAGACCAACAGCGCGATTGGCAGTATACTTTCCGCAGAAAGCAGCAGGCGGCCGCACCATCCAGGACGGGGCATAGGTTCGCCGGAACGGGGAGCTGTCAGACGCGCCAAGAAGGGGGTCGCTGCCCGTTCGACGATACTCGTGACCGCGCCGTTGACGGCGACCACAATCGCCGAGACGCCATACACGCCGAAGACGGAAGCCGCTTGGATGAGCGCCAGATTGTTCACTTGGCTCACGCCCAGAAAGTTCCAAGCAAACCCCGTAAACAACCAGCCGCGCACCCATTCGGCACCGGCCCAGAGCAACGGATCGATCACCAGAACGGCGCACACGCGACGCCATCCCGGCGTTCCCCCGGCCCAGCGCCACACGCGGCCGGAAGCGTATGCGTAGGCGGCCATGAATGCCGCGCACCACGCGGCCAGACCGAGCTGACCCAGCAGGACCAGCGGCCACGGTCCACCGTTTTTGATGATCGCCGGGAACCAGCTCAATGTTGCCCCCCAGAAGATCAGGCCAGCCAGCCAGGTCCACCCTGCTGCCGCGCGAGGCGCGGTGTGACGGATCATCAGCATGATCGGCACCAGCGCTATCCAGGCGCTATCCGCCTGCGCGGCGGGCGGGAATGCCGCCCACAGCAAAATGCCGCTGAGCGCGGCCGCTGCGATGGTGAATACGATCACGGGAACACCGCCATCAGTGCATCGGCGAACAGACTCATGCCGAAAGGATTGGGATGGTTGATGTTGTTCATCAGAAACCTCATGAAATTCCTTTTTTCGTCACTATACGGCGGCGCGGGACGGCCGTCAAGCGTGGGGTTGGCGGACGAGCGTCTGCTCGTCCGCGGCGGCGTAAACGCCGCCCACAGAACCCTGCCCACAATCTGGAGTGCGCGTGACAAGCGCCGCGCTGTGCGCGGGGCGCGGCACCGCTTTTCCTCAGCTCTGGGCGCGGAGGGGGTCCGGCACTGCAGGTGCTACGGGTGCTGCCGATCCTACGGGTGCTGCGGGTGGTGTCATGCACTCGGCGTCCAACAAGCCTTGTTAGAGTTAAGGCTGTCTTGCGCAAAATGCAGTATTATTTTTTCGCATTTTGCGATATGCGTTCCTAGGAATCTGCTATACTACGGTACAACCATGGAGTGGTTTTTACGCAGGTGTGGAAACACAGAAAAACGACAATGCGAACCGAAAACTGAGCGAAAGGAATGGTCATGAAACAGTCATTCATAGCGTTTTGTCTCACATTGGTCATCGGCGCGGGGGCCGCTTCGGCCGCCGTGACGAACGTGTTCCACGTGGCCGCAGGCGATGTAAAGACGGTGAAGGAAATCGTCACCGCAAACGGCTGGTCGTGGGCGGATGACGACTGGCTCCGGAAGACGGGGCCGGGCGAACTGACGGCTTCGGCAGATTACAAAGATACGAAGATCAACCTGCTCATCGAAGAAGGGTCTTATGCCGTCCCAACAATTGTCCACACGAGGGGAGGGAGGCTAATCATCAGGGACGGCGCGACGCTTCGCGTTGGCGGTATCCAAGATGCAATGGGTGGCGACTGGTATGTTTCCTTCGCCGGTCACGGGACGGGGCAGGGCGATAACCTCGGTGCGATCAGCGTGGGCGGCGGTTTGATGAACCCGATTTTTGGCACGGGCACCATCTGGGACATGGCGTCCGACGCGACGATCTACAGCTATGGCACGATGAATGCGGTCTTTTCGGGTGGGAGTGAAACTGTCGGTCCGACCCTCAATATGAACGGCCGCACGCTGACCCTGCGCGGCAAGGATGTGAACGCCGTGTTCCGTCCGCGGTGGTATTGGAAGATCATCAATGCGGGACCGATCATCGTGCGCAACGGCGAGTTTGCCCGCCACGACACGACGAACGACTTTACGCCCAATATCCCGCTGGTCTCCTTTACAGAAGGCGCTGTGATGGCTGCGTACGGGACATCCTCTCTCTGGGGGAAAGTGGACGCCTTCTCGTTTGAGGCGGGGACGTCGCTCGCTAAAGGGAAGCAGGGCGTATCGGGCGTAACCTTGACGATGAAGAAGGCGACGGGGCCGGTGGCTATTTCGTCCGATGCCACCGTGACGATCTCTCAAGAGTTCGGCGTACGCGGAACGGATCTTGTGAACGGGAAATGGCTCACGTCTGCCAATGTGCTCACGTTCACAGAAGGGTGCGAGCTTTCATTCGCGGATCTCGGCGATCTTGCGCTGTCGGCAGGGACGGTCTACACAGCGGCCACCTCGGTAGCTTCCATTGCGGGTGTGCCCACGCCTACGGGTGATGCCGCGATGCTCTTTACGGTGGCGAACACCGGCTCAGCGCTCACGCTCACGGTAAAGAGCGGCATCATTGACGTTGTTCGCGACTGGAACCTTCAGACGAACGATGTAAATGCCGCCGCGAACAACACAGCAGCCGTGGCAGCGCATGTGGCGGAAGTCGTGGACGGTACGATCCTCTATTTTCCGTCTGGTGACTACTGGTTCACGGACACGCTCGACCTTTCGTCCGTGACGGCGACGAACGTAAGGTTGTGGAATCCGGCGGGAACAGCCAAACTGCGCGGCGGTGTCAGGCTGGGTGCGGCGTCGAATGTGACGGTGGACGAGCTTGTGTTTTCGGGGTGTGCGGGGCCGGCGATCGTGGCGACGAACACGGCGGGACTTACCGTCACGGATTGCACCTTCGACAAGGTGGGCGGCTTGTATGAGGACGGCAAGAAGTATCTCTTCGCTGCCGTGAACGTGACCGATTTCAACGTGACAGCAGGTGCCTATGTGACGGATGGCATGCAGTATGACGGGCAAGGATTCTTTGCGGGCGGCACGCAAGCGGCGCTGAGCGAAGCATACGCGGATGCCGTCGTGGTGCGGGTGACGGCTAAAGAGCACTGGACGTGGTGGTTGGAGACAACGAACCGGCTCGCTCTCGTGCCGGCCGCCTACAACGGCAAGACTTGGCGGAAGATCGGCGCGGGCTCTTTCGACTCCGACAACACGGGCATTCGGGATGTCGGTATTGCCGCTGTCGAGATTCTGGAGGGTGCGTTCGTGGTGCGTGGTAACGATGCCTGTCTGGGCGTGGCGTATGGCCCCGTGCGCGTGCATAGCGGAGCAACGCTGACGCTCGCAGAAGCCGGGACTGCCGCCAACAACCGCAGCATCAGGATTGCGGGCAGCGGGTCCGGCGCGGCTTTTCCTGCTGTCCGCTTTACAGGGTCGGCTATCTGGAATAAGACATCTAATGTGCGTTGGATATTGGAAGATGATGCAGCGATGTATGCGTCGATGACGGGCGAGGATGGCTCATTTCTGCGGGGTGCCATTGAGATGAATGGGCACACGCTGACGCTGAAGGGCGTGACGGATTCTCACTTCCGTTTCGGACGCACGTTTCAATGGAATGGCAGCGCCTACGGCAAGATCAACCTCTTCGCCGGCGTGAAGCTGCCCGTGGCGGCGCTGGAAGTGGACGGCGACAAACAGAAGATGGGCCTCTACGGCTCGTCGTCCTCTGCGGCGGAGTATGTGCGCGACGACCTCTTCATGGGCGCGGGAGTTCTGCGTGTGGGTGAACCGATCGGCTTGATGATTATCATTCGCTAATGGGTTGGAAAATCTGACGATGGCGTGTTTGACAAGACGTGTCAATCAAGGATAATGGCACGAAGTTCGTTTATGCCGCTCCGGCATTTGCGGGCACAGTGATCACTTTGCGCTGACAGAGGAAAGTATGAGCAATCTGGAATTGAGCGGCAACCGGCGCGCCTTCATTGCGGCGGCGCTGACGGCCGGGGCGGCGGGAGCGTTGCCTGTGAAGGTGAGGGCGGCGGAGGCGGAGGCCGCTCCCATTCCCGGACGTGAGGGGTTGAAGGTGCGCGTGACGCCCTATTTTAAGGGCGGCTGGACGATGTACATGTTTGCGAATCGCGGCACCTCGCAGATGTTGTCGACGTTGTTCGTCTCGCCGTCCGCTAAGGTCGTGATGATTGATGGCGGTATGCCTGACGATGCCGCCTTCCTCTACGCCACGCTTCAGGCATTGGGCGGAACGGTCGACACCTGGTTCCTCACCCATGCGCACAGCGACCATTACGGCGCGTTGGGAGAGATCATCAAAAAGCCGGCATGCGGTGGCTTGAAGATCGGGCGGGTCGTCTATTCGTTTCCGCCGCTTGAGTTCATCGCAGAGACGGAGAAGGCGAGCATCCCCTACGTGACGCCATTTCTTGAAAACCTCGCGCGAAGCGGGTTGCGGGTGGAGAAGCCGACCGTGGGTGGCGTGTTTGATTTCGGCGAGAGCCTAACGTTCGAGTGCCTGAACGATTACGACCTGAGCATGCGCGTCAACTCGATCAACAATGCCGGCATCTGTTATCGCGTGATGAACGGCGGCTCGTCCATTCTCGTTACCGGTGACATCGGCGTGGAGCAAGGCGATAAGCTGCTGAAGATGCACCCTCCGGAAAAAATCAAGAGTGACATCGTGTTCCTCTCACATCACGGTCAGTGCGGCGCGAACAAAAACTTTTATGAGGTCGCGAAGCCCGAGGTCTGCGTGTGGCCGACGCCGCAATGGCTGTGGGACAACAACATCAGCGGCAAGGGCTACGGATCCGGCCCGTGGCGCACGAACTACGTGAAATGCTGGATGCAGGATATCGGCGTGACGCGCCAGATCCTGCTGACGCAAGATGCAGCACTTGGGCCGAAAACCAGTTAGGTCATTGGGAAATATGAGCCGTTTTCTTTTTTTGATTTTTTGGATTTCCGCGGTCGTTTGCTCAGGCAATGCCGAAGAGCCGCAGGACGATGACACACCCGGACTCGAACTGGTGGGGACGAACATCGCCGCTCTGGGAGAGGTCACGCTTCTCGACCGTCCGCAAAGTGTTTTCGTGCTGACAAACCGTACCGATCAGACCCTTGCCATCCGCAGCCTGCGTCGTACGTGTGCGTGTATCACGGCTTCCGTAGATACCATGTCCGTTCCGCCTGGGGGTAGCGCCCGTATCACGATGGTTCTTGATCTGACCGGCATTCAGGGGTCTTTCAAACGCGCCCTTTGGGTCACGTTGGCCGACTCCGACCGTAAGCGTATCCTGCTCCAGCAGGCTGGCACTGTCCTCCCGCTGTTCAACGGGCTTCCGGATGGGGAGGTCGCGCTGAGCGCACCGGATCTGGCTACGGCCTGCTGGACCAATACCTTTATCCTGACTCCGACCGATCCGCGTTTGCGACTGGGAACACCGCTCTTCGCCGCCACCAACAGCGCACTGCGCCAGACGGCCACGCTTGTCACCAACGCCGCACCGCAAGGCACCTACACCTTGACGGTCGTCTTGCAGGCGCTGACTAACGCCCATGCTGAGACGCGCCTGCTCCTGCCGGTAACGGGTGCCGAGAATCGAAAAGACCAGCTTCTGCTCAAGCTCAATGCCAAGGTCGGCCAGCGCCTGACAGTCAGACCGGATCAGCTCTATCTGCGCGAGTCGCCCCGTCCGACCCTCAACCGTTTCCTGCTGCGGACCGATACCGAGTCGGCCGATCCTGCGCTGCTGACCTGGACGCCGCAACTTGAAGGTATGACCGTGACGCCGCGGACCGTCAAGTCAAAGTCCAGCCTGTTGGTGACGCTGACGCTGACTCCGCAAGCCGTCAAAACGTGGTTGGCGCAACCGGAGGCGAGTTTGTCGTTCGCCTACACCAACCACGCGCCCGCGATCATTCGCGTTTTACCTGCTTTGGAAGACGATGCTGATGCCGGCGCGGAGGAAGAGGAAGAAGAGGAGTAATCCTCCTAGATGTGTACGGCCTCCCACCGGGATGGAGCACGTCGAACGCCCAACGCCGAACTCAGAACTCAGAATGC
>DUPH01000227.1 GCA_012838435.1 Lentisphaerota bacterium | reverse complement strand
GCATTCTGAGTTCTGAGTTCGGCGTTGGGCGTTCGACGTGCTCCATCCCGGTGGGAGGCCGTACACATCTAGGAGGATTACTCCTCTTCTTCCTCTTCCTCCGCGCCGGCATCAGCATCGTCTTCCAGAGCAGGTAAAACGCGGACGGTCGTGGGCGTGTGGTTGGTATAAGCGAACGACAGGCTCGCCTCCGGTTGCGCCAGCCACGTTTTGACGGCTTGCGGAGTCAGCGTCAACGTCACCAGCAGGCTGGACTTCGACTTGACGGTCTGCGGCGTTACGGTCATGCCTTCGAGTTGTGGCGTCCAAGTCAGCAGCGCGGGATCGGCCGACTCGGTATCGGTCCGCAGCAGAAAGCGGTTTAAGGTCGGGCGGGGCGACACGCGCAGATAGAGTTGATCTGGCCTGACCGTCAGGCGCTGGCCGACCTTGGCGTTGAGCTTGAGCAAAAGCTGGTCGTTCCGCCTTTTGGTACCCGTTACCGGCAGGAGCAGACGCGCTTCAGCATGAATATTGGTCAGTGCCTGCAAGACGACCGTCAGGGTGCAGGCGCCTTGTGGCGTAGCGTTGGTGACGAGCGCAGCCGTCTGGCGCAGTGCGCTATTGGTGGTGACGAAAAGCGGCGTTCCCAGCCGCAGGCTTGGGTCGGTCGGAGTCAGAACAAAGGTGTTGGTCCAACAGGCCGTAGCCAAATCCGGCGCACGCAACATGACTTCATCATCTGGGAGTCCGGTGAACAACGGAAGGACAGTGCCGACCTGCTGGAGCAGGATACGCTTGCGGTCGGGACCGGCCAATGTGACCCAAAGAGCGCGTTTGAAAGGCCCCTGAATGCCGGTCAGATCGAGAACCATCGTAATGCGGGCGCTACCCCCAGGCGGAACGGACATGGTATCTGCGGAAGCCGTGATGCACGCGCATGTGCGGCGCAGGCTGCGGATGGCGAGGGTTTGATCGGTGCGGTTCGTCAGCACGAAAACACTTTGCGGACTGTCGAGAAGCGTGACTTCACCCACGGTAGCGACGTTCGTCCCCACCAATTCAAGGTTGGACGTATCATCGTCTTTCACCGCACGCCGCCGCACTGCCGTGCGCCGTTTCCGTACACCGTCCTGTACCTCTTCAGCATGACCCGGATGGACGGCTACAAGACCCCCCAAAAAAATCAAAAAAAGGAAACGGCTCATACTCCTCCTGGCCGAAAAAAACGAAAGCAGGGACGAGCAAACGCTCGTCCCCCGCTCTTAGCATCCTTGGCGTCTTGGCGGTTCCCAAAAACGCTCAAACAAGAGCCCCTCGTTTCACTAATGCACTTCCACGCGCCTCACTCCGCGATCCGCACGGCGCGCGACCTCTTGACCTGATAAGAAAACCCGTTGTCTCGTACAAGGTAGAAGCCGCCACCGACCTGCAAGGCGGGCACCAGGACCCCCTTGTAAGTCGCTGACACGCCTGTCTCCGGATCTCTCAGCTTGCCACTCATGAGCCCAGTTAGGGTAGAGGCACGCAGCGAGGGATTTAAGCCGGTATCTGTTTGGATCGACGTGCCCGACGCAATCACATTGGCCACGCTTTCCTCGTCCGCATAGAGGCGCATGCCGCCGTATCGCACGGCCAGATTTTGTCCTCTGGCATAAAAAGCACCGATCGCATCGCTGTCATCAAATTCTGCCGTGAAACGGTCCGTGAACCCCCCGATACTCTTGCCGGGATACTGCCACTCCGAGCCTGTCAGGTAGACAAGGTTGTCCTCGGGTCCCGCCCCTCTACTCGCGTCAATCCACACCAGCCCCGCCACAATGCCGCGCTTCCGGTAAAGCGGCGTGTAAAGCACGAAACAAGCGTATTTCCGTCCCTTTACGCCATTCTGAAAGCCCAGCGCCGGCAGGTCCGCCCCATCATACACCTGCAACGAGGAGGTCCCGCTGACTTTAGTCCCGTCAGCCAATAGTCCGCTATATTTCACCGAGGCGCGGCTGTTGACGGTCAGCGTCAGGTACCCCACCCCCTCCGGCTGATTGTCAACAGGGGGCAACGTGTTGGACACTTCTTTAACGTCCAGTGCCGTCGTGTAATACCCAGTAAACGGCGTTACATCGTCCTTCACAGTCCTGCGCCCCGCGACCGGCAGACCGTTGAAGGTACCGGTGAAAAAGCCGCTCGGATCCACCTGAATACGCAGGTCTTGCTGACGTCTTGCCGAAGAATACGCAAATTCAAAACTGCCGTCTGTCGCGGTGGTCTTGACCCCCGACACCCTCAGTGTGGTGCTGGACGATCCCCGTCTCACCTTCACCGTAATGCGTCCGTTCGATCTTGCCGCCATCTGGATCATACCACGCACTGCCGTGCCGCCTTCACTGTCGAACAGCACACCGCCATAGGCCCCGACACCCTGCGCAGGGAACTGCCCAGCGGGATCCACCGGCGGGTTGACCGGCGGGTTGACCGGCGGGTTGACCGGCGGATTCGGCTGCGGGTTGACCGGCGGATTTACGGCAGAACCGCCGATAGAGTTGGTCACGCGCCCAATAAACCCGCTCGCCGTGCCCAGAGCGCTCCGCGCAACGAACTGATCGCGCCTGACGCCCGATGGCGACAGGATGACCACTTCCGGGTATGATGATACACGGCGCCACACCCCGCCGTTACCGTCAATCAAAACCTTCCAGGTTGGGGCCGTATAGTAAGACTGCTTGTTCTGATCCACCCAGATCAGCACCATCGGATTGGCCCTCAAAAAGGAACTCCAGACTCCGTTGGGATCGGCGAATACATTGGCGTCCAATTTAGCGCAATAACTGCACCCCCCCGTGTTCACAAACACCAACATAGCCGGTCGGCCGGACGCGGCTGCTTTGGCCATGCCTTCCCTGTACCTGTAGGTCCACTGGTTGAGCTCGACCGTCGAACTGTTACTGACAAACGGATACGCCGACGCCGCCAACGCCAATCCCGTCGCCGCCATGATAGGAATTACATACTTCGTGAACATGAGAGATCTCCTTGTCTTACAGCACCCCCGCCGTCCGTGGGCACAGAAGCACTTACAATCCTCACCAGTGTTTCACTTTGTTTGGCTACCGTCAACGTTATTCCGTAACCCATTCGTTTTTTTTGCGCCCTTTTCTGTGCTGTTTCCCTCTCCGCTGTCCGATTTTTAACTCTCTGACCATAAAACTTCCAAGAAAACTCATCCGTAAATGTTTCTCCCCACACACAGCGCGGTAACACGAATGCATTAATGCGCTAACTGGTTTTCGGTCCGAGCGCCGCATCTTGCGTCAACAGGATCTGGCGCGTCACGCCGATATCCTGCATCCAGCATTTCACGTAGTTCGTGCGCCATGGACCGGATCCGTAGCCCTTGCCGCTGATGTTGTTGTCCCACAGCCATTGCGGCGTCGGCCACACGCAGATCTCGGGCTTCGCGACCTCATAAAAGTTTTTGTTCACGCCGCACTGACCGTGATGTGAGAGGAACACGATGTCGCTCTTGATTTTTTCCGGAGGGTGCATCTTCAGCAGCTTGTCGCCTTGCTCCACGCCGATGTCACCGGTAACGAGAATGGACGAGCCGCCGTTCATCACGCGATAACAGATGCCGGCGTTGTTGATCGAGTTGACGCGCATGCTCAGGTCGTAATCGTTCAGGCATTCGAACGTCAAGCTCTCGCCGAAATCAAACACGCCACCCACGGTCGGCTTCTCCACCCGCAACCCGCTCCGCGCGAGGTTCTCAAGAAATGGCGTCACGTAGGGGATGCTTGCCTTCTCCGTTTGCGCGATGAACTCAAGCGACGGAAACGAATAGACGACCCGCCCGATCTTCAAGCCGCCGCATGCCGGCTTTTTGATGATCTCTCCCAACGCGCCGTAATGGTCGCTGTGCGCATGGGTGAGGAACCAGGTGTCGACCGTTCCG
>DUPH01000226.1 GCA_012838435.1 Lentisphaerota bacterium | reverse complement strand
TCCTCCTGCTTCACCACTTGGCGGTTGTTGAAAGCCACGATGTTGCGGCAGTTGACCTTCTGAAAGAGCCGGTAGCGCTTATCCATCTCGGTGATGGCCCAGCGCAGGCCGAAAGCCACTTTCTTAGGATCATTGATCACCGGCACCAGCAGGTGCGGCAGATCATTGTAGCAGGTGAATTCCACACGCTTGGGATCGACCAGAATCAGGCGCAACTGCTCAGGCGTCCGGCTCATCAGGAAACCGTTCAGGATTGAGTTCAGACAGACGCTCTTACCCGATCCGGTGGCGCCAGCCACCAGCAGGTGCGGCGCTTTGGCAAGATCGTAGATCAGGTCATTACCGGCCACATCCTTGCCCAGCGCCAGCGGAATTTCACAGGTGTTGTTACGCCACGCCTCGCCCTCCACGATTTCACGGAAGGTCACCGGGCTAGCACGGCGATTAGGTAACTCAATGCCCACCGCGTTTTTGCCGGGGATCGGCGCCAACACGCGCAGACTGCGCGCCTCAAGCGCCATTTGCAGATTGGCAGTCAGACTGGCGATGCGCTCGACTTTGATGTTCGGCGCCGGCCGCAGTTCGTACTGCGTGACGACCGGTCCGGGCGTCGTACCGACAACCTCAACCGGCACATTGAACTGGCTCAGTGTTTCGACCAAAATCTCGGCTGTCTTGTTGATATCGCCATGATCAGCCCTGCTCTTAGAAACCGGATTCAGTAGCGAAATCGGCGGCAACCGATACTCCTCGGGCGGTTGCGGTGCCGGCGTACGCGTCGCCGCCGGACGGGCAGGCGCAGCGGATGCAGCGGACGTAGCGGGTTTCGTAGCAACCGGCACAGACTCCAGAGACGCGACCGGCACGGGCGCCGGAGCCGGCGACGAAGCGACAGACCGCGCAGCGGGCGCACGCCCACGTTCGCGCTCGGTGGCGGCAGCGGCGGCCCGCTTCGCCTCCTCGATACGTTTTAGCAACCGCTCGGTGGCGGGGCTGTCAAAGCGTCCCGGCTCCTTGGATTGAGCGCGCGCCTCTTTGCGCTGCCGCGCCTCTTCAACACGTGCCTCCTTTTTACGCCGGCGTTCCTCGGCACGTTCGGCCTTCGCTTTTTTCCGTTCCTCTGCGCGCGCCTGCTTTGCCTCTTGCTTGGCCTTGGCGACCTGCTCCTTGACCGCTGCTTGATCTTGGCGCTCGCGCGCAGTTTGTCCGTCATCTTGACCGATCTCGTCTTCGTCCTGCGCCGCCTGCCGCGCCTCCCACCAACCCGTCAAACGCCCCAGTCCATCAAAGAGCGTCCGCAGCCCGATGGCCATCAGCAAGGTGAAGAGCATGATGCTCACCATCAGCATGCCGCCGCCCACCGGACTGAACCAGCGTTCCAGCAGACAGGTCATCAGCCAATAGCCGATCGCACCGCCGGCGTTGGGCTTCATGTTGATCCGCTCCAGTGCACCCGCAAAAATCGTCTCGCTGCCCAGTTGCGTCAAACAGCAAAGCGCCACGACAAACAGCAACATCCAGAAGGCGCGCCGCCCCATATGCACAACCCGGCCATACAACAGCAGGCCGCTGAAAATCAGCGCGAAGAAGGGCACGACCCAAACCGTCAGCCCCATGACGCTATAGCCGATAAATGCAGACCACGCACCGACTAGGCCTATCAGGTTTGCCGGTGGCGAGAGCGGCGGCGCATTCAGCCACGAGATATCGCGCCAGTTATAGGTCACAAGGCTGAGCAACGGAAACAAAATGATTGGAAAGAGCAACACACCGATAACGCGTCGATAACGCCTGCGCTCCAACTCAATTCTGTCTTTCCCGAAATCTTTAGTTTTAGCACCCATGATAAAAACTTAACCTTCGTGGCATGGGCGTCCCGCCCATGAAACACGGGCAAGGTGCCTGTGCCACACTTGCGAGCGAGGGGGTTTGCAAGCGCCTCCTTCAACAGGCTGCGACGCGGCCGGCTCGGCCGGAGTTGAGACTGCGGCGGGAGCGGACGCAGGCGCCGAATCTGGGGTTGGGGCGGCGGGCGCAGGCGCCGGGGTCGGAGCTGGAACTGGAGTTGACGCTGGGGGAGTTGGGGCGGGAGTCAAGCGCACCACGGGCGGCGTGGCCTTGAGCTCATCCACAGCGAGCCCCTGCTGCACGTGCACCGTCACCGGCACGTCATTAGTGGCAGTCAGCGTGGCCACCGGGATTGTGCCATTCACCGAAGCGATGACCTGCCCAAAGGTGATCGCTTTGATCACCTCCGACCGGCCGGCCACCTCAATATCGACCCAGGGAGGATCGACCAGCCAGCGATTGGCGTCACCTGGCGGCTGCATCACGACAACTGGCACACGTTCCAGCCGAATCGTCGCCTTTTCGCTGATAACCAACACGTTGACCACCATGTCAGAGGGCTCCACCACTGCGTTCACCGCCTCACCCGGCGGATAGAGCTTCACACGCGCGGTGAAGGGTTGCGAACGCCCCTCGACGTCAATCGGGTCGGTCTGAACCCGCACGGCATCAAGGTCCAGCGGGCTCAGCACCCGGCGCGAACCTTTCACAACGGCGTTGGTCTGATCGTAGACGAGTTGCACCCGACCGCGCGCTTTGCCGCGGATCTCCGGCGGCGCGACCGCCACATTCAGCGACATCGGCACGTCGAACTTGACCACCGCCTCATTCGGATCGATCGACACGACACGCACGCCACGCACGCCGCGCAGGTTCGAGGCTCGGATTTTCACCGTTACCGTATCGAGCAACGAGGTGATCTTTTGCTTGGGCCGCACCACACAGCTCATCTGAGCGGTGTCGAGCTTGTTGACCTCAGAGTAAGAGCCTCGGAAGGTGATCTGCACCGCACGCGGCTCAATCGACTCAATCGCGGCACCCATGCTGGCGGCGTCGAAATCGGCCTCGACCGGAATCGTCACCACGCGCAGATGGCTGATCTCTGCACGGATAGAGAAGTGGACCAGAACCGCGATGAACAACGAGAGCAACTTCCAGTGGCCGTTTTTGACAAACACGATCCTGAGAACGGTAAGCACCTGTTCGCGCGTCATGGCGTCTCCTTCCGCGCGTCCCCGCGGGCATTCAGCAGCTTTGTGACACGCGCCTTCAACCAGTCAGTGAGCGTCGGCGGACCGCTAGTCTCATGCGGCATGGCTTTTTTCAGCCAACGCAACAAGACCTTCTCGACCTTCTCATCGCTGTAGCGGTGCAGACGCCCGTTGTGCGCCACGGATATCCTGCCGGTCTCCTCGGAGACCGCCACGATCACCGCGTCGGTCTCTTCGCTCAACCCCACCGCCGCGCGGTGACGCATGCCGGAGGTCGCCAACTCTGGTTGGTTTGAAACCGGGAAAAGACAGTGTGCGGCGGCGATGCGCCCATCCTGCAGGATGACCCCGCCGTCATGCAACGGCAACGGCGGCGTAAAAATCGAGATCAGCAGTTCGTGGCTGATCAGCGCGTCCAGCTTCACCCCGGAGTCCTCATAGCTGCCCAGCGAAATACCCCGCTCGACCGCGATCAGCGCGCCGATGCGCGCCCGCGACAGGTGGGTGACCGCCTGACAGAGCTTCTCCGATGCCGACGGCTCCCGCAGGACATACTGCCGGCCGAACAGGCGCTGCCCGCCCACCAATGCAAGCATACGCCGAATCTCCTGCTGAAACACCACTACCATGCTCAACGCCAGATAGATCAACAGGAAATAAAACACTCTGGCCAACACGTCAAAACGGAACAGATACGTGAACAGCAGCAACGAGACCACCAGCAGACAAAACCCCAGCAAAACCTGAGCATTACGCGTGCCCCTTACGAAACGGATGAGGGTATAGATCCCGAGATACAAGATCAGGATCTGCACCACATCATTAAAACCAATCTGGACTCCGCCGAACATGTCAGCCTAGTTTGCCAAATTAATGGCTTAAGGAAAAGCCGCAAAGTTAAAAAGTGAGTAAGAAGTAATAAAGTAAGAGGTAAGAGGTAAGGGGTAATAAGGCGCGGGGCGCGGTGCCGGGATCGATTGTTGCAACCACGCAATGGCTCGCAACCGTGAGAGTAAAAGCGCAATTTCAGCGTTATGAGTTCGATGTTCAGATGTTCAGCGTTCGCGGCGTTTCCCCTTGCATCTTCCCGCTTTTGACCCTACCATGGGCGGGAGCTTGGGTGAAAGGTAAGGTTTTCCACTTATTACTTATTACCCATTACCTATTATTTCTTATTCGTTATTCACTCTCCATGAAAGGGCTGCTTCAAAAAACACCCAAGGTGGTGCTGTTCTTGGCCACAAACGAAAAGGCGGGACGTGACAAACTGCAAGGCATCTTGCGCTATGTCCGGCTCCACACCCCTTGGACCATCCACCTGCTGGAGAATCGCATCGGCGAGCAAAAGCTCGGCGATCCGCGTGCCTGGGGCGCGACCGGCATCCTCGTGGCGCGTATGCCCGACTCCATCCGGACGGTCGCGGATGCCGCCCTGCCGACCGTCGTGATGGACTCGCGCCTGCTCTATGCAGAGCGCTTGCCGCATGCCTCTTTCGTCACCAGCGACTCCTCCGCCATCGGCTATGCAGGCGCAGATTTTTTTCTCAAACGCGGTTTCACCCACTTCGCCTATGTGGCCGACGCCGAGGCATGGGACTGGTCCACGCTGCGCTACCAAGCCTTCAGCGAGCGCTTACAGCAGGCCGGCCACACCTGCGAGCTGTACGGTAACGTCTCTAAACTGGAGCGCGTCGACTGGAGCGTCGACCAGCAGCGTCTGGCGCGTTGGTTGCTCGAGTTGCCCAAACCGACTGCCATTCTGGCCGCGCACGATCGCCGTGCCCGGCAGGTGCTTGAAACCTGCCAGCTCGCGGGACTGGAGGTTCCCAGCGACATCGCCCTGCTCGGCGTCGACAACGAAGATATCCTGTGCGAAAACACCACGCCCACCCTCTCCAGCATCCTGCCTGATTTCGAGGCGGGCGGTTACGAAGCCGCGCATCTGCTCGAACAACTCATGCGCCGCACCCTGCGCACCCCGCAGACCCTTTTTTACGGGGTCAAGCAGATCGTCTCGCGCGAATCGAGCCGACCGAGTCTTATCTCTGACCGACGTTTTCTGAAGGGCATTGAGTTCATCCGCCTGAACTCCAGCGAGAACATCGGCGTTCCTGATGTCGCCGAACACATGGGCGTGTCGCGGCGCATGGCCGAAATGCTGTTCCGCAGATTCGCGGGGCACTCGATTCTCGACGAAATCCGCCAGACACGCCTCGCGCGCCTCAAAACATTCCTTCTCGAAACCGCCCTGCCCATCGGCCAAATCAGCGCGCAGTGCGGGTTTCAGAACGAAATGCACGCCAAGCGCGTTTTCAAGCAATACACCGGCCAGACCATGCGGCAGTTCCGCCGCGGCGCTTCAACCTGATAAGAACAACGCTCTTCGGTTTCATCCACAGATTCTCACAGATTACGCAGATTGGGGGGGATGGCACGGCTCGGGTTTCGGTTTAACCACGAAATACACGAAATACACGAAAAGGCATGGCTACGGGTTCGTTTAACGCAGAGGCGCAGAGGTGTGGCACGGGCATCTTGCCCGTGTTTCATGGTTTCATTTTTCGACATGATTAACATGATTGACATGATTTCTCGCTGCGCGAGCGCATAAAGGTTGTGACGAAGCGTAGGGACGAAGTGTCGCGACGAAGTGCGGCTCGTGGAGACACTCGCCCTCCCGACCCACTTGAAAGTTGAGCGTTGAGCGTTGAACGTTGAGCGTTCGGGATTGAAGTGCCCTTTCAGGGCACGCTGGCGCGGAGCGACGGCACCCAGAGCTACGCTTCGCTTGCCCTGGGCTAAGGTGAAGCCGCCCCTTCGGGGCTGTGCCTCCACGCACAGCGCGGAAGAAAAACTCTCAACGCTCAAGTGGCGCGGATCGCGGGGACGCTCGCCCCCAAACAACCTCTGTGCCCTCTGTGTTCTCTGTGGTTAAACAAACCCGAGTAGCGCCACCAAAAAATCTGTGTCCATCTGTGTAATCTGTGGATTCACTCAGCTTAGGCGGATCTTGCCGGCCAGCCGCATCAGGCAGATCGTCGACACGACCGATATCACGCACAGCAGACAGCCGACACCAATCGCACCGTACAGCAGTTTCCCGACACCGAACAGCGCAGTCCAGACCGCCAAGCATCCGACCATCATGCAGAGCAGGCCGGTCGGCACGTCCCAACCCTCGGTCGCCTTGGGCAGGTCCGAGGCTTCCTCGACCTTGCGCCAGCCCGAACCGCCTGCGCGGATCTTGGTGCAGAATTTCGCCAGCACGTCCTGTTTTTCGGGCGGCGTCAGATAGGTCACCGTGAGCCAGCCCGCCGTTGTGATCAGGATGCCGATCACTAACTTCCATGCGCTGTAGTCCATAATGTTAAAGAGGCCGGCCTCGCGCATCGCGGTTTCAATACCCAACGGTCCTGCCCCCCACTGGAAGAAGCAGGCGACCGCGAACGAGATGATCATCGCCGAGATTTCGCTCCAGGCGTTGATGCGCCACCAGAACCAGCGCAGGATATAGAGTAGACCAGTACCCGCGCCAATCTGCAGCAGGATATCGAACGAATCCTTGGCGTTACGCATCCAGAGCGCGACCAATCCGGAGAGCACCAGCAATGCCAGCATCGTGACCCGGCCGATGGCGACCGCCTTCTTCGGCGAGACGTCAGGATTGATGAAACGCGTGTAAAAATCCTGCACCACGTAGGATGAGCCCCAGTTGAGATGCGTCGCGATGGTGGACATATAGGCCGCAATCAACGACGCCACAATCAACCCCAGCCATCCTTTCGGCATCGTGGAGATCATGCCGGGGTAAGCAATGTCGTTACGCAGAAACTGATCGTCCACCTTGGGGAAGGCACGCGCCAGACTACCCACGCCGGCCGCCTCGGCCTTGCGCTGGCGAACCTGCACACGCGCCTCGTCCGGCATGCTTTCTTTGGCGGTCTCGTACTGCTGAACCTCCGCCGTGTTCGCGGCCAGCCAGGCGCGCGCGGCCTCCTGCTCGGCCGGAGGCGTCACCGGGAACTCGACCAGCGAGACCAACGCAACGATGATCCACGGCCAAGGGCGCATTGCGTAGTGCAGGAAGTTGAAGAGCAGCGTGGCACCCACGGCATTCTTTTCATCCTTCGCCGACAGCATGCGCTGCGCGATATAGCCGCCGCCGCCCGGCTCGGCCCCGGGATACCAGACGTTCCACCACTGCACCGCGATCGGCAGAATCAAGACCGTCATCAGCGAGGAAAGCCCGCCCGCACGCGACGGAAACATCGACATCTTGGCCTGCACGTCGACATTCGCAAACAGCTCTTTAAGTGTCGTCAGGCCGCCGACATCAGGCGATTTGACCGCATACACCGCCGCGAAAATCGCACCGACCATCGCGATCGTGTACTGATAGAAATCGGCCCAGATCGACCCCGTGAGTCCGCCGAGTGTCGCGTAAATCCCGACGCCTGCCGATGCGTACACCAGCGTCATGACCGGCGACAACCCGAACATCACCTGTCCGATCTTAATCGCGGCCAACGACACCGTTGCCATGATCATGATGTTGAAAAACACACCGAGGTACAACGCACGGAAGCCACGCAGCACCGCCGCCGGCCGGCCACTGTAGCGGATTTCATAAAAGCCGAGATCGGTGTCGAGCGCTGAACGCCGCCACAGCTTGGCGTACACGAAGACCGTCAACATGCCCGTCAGCAGAAACGCCCACCAAGCCCAGTTGCCCGCCACGCCCTGCGTGCGCACGATGTCCGTCACGAGATTTGGCGTGTCGCACGAAAAAGTGCAAGCCACCATCGACACTCCAAGCAGCCACCACGGCATCGAGCGGCCGGAAAGGAAAAAGTCCGACGCACTCTTACTGGAACGGCGCGCAGCGGCCGACCCCACCAGAATGACCGAAACCAAAAAACCGATGATGATCACCGCATCCAACAACGAGATCTTTAACATACTTCTCTCCTTTTACCTCTACCTAACTTGACAGGCACCCCTGCTCACTGACCGACGACTTGTTTAGGCGTCAGCGAGGTCAGGCGCGAGGTGTCGATCGTAACATCAAACCCTTTGGGCACCGTGTAGGCATAGTGGAACTCACCGCCCTGCTTGGTCCAACTCAGCGTGATCGCATCTTTGCCAACCGGGACCGTCCCGGAGCAGTATGTCAGCGGAACCTCCGCAAAGCGGAAGGTCACGCGCCGATTGACGGCGTCGATCTCACCGATCCCCAGCACATCGCGATAGTACATGCGCGTGACGTGGCTCGCGAAACCGTGACAGCAACTCGCAGTCGGCGTGTCGTTCTCCCAAAGTGTCCCGGTCCGCTCCTCCATGCCTTGAAAATATCCCTTGGTCTCTTCCAAGATCTGCGCGGACAACCCTTGGCGGGAGAGCAGCTCCAGCCGCAGATAATTTCCGATAAAGGCGTTCGAGAAATGGATCTCCGGATGCTTGCGGGTCTGCTTCCGCTGCGGCCCGAAATCATCGCGTAGACGCGCCCACAATGCGGGGTGCGTCTCCGGCGTGGCAGTGCGGAAGAAGAAGGCGTAATACTGGCAGGTCTCGGTGCGCTCGCCCGTGACCGCGAGCGTGCTGTCCGGACGCCGCTTGGCATTATCCACGAAGTAGGTGCCGTCATACGACTGGCGCCGGACCGTCTCGCGCACGGCCTCTGCCTTAGCGCCCAGTTCCGGCATGTCGTACATACGCGCGACGCACGCCAGCACCTCGGCGTATGTCATGTTTGAGGGATAGTTGACATCCTGCACCAACTTGTTAGCGTGCGACCATTCGACAAAGACCCAGGCCGGCAATTTCTCCAGCAGGCCGTCGCTGTTTTCGTATTGTTTGAAAAACGCCAGCAGTTCGAGAACGCGCGGCTTGAGTGCATCAATCGTCGCACGGTCGCCGCTGCGGTGCAGATACTCTTCAAGTTGCACCACGAACCACATCGCCCAGTTGGGAATGTAGTTGCTATTGGGATGATCCGCTGGATAGCACATCGGCAGCATGCCCTTGGGCAGAGCTTCAAAGTGTTCCGGCAGCAGGTAGTTCTGGAAGAACATACGCTCCATGTCGGTATTGCCGCACAGGTCAGCAGCGACGCGGCCGATGAAAAAGCTGTCGCACAGCCAGCCCGCGCGTTCACGGCCGGGGCAATCGGTAAAGACATCCACCGCGTTTTGCTTGAAGGTCTCGCGCGCGGCTTCGAAGATGCGATTGAGCACCGGGTCGGACGACCTGAATGTCGCCCGTTCGGTATCCGGATTCACGTACTCACGGAAACCGAGATCCAGCAACTCGCAAGTCCCGCCGTCAACCATCACTTTCAGGTATTTCAACTCGTATGGTTCGAACGATTCAAGATGATAAGTACCGGCCCGCATCAGATCGTAGGTCACGACATTGGCACATGAATACCGCGTGACGTTCACCTCGCCATCGCTCAGGATTTCATCAAACACAAAATAGATACGCGCTGGCGCATCGCAGTGTACCGTGGCGCGGATGAAGCCAGCGTTGTTGCGGACAAACTCAAAGGTGCGGAACTGGTGGTGCCCCACGACGCGGGTCTCACCGTTTTTCCATGGTTTCTGCTCGCGTGCTTGTTTTGCGGTTTCGAGCCGCTGCACCTCATAGAGCGGGATCGTCGTCAGTTCACTCTCCGGGAAGCCGGCGAAAAGCGGCCCCACGCCCTTGATCGCACGGTCCGACCAGACCTTTTTGTCCGGGTTGAGCGTAAGCGTCCCGGAGGCGACTTCGCGGACCGGCTTCAGCACGTGAAACGCCGGATAGGGCGCGATACGCGGCAGCAACGGCCGCTGCGGACGCACTGCCAACTTCACCGGCACCAAGGGACCGCCCGTGCGCCAAGTATCCGTATAAGGGGTCAGGCAATACACTTCAGAAAAAGTACGCTGGAAGCTGTAGCGCTGAACCTTTTGCACGCGGCTGGTCAGCAGATGCGCCTCGAAGCCCGCCTTATCGCGGCCGGTTGCGGCCAGCACCCTACGGCGTCCCGCTACAATCTCAGCCTGCAGGTACGAAGGTTGATTGAGATGGTAATAACTGTTGGCATTGTAGCCCGCGACCTCGATAGCGATCACGTTCGGCCCAGGTTTGCAGACTTCTTTGAGCGGCCACTCATCCACCCGGTCATATCCGTGCGGGCCACGCGCAGGGCCATACCCCACAAACTCGCCGTTCACGAAAAGGCGGTAGACCGTCGCACCGGTCAACCGCACGACCGCGCGTTTGGCGGCTCTGCCGTCGACCGTCGCACGGAACCCGACAAACAGGTTCATCTCCTTTTCGCGTCCTTCCGGCCAGACCGGCTGGGCAGCAACGAACGACGGCGCGGCATCCCGGCCCCCGCTCTTATTAACCATCAGCGAAGAACACCCCACAATCCCCAACACTGCCAAGATCAGCACCACTCTCATCGACATTTGACACCCTCCTCACGGCTCTTTCGTCATGTTAGACATTCCCCCGCGTCAAGTCAACCGCACACCGCGCTACGCGCGGATTTAGGATTTAGCTCTTTGCAGGGCTGTCTCCCCGCGCGCCCCTCATTGCATGTCCCGCGCGCGCTCGGTGCCCATCCTCGTGCCCGTTTTTACACTCATCATTGCGACCACTGGGTGGTCGCAATAATTCGCGATTAAAAAAATGCGGCGACCGCACGGGGGCGAATAAGCCGGATTCTGTTCACCGCCCGGAGGCGGCTCCGATCATTCATCTAAGCAATCTACCCGGAACCCTATCCGGCTATTACGCCGGAGCGACACGGGCCGCGTCTCGAGTCCCCTATTTGATCTTGCTCCAGAGGGGGTTTGCCCTGCGGCGGCGCTCTCGCGCCTGCCCGGTGGTCTCTTACACCACCTTTTCACCCTTACCCGGCGCGAACGCCGGGCGGTTTGTTTTCTGTGGCGCTTTCCGTCGGCGCCGATCTGGCAGCGCCCCTCCGGCCTTAACGGCCGGACCTCTTACCCTGCGGAGTCCGGACTTTCCTCCCCTGCCAAAGCAGGAGCGATCGGTCACTCCCCATGCGGCCGCCGCAAAGCATCGCTAGCGGCAACCCAAACCGTGGAGAGCCGCCCCGCGGCGAATCTCTCCCATCGGCTAAATCCATCAAAAAAGGCACCCCCTTTGCTGGGCGTGCCTGTCATTGCTTCATAAAAAGGATGCGTCCGCACATCTGGCAGGCCACAATTCCCTGATTGCGCCGCACCATCTGCCCGACCGAGGGCGGCTGCACCAAGTGGCACCCACCGCAGACACAGTCATCGCCAAGTTCCACCACCACCGGCCACCGTTTGGAGAGCAGGCGCTCGTAATAAAACATGAACTGCGGTGTCACCTTCTTGGCCGCTTCGGCGCGCTCCGTTTTGACAGCGGCCAGTTCTTCCTGCACAGCGACCAACCGCGCGTCCAGTTCAGCGGTATAGGCGTCCACGGCCTCTTGGTCCTCTTGAAGCTTAGCCTGCGCTTCAGCGACACGGTGCTTAACCGGGATCACGTCGTCCAACGCCACGATCTGGCGCGATTCGTAATTGGCAATCTCACCCTCAAGCTTGGCAATCTCCAGATTGTACATCTGAAACTCTTTATTCGTCTTGAGCAAAACCTGATTTTTTTTCAGGGCTTGGATTCTATCCTGACGGGCTTCGATCTCCAACTCCACCTCGCTGACTCTCAACTGGGCATTTTTCAACTCCGCCTGCGCATGGTCCAGAGCCTCGCGGGCGCCACTCAGACGCTCCTGCTCTTGGTCTTTGCGCTGCGGAATGTCACGGATTTCCTGCTGCAGGTCTCGGATGCGACCATCGATTTCCTGCAGATCGAGCAACGGTTGAACGACACTCACTGCGGCACTTCCTTCCGGATACAATTGATAAAGATCACGTACGAGTTGGATAGTTTACCAACTCTACCGTGAGAGTCAAACACCGATCTGTCTGTTGCCCGTCACTGGCCGACTACATCAAAGAGCCGGTAGAGCGACCGGGAGGCGGTGTCCTCCTCGATGGCCGTCGGCTTTCGGACGACACGCCCGGGGGCGAGCACCTCGATCTCCGGCAACGGCGTGGAGGGATTGAAATTCAGGCAGTTGACCGCGTAACCGTCCTGGGTCCGCTTTACCTCGGTCAAGACCCACGGGGGGACGTTCCGAAGTTCATACGGCATCCTGAACCCGACCTTCGCGAGATCCGCCACCAACCGATCCCCATTGTCTGACGGCGCCGAAATATTGTGCGCCCAAGAGATGCTGAATCTACCCGAGAATGTGTCGGACGCATCACGCCAGACAACATTGGCCAAGCCCGCAAGACGCGGCTTGAGGGGATTGGTCTGATACTGGCGATTCAGTTCGTCGCAACGACCGGAGTCTCCCGTCACGACCAACTTACCGCCCTTTTTCGCCCAGGTGACGAGGCTATCGCATTGCGCCTCGGACAGGCATGTTTGATCGGAGACGACAAGCACCTCCGTATCTTCAGGAATGATCAGCGCATCCGGATTTGAAATGATGTAGCCAAACGGGACATGGCGACGCAGACAGATCTCTTCGGCAACACCGAGGCCGCGGTGGCAACGATCAGAGAGGATCGTCGACTGGACGGGGAAGAGCAGCTTCACGGGCTCGTAAGGCCGGGACGCGAGCATGCCGCGCTCGTTACGCACGAACGTATTAAACAGGCCAAGCAACGGGCGGCGACGTTCGAGCTTGTGCTTGTCGTAGAAGCAATCCGCACCGGGCGAGACCACGGTCCGGTCTGTCGGTACGCCGCCGAGCAGGACGTCTTCAAGCAGCGGCAACAGGTAATACTTCTCCTGCTCAGGCGTCATGTTCGAATCGTTATCGCACAGAGCGACGTTGGGCATGCCGAGCGTTCGGAGAGTCTTGAGAAGACGGAAACGGGTACGCAACCGATCGTTCGCCGCATCGTATTCAGGATAGTTTCCGCTTTGGGCGACCATGAAGTCGAGATTGGCGATCATCTGCGGTATGTCCACGCACTCCGTACGCATCCGATCCGCACAGCGTGGCTCGAAAACATTGGCGGAAAGAATGGCGTTGGGATTCGCCTTCTTGAGTTCACGATGGAACTTCGCGAAGATGTCACTTATCATCCGACTGCGCCAGAAGATCAGCTCCTGCGCCAATGCGTCCTTGATCTCGCCCTTGAGTACGCTCTCCGGTGGGGGTTGGACAAACCGCATGTCCGTGAACCCGAAGCGTTGCTCCAGATCGGGCAACTTCGCGAGATGTTCACGGAACTTCCGTTTACAGCGTTCACAGTAGCAGATCTTGCTCGTTGCATTATCGAACATGACGCCATCGAACCCGCCCTCCGTCACCGCGAACTTCATGATCGGAATGAGATAATCGACCCATTCGTCGCACGAGATACACGGTAGCCAACGATAGTAGCTGTTGCCATGATAACAGCGGAAACGACCTTCGTAATCCTTCGCCGCCCAGGTCGCCAGTTCAGGGATCTCCGCAAGCATGTTCTCGTAGTAGAGCGTCATGAACTGTATGTAGGCGAGAACATGCACGCCGTTTGCGTGGGCCGCGTCGACGAACCGACGGACATTCGGATAGTCCTTCTTTTCGAACTCCCAGCCCATGCCCTTGTAGAAGCGTGCATGGCACCAGTTGAGTCCAAGCTCCTTCATCAGCTTCGGCGACTCCGTGTCGAACCAATTGAGCCACTCATCGGTCCACTTCGAACTGCCCTCAATGCCACCGGTCGTTTTTACGCCCTTGCGCCGGTACATCGTAATCGGCTCATGTGCGCCGAACGTCCAGCGCATGTCCAAGGGATCCATCGCCGCGACAACAGCAAGCGCCTCAATCCCAATTAGAAAAGCAATGACCAGTTTTTTCACAACTGCGCCTTGCGTTCTTTGCGGCTATTCATACCCTCGTCCTCCGCCACCGACCGCTTACGGTTGAGGCTCTTGCAAACCCCCCACACCGCAACGCCTGACGGCCTGCGGGCGGGACGTCTTGTCAGCGAACCATCCCACCGCCCGGCGCGGCCGGGCATGACGCTCCGCCCCACGCCGCGTCGCCTTCTG
>DUPH01000225.1 GCA_012838435.1 Lentisphaerota bacterium | reverse complement strand
TGTACGCCTTGCCCTTGACCAGCGCGTAGTTTGTGGAGCCGGGCGTGCCGAAGTTTTGGTCGCAGTGGTGGTAGACGGCTTTTCCCGTGGCCTCCTCGAAGATGTCCAAGTTCCAGCGCTCGGACTCGCTGCCGCTCGGGTCGCCCACGGTGAGACTGAGCGTCACGCAGTTGGTACTCATAGGGGTTATCGGAAGTTTTTCCACTCAGACGGATCGTCTACACTGGGGTCTGTGATGATTTCAACTTTTTCGGTGATGCCGAGCTTCTCGTAGATTCTGACCATGTTTCCGGCAGCGAGGCTTCTCCAAGAGTGTGCTCCGAGATCCGGCATGGTGTCGAGCAATCGATGCAACGGCTTCAAAACTTCTCGTTCGCCGTCAGCAAGTCTGGTGTCTTGCGCGAGGTGCTTTAACAGGATGTCCGTCGCCAGCCAAATGAGATAATCGCGTTTTTCTCCGGTGTGACCGTTTCCCTCAACGACATGGATGAGTTGAGTTACAGCCGCCATGCCAAGTTTGCTCAAAACTTGCTCATTTGCACCATTCTCTACTGATGTTTCAGAAAACCGCCAAAGAGTGCAGGGGCGCATGGCTTTGGCATATTCCTCTGATTTAGCGTATGCAATACGTTTTTCCTTGTCCTTGTGGATGTTCCACGGGATGGGATGTCTTGGCGGAGGAGTGAGTCTTCCTATAATAATTTTTGCTTGTTCCTCTGCATTTGTAATACCGTCCTGCTGGAATTGCCTGTTCGTCAGAAATGCCTTGAATCGTGCTCTGACGGTTGTCCCCACATTTGTGTCCTTGGCGTATGCCATAAGCGTATCGATGACATCCGAATCAGGCGTGTTTCCGACAAGGCCCTCAAATGTGGCAAAAATCACATCCTTGGGATAATAATTTTCCTGTTCCCACTTCTTGGCTTCGCGCAATGCGTTGATTTCCGCGTCCAGGACCTTCAAGCCGAACGTTTTGAAGTCGGACGGGGGCATCATGGCCGCGAGAGCCCGCGTGATCGCGGTTTTCTCCGGCTGCATCGGGTGGCTGGAGGGCTCCGCCTGCGGCAGCGTCCAGAACCACTTTATCAGTTCGTTCCGGTTTTCCACGGTATTCGTCGAGGACAACTCACGGAGCCGACCCGCTTTTGCAGTGGACATCCCTGTCCGCCTTGCGAACTCCCACTCCCCTTTCACCCTCTCGTACTCCCGCACCACATCCTCCATTGAGGATGGGGTGGGTTTCTTGCCGTCCATGGTTTCTCCGGCAGATGTCGCTGACAGCAGGATGCCGAACAGGACAGCGCTGCTGAAGATGATGAGTGTCGCTTTCATATGTGTTCCTTTCTATGGTTGAACATGAGTCTGCATCCCAGGAAACGCCCAGTCTTTGGACTCGTCACCGAGCACGCCATCCTGTTTCAAACGGCAGTACAACTCCTGGTCACCAATATCCGCGTAGCCGCTATAATCAGCGCCGCCGCCCGTATAGGCTGCGATGTGGCAGGTGTCTTTGGTATTTGGGTCAGTATTGATTTCAGCCTCACGCACATCGCTCAACCCGTCTCCGTCGCTGTCAAGCAGCCCATCTCCTCCGAGCAGGACAGGGCGGGTCTCCCGTGTGACAACCCCGTGCCAGAATTCATGGGCGCAAAGTTTGGCGACACTGTGAATGCCTTTTCCCTCGTTGCCGGGATAGGGTTCCTCCGTGTAGGAAGTGGGCGGGGAGACATCGGGAACGGATTTCCACACGCCCAGCGCGGCAGCGAAACCGACATAGTACTTGTCGCCCGACAAAAGGCTCCAATGATGTTTGGCCGCGACATTCTGTCCAAGATCGTGGTCGTATTCGAAAACCGCCAGCGCCGGAACGGCCCCGCTGGCTTTCCAGTAGTGATACCATGCCGCCGTCACGGCCCCGTCAAAGTCGGTACGGGTCTCAAGGGCGTTGAAAAAGAACCACACCGGGCGGGTTGCAACGGGTCCGCCTGACACAGAAACCATGACGTTCTTTTGCCCGAACCAGTTGTTGTCGGGCGGCATAAAATCGTCATAGTCGCTCAGCAACGCTTCATACGTGACCTCAAGTTGAGGGGCGTTGCCATAACCGACATGGAGCCTGCTGTTTATGAAATCCCATGGTTGCCAAAACACTTTTGTTTCGGCCCCCGTCGGCAAACCGCCAAGAAACCAGAGAATCTCGGCGTTCAGCGGATTCGGAGTCACACTAAATCGATTACCTGTTAACCCAGAAGACGACCAAATAAAACTGTTGGCTTCTCCGGGCGCATCCCCGTTCGGCTCTTCCACCCTCGGCACGATGATCCTGCCGGTTTCGCCGATGGTGATGTCAAACTCGTTGCCGTGCCTCTCCTCCGTCAGCAGGCCGTACGAGTCCTCGACGATGAACGCGCCGGTACCGTACAGTCCCTCGCGCGCGCCCGCCCGCGCCGAGTCGTTGATCAGCGCCTGCCAGTCGTAATCGGGCTTCGGCGTGTCGTCGTACTCCGGGTCGGTGGCGACCCACCGTAATTTGAAGGTGTACGCCTTGCCTTTGACGAGCGCGTACTCTGCGGAGCCCGGCGTGCCGAAGCCGTCGTCGCAGTGGCGCACGACGGCTTTCCCCGTGGCCACTTCGAACACCTCGAAGTTCCAGCGCTCGGAATTACTGCTGCTCGGGTCGCCCACGGTGAGACTGAGCGTCACGCAGTTGGCCGGGTTGCCCTCGTCGTCCGGGTCGCAGGGACAGGAGCCGGGGCTGTGCGGCACCTCGTCGCCGTCCCGGACGCCGTCGCCGTCGGTGTCGGGGTTGGTCGGGTCGGTGCAGTAGCGGTATTCGTCGAGCAGTCCGAGGCCGTCGTTGTCGGCGTCCCAGGCGGGGCTGTTCGTCGCGGCGCACTCGCAGGGGTTGAGGCCGTACTGCAGTTCCCATCCGTCGGGCAGCATGTCGCCGTCGCAGTCCCAGACCAGCGGGTCCAGGCACGGCCAAACGGCCTTCAGGGCGACCTCGTCGCCGTCGGTCAGACCGTCGCCGTCGGTGTCCTCCAACAGCGGATTGGTATTGTGGACGTTCACCTCGTCGCCGTCTTCGAGGCCGTCGTCATCGGTGTC
>DUPH01000224.1 GCA_012838435.1 Lentisphaerota bacterium | reverse complement strand
TGTGTTCGGTGTGTTCCGTGGTTAAACAATCGATCCCGATAGCGATCCCGATCCCGATTTGGATGAAACCATGAAACCTTGAAACCAGAAACCAAAGAGAGTTGAAGGTTCAACTGCTCTTTTTAGGATTACGGTTGCGGCATACATGCTCTCTCCGCTATTCTATGGTCACTGCGCACGATACCCGACTGTGCGCGGCGTGATGACATGTGGCGACTCTTCAAAATCATCGTTTCCATCCTCAAGGGCCTTCTCTGGCTGGCTGTTGTTTTGCTGGTGGCCTGCATGGCGGTGCTTTACCTGCTCGAGCGCGGCTTGCCGGCTCCGTTGCTGCATCGGCTTGAAAGTGCACTCTCTAACGAAGACCGTTTCGTGCGGATCGAACGTGCCACCTTTAGCCTGAAACGGGGCATACAGCTTCACCGTGTCAAAGCCTTTCCAAAGCGGGTTGCCGGTCAAGCGCTGGTGTCGGTCGACGAAATCACCGTGGATCTTGCGCTGTCGCCGGGGCTTGACGCCTCCAAACGCATACGCGGCGTGACCCTCAAGCAAGTCGTATTGCCTGACCTGCCGCCGGAACAAGAAGAATCGCAAGAACTCCCTGAGTTGCCCGTCTTAGCGCCCTTCCCGCTGAGGGTTAAGCAGGCTGATATTCTCGGCATCAAGGCCGATTACCTCACTGCTACCGTGGCCACCTCCGCTACGCGTGTTGATGTCACTGAAGTCGTCGTTTACCTGCCCAACCCGAGTTTTAAATTGAAGGTGGACGGTCAAGTGACGATCGATTTGCAGGCGCAGCGCGTTTACGGCAGGGCGCAAGGTCAGGCATTCCCCGATAATCTGATGCCTCTCTTCAGAATTTTGAAAGCGCGCGGTGCCATTGAACAGATTTCCTGTTTCACCGAGATTAAACGCCCGGTCGACGCGCATTACACCTTTGATGTCGATATCGAAACCACAGATTTTGCCATGCGGCTGGATGTGGATGTCGGCCCCTGTGCCTACCGTACCGTGCCTATCGCATTCGCCAGAGGCACACTCGGTATCTACGGCACCAATATCTACACCTCGGTCGTGATCGATCCGCTCAGCGCGCAGACAGCCGATGGCGCACCCATCCAAGGCCGCCTCGCCTACATCGAAGAGGTTGAGGGGTTGAAGGTCGAAGCCGATACGACGATGCACATCCCACCGCTTTTCACCATCATAAATATTCTCAACGAAGGCGAGCTTGACTGTATCCGCTGCACGAGGCCGCCCACGCTTTCCGCCCGCGGTATCGTGGCCCTTTCAACAACGGAGAGCACCGTTACGAACCAATTATCCGGCAAGGTCTCGTTCCCTGCCGGATCGATCCTGAACTTCGAGGCGCGTGAAACGACCGGCGATTTCACGCTTGCGGGATACCAAGCGCGTTTCAGCAATGTCCGGGGCACCTCGCCTAGCGGCGGCGCGATCACCGGTGAGGTCACCTTCGATTTTCCCGACTATGCCGCGACCGCCACTGTCTTCAATGCCGCGCTGGATATGCGTAATGTCGCGCTCGAAGAGATTTCGCAAGCCTTCAATGTCACGAATGACCGTGCCGGTCAGGTCTCGGGTAAGATCCAACTTAACGGGCCACTCGACGAACGTACGATTGAGCATTTGGCCGGCGAAGGGCACGTAACCATCCGCAATGGCGTCATCCATCGCATGAAGATATTCGCCGGACTCACCGACTATCTGACGCGCACCGTTCCCGGTATCTCGTCGCTTGTCGATCAATCGTCGGGATCAATGGATTTCACCATCCGTGACGGCGTGCTACATACCGACAATCTGTTGCTCGAAGGCAATATCTTCAGCATATCGGGAAAAGGCACCTACAACATCGCCACCGACAAACTGGACTTCACGGTCCGCGCCAACATCTTCAAACAAAAGACCATCGCCGGCCGCATCTCTCGCTTGATAACACTGCCGTTTACTCGTCTGCTGCTTGAATTCAAAGTCTTCGGGGAACTCGAGAACCCGGACTGGTCCTACGTTAGCATCATTGAAAAAATCACGGAGGGGCTTGCCAAACCCGAGCAGGCCGACGCCCCCAAAACCGAAACACCTTGACCGTCATGCGATTCATCCTCCACACCTACGGCTGCCAAATGAATGTCCGCGACTCCGAAGCGGCTGCCGCCCTGCTTGAAGCCGCCGGCCATACGCCGGTCCAGCGTGAGGACGACGCCGACCTGGTGATCGTCAACTCATGCAGCGTGCGCGCCAAGGCAGAGGATAAAGCGCTCGGCAAGCTCGGTCTGCTCTGCGCCTCTCGGCGCGATCGTCCGGAGCGGATGGTAGGGCTCATGGGCTGCATGGCGCAACGGTTGGGGCCCGAGATCTTTAAGCATGTGCCGGGTCTTGATTTCGCGGTCGGCACTCGCTGTGCGGGGGCGATCCCGCGCCTGGTCGCCCGTGTCCTTGCCGGCGAAACAGGTCTGCTCGAAGTCTCCGACCTCGACGAAACGCCCGATGTGATCAAAGCCCGAACCGACACCGGCTTTTCCGTGTTTGTGACCATCCTGCTCGGTTGCGACCGGCGCTGTGCCTATTGCATCGTACCCGATGTGCGCGGCTCGGAATACAGTCGGCCAGCTCGCGAAATCGTCGCCGAAATCCGCGCGCTCGTACGTAACGGTGTGCGCGAGGTCACCCTGCTCGGCCAGAGCGTCATGAACTACGGACGCGCCAATTCGGTCTGGGAGGCGTCCGACGCGCCGAGCCCCGGCGGCTTCACGGAACCCTTCGCCCGTCTGCTGGAGGCGGTTGCCACCATTCCCGGTCTGCTCCGTCTACGCTTCACGTCGGGCCATCCGTCGGGTGTCACTGACCAACTCGTGCGCGCCTGCGCGACGCTACCGGCCATCTGTCACCATCTGCACCTGCCGGTGCAGTCCGGTTCCGATTCTATTCTCGCGCGCATGCGGCGCGGCTATTCGCGAGCGGACTATCTCGACGCCGTGCGCCGTCTGCGCACGGCCATGCCGGATTTCGCCCTCACTACCGATGTAATCGTCGGCTTTCCCGGCGAGACGTCCGACGATTTCGAGGCCACGCGTTCCCTGATGAATGAGGCGGACTTCGACAACGCATTCATCTTCAAGTATTCGCCCCGCCCCGGTACGCCAGCCGCCGCCTGGGAGGATGACGTGTCCGAAGCGGAAAAAATGCGGCGCAACCAGATCCTGCTCAAAGATCAGGACGTGCGCGGCGTCGCCACCAACTCCCGGCTGGTCGGCACCGTGCAGGAGGTCTTGGTCGAAGGTCCCAGTCTACGCAATGCCGCGCGTTGGTCGGGCCGCTCGCCCGGCAATAAGATCGTCATTTTTGATCCGCGTCCCGGACTCGACCCCGGCACGTTGGCGCGCGTACGTATCACCCGCGCAGCACCGCAAACCCTCTACGGCGAGGCCCTGTCATGCTGAAGGTCGGCGATACGTTCATTGCCGATGTTGCCACGTTGGCCTATGGCGGTGACGGTATAGCGCGTTACGACGGGCGTGTAATCTTTATTCCCGAAAGCGCCCCCGGTGATCGCTTGTGTGTCCGCGTCACGCAAGTCAAAAAGCGTTATGCGCGCGCCGTCTGCATCGAGCCGCTTGAGCTATCGGCGCTGCGTATCTCTCCCTGCTGTCGCGTGACCGATCCCGACAACGGAACCCCGACGCGCGTGCCGGGCTGCTGCTACGACCATCTTGATTACCCCGCTGAAGTCGCGGCCAAGCAACAACAGCTCGAAGGTCTATTGCGGAAGCTGCCGGGAGCGGATGCACTCCGCTACGAAGCGCCTTTTCATGCGCCCCAGCCACTGCACTATCGCAACAAAATCACATTGCATGCCGAACGCCATCCGGATGGTATGCGCGTCGGTTATCGGCGCGAGGCGTCGCACCATGTGCTGCCGCTGCCCGCCTGCCCGCTCGCTTGCGAGGCGATCAACGCCCTGCTGGGCGAGCTTGCTGCGCAAGACGGCTTCCGCGACCTACGCGACGGCGATGCCGTTGTGCTCCGCCACACGGAACACGATGGCGCGTGCTGGTGGCGCGTCGGACACATCGCGCCCGATGTTTCGCCGCTCACGGAAAGGTCGCCTGTCGGTCCTTTACAAGTCGCGCGCGATGCCTTTTATCAGGTGAACCCGCCGGTCGCCGATGCGCTCGCACGCACCATGCAGACGTGGTTCCAGTCAGATCGTGCCGCACCTGAAATCGTCGATCTTTACTGCGGTGTGGGTGTCTTCGGTTTCGCCCTGATGCAGGTCGGCGGTACGCGCCTGACTGGCGTGGAGTCCGGACGTACCGCCGTCCGCGACGCGCAGCACAACGCACGTGTGCTGGGGCTGCAAGCTGAGTTCCGTTGCGTAGCATTGGGGCATGAGACGGTCGATCTCGATACGCTCATCCGTACGCCTTCGCA
Organism: Lentisphaerota bacterium; assembly: GCA_012838435.1. Lineage (GTDB taxonomy): Bacteria > Verrucomicrobiota > Kiritimatiellia > RFP12 > UBA1067 > DUPH01. Next base: position 4,323 of record DUPH01000224.1, on the reverse strand, counting down.
GACAACCGTGCTGATCGATCCGCCTCGCAGCGGTATGGCACCCGGATTGGCGGACGCGCTTGCCGCATGTGCGCCGCGCCGCATTTTTTATGTCGCGTGCGATCCCGCCACGCTGGCGCGCGATCTCGCGGTGCTGTTGCACGGCGGTTACCGTATCGCACGTGCACAACTGTTCGATATGTTCCCGCGCACTGCGCATTTTGAAACGATGGTGGAACTCATCCGTTCCACACCATGAGGCCCACATGATGTATACACCAACTCAACTCCAAGCCATCGCCACACTCGCCGCGCGTCGTGCGGGCGAGCATGTGCTCGCCAATCTGCATCGTCGTGGCGACGTCAATTCGATTTTACGCACCGACATCAAGCACAAGTTGGATGTCGAAGCGCAAGAGGTCGCCACCTCGGTGATTCTCTCCGCCTTCCCCGACCACGCGATCCTGGGCGAGGAAACCTGCGACGCGCCGCTGCCCGAAAGCGATACCGTCTGGATCATCGACCCGATCGACGGTACGATCAACTTTTTCCACGGTCTGCCGTTGTGGTGCTGTTCGGTCGCGGTGCAGTACAAAGAGAAGACGATAGCGGGCGCAGTCTTCATTCCAGAGATGCACCAGCTTTACGAAGCGACCTGCGACGGTCCTGCGCTGTGTAACGGTGCGCCGATCCATGTATCGAATACGGACCAACTCGATCTGGCGATGCTGGCAACCGGCGCGGACAAGTGGGATCTCGGCGCACACTCCTTTAAATTCATGCGGCGCGTGTCGGAGATCGCCCAGCGTCCGCGTATTCTCGGTGCTGCTGCCGTGGACATGTGCTTGGTGGCGGCGGGGCGCTTAGACGGGTATTTCGAGTCAGGCATTTATCTTTGGGACGTAGCCGCCGCCAGTCTGATTGTAGAGCGGGCCGGTGGACGTTGCGAGGCACTCAAAACCTATGACGGGTATCGCATGGCATATTTGGCCACCAACAGCCACCTGTACGATGCCTGCCGTGACGCCCTGCTTCCTTTGCTCTAGCGTTTCCGGTTGACGTTCACCATCCGCAAATCGTAAACTCCCCCTAGTGGTGTGACAAGTGAAACGAGAGGAGTGGTATGGACGAGTATCGTGGCGGAGTTCTTGCAGTATGGATGTCGATGCTGTCGGTTGGGGGCGACTTTTCGCAACCAGTAAGTTCGGCGCTGATTTATGTTGATGCGGTGGCCGAAGCGTCATGAATCTGAGACGGCGGACATTCATTGCGTCGGCGGCGGCCTCGGCGGCGTCGTTCCGTATCGGCCCGATCTGGGCGCAGACCCCGAAGCGGTCGCTATCGGGCATTCCAGTTGTGGCGGAGTGTGAGACGGTCTTTCTCGGCGCGTCGGCGTACGCGCTGGGGGCGGCCTTCAAAAATCCCGCCAAGACCGTGGTGCTGGAGCAGTCGCTGATGCTGGTGCCTGAGTTTTCGGGTGCCCTGCTGCCCAACGTGCTGACCGCCGCCGAAGGCGAGATCGCGACTCTGGTGCGCGAACGGATCGAGAAGGAGGGGCTGAGCGGCAACGGCCGCTACCACGCGCCGCCGGTGTCCGACGTTATGAGCGCGCTGGTCATGCACCGCAAGGCGAACCTCTTTCTAAATGCCAACGTCGCCGACATCCGGCGAGCGGGTAGGGGATTCGCCGTGGAGATCATCGGGCCGGACGGTTATTCCAGCATTGCCGCGGAGCGCGTGATCGACACCATGCCGACGGCGTGGCGCGACGCGGGCGCGAAGGCGGTCAAGGAGAAATTCTTCGCCGCTCCCCTTGTCGGCAAGCCCAAGGGGGATCTGGGACGCTTTGCCACCGATAAGCGGGAGGTTGTGCCCGGTGCGCTGCCGGGGGAAAACATCCTCAAGGTCCGGCTTGCGGCGGATACCGACTGGCACAACGCGCGCCTTGCGCTTTACGACGCCTTTGAAAAGATGGTGGCCGAAGATGACACCTTCAGCATCGGCGGCGAGGCGACCGCGCTTGGGCACCTCTATCGCGAGGCCCGCACGCAGGCTGCCCATCTGCCCGGCATCGTCTGGCATCCCGGCGCCCAGTATCCTGATTTGATGAACGCGCTTACGGCGGGGGAGTTATGCTCGAAGTCAAAATGATCGCCGGCAAGCCGGTCACACGCACCGTGGCGGCGATGCCGACACCCGCCGGACACTACGATCTGATCGTTGTCGGCCTCGGGTCGGCGGGGGCCGAGGCGCTGATCGTAGCGGCGGAAGCGGGCCTCAAGGTTCTGGGCGTGGACGTGCGCGCGGCAATGGGCGGCAACTGGACGCTCGGTGCGATCAACGGCGCGCCGAAATGGCCGGGGAATGTGCCGGGACGCTTGGCGTCGCTGGAGCGCGCCGCACACAAACACGGTGCCGAGCTGGCGTACGAGACCTCTGTCGCGGCGGCGTATCGCGACGGACAACGGATCGTCGGCCTGAAAATCCTGCGCAACGGTATCTTCCGCGACGTGACCGCGAACATGTTCATCGATGCCACCGGCAATGCGACGCTCGCTTTGTTGGCTGGCGCGAAGGTGCGTTTCGGACGCGCGGTGGACGGTGCGCAGTTCACCGTTTCGCGCACCTATTACGTGGAACACGCGGATGGCAGGATGGGGCCGGTCTACAGCGGCAAGTGCCGCAGTCCCAACGTGCCGGTGGCGGAGCAATCCGCCTTTGCGACAGAGCTTGCCGCAGGACGCTTGGGGTTCCGCAACAAACGACGTGTGCTGGTGGCCTGCCCGTACATCGGGGCGCGTGAAGAGGCGGGGGTGGAGACGGATGTCGTGCTGTCGTTCCGCGAGTGTCTTTTCGGGCCGCGTTGCGAGAAGCCGGTGTTCACCGCATGGGTGCCTTACGATATCCACCGCATATCCGACCGCGCGTTTGAAACCGAACCATCCGTGAACTGGGAAATCCTTTGCAGGATGTCGCCTTTTGCTTATCCGGTCAGTGTGCCCTATGAGGCGTTGATTGCGAAAGGCGTGGAGAACCTGCTCGTTCCGTCGCGCCACATGGGGATCGACCGCGATGTTCTGGCGGGCTTGCGGATGGTGGCAGAGATGCAGATGTCGGGCAAGGCCGCCGCCGCTGCGGTTGTTGTCGCCTTGAAATCCCGCGTCTCGGTGCGCGACGTGCCGTACGACGAACTCCGCAAGCATCTGGACAGATACAACTTGGCGCGTCCGTTGCGGCAGCCGCACGTCGGCTTCTACTCGAAGAACGAGATCGTGCCGTTTGCCGACGACCAGATCATCCAAGCGCTCAAGCGCGACATCGGCAATGCGGTCTCATGGGTTTTCCATCGCACGCCCGACGACGAAGACCGCTCGTCGTACGCCTACTACAGTTGCTGGGATGTTGCGGAGCGCGGGTCGCAGGAACGCAACAGCGCCTTGCGCAGCAAGCTTGTGCAAGCGATGCATGCCGAAAAAAGATACTCTGCCAACTACGCGACGGCACTCGGCATCATGGGTGATCCGCAGGCGGTGGACGTCCTCTTAGAGATCGTGCGCAATCCCGGCGGCGAGCGCGATCCACTTGTCGATTATGCGTATCCCAACCGGCTCAAGGCGATTTGTCTGCTCGGGCGCATCGGCCCTGCCGAAGCCGTGCAACCGCTGATGGACATCGTTGCCGACGGCGGTGAAAAGTACACTGCGACGCTGCTCAAAGCGAAGGCCTGCGACTATTCGAAGTATCCCGGCTGGGTCTATCCGTTCGACGGCAGGGCGGCGGGTTACCGTTTCGCGGCGGTATCGCTCGCGGTGGTTGCGCTGGATTTATTGCTTAAGCGGTATCCCGACCCCGGCACCGCCGTGCGCATACGCGAGTGGGCGCATGACGGCAAAACCGCATTTCCAGACGAAGCCCAGATCAAGGCAATCGCCCAACGTCTCTTCGAAAGAACTTAGGAGAAAGCGATGAGCCAAGAGATTTCGATAAAGCAAGACCGGGTTGCCAGTATCGACGTGTTACGCGGGTTCGCGATGTTCTTGATATTGAGCACGCAAATCGGCGGTGCGCCCATCTTCAAGACATTCGTCAATCTGCTCGGGCCTGATGTTGTCGCCGTCACAGCCCATCAATTCTCGTGGACTGTTCCGGGTGTGAACCTGATGAACGTCGCCCAGTCCATCTTCATTTTCGTCGTCGGCCTGGTTCTCCCGTTCTCGCTCGGGAAACGGCTCGCCCAGACAGGCAAGCGTAAGACCTATCTCCACATTGTCAGGCGGTCGCTCATCCTTTTCGTGCTGGGCACCATCGCGGGTGGACACCTGCTCGACTTCAAGCTTGAAACCT
>DUPH01000024.1 GCA_012838435.1 Lentisphaerota bacterium | reverse complement strand
GTGCGTCGCGGTGTCGCGGCATCGCGGCATCCTGCCGCATGGTCGTACGCCCCGACGGCGGCGGTGTCGGATGCGCTTTCGACCGCCTACCTCGGACTGGGATGGAGAGAGATTTGCGCTGCGTGCGCGGCGTTGGAAGGATGCGGTGCTTTGGTGGCGCGGGCGCAGCCCGCGTGGATGGATCGGGTGAGAAGTCCGGTGAGGCAATATGGTGCCTTTCCCGCCGTTTAATGAAGTGAACGCTTTTAGGGTCTGACGGGTCGGATAAGGCCGACAGGTTGGACGGGTATGAACAGAAGAGAGAAGGAGGAGGACATATGAAACACACTGGAATGATAGTGGCAGCCGTTGTGATGGGCCTTGCCGTGGTGGCGGGTGCGCAGGACGGCGCTAGGGTACAGTTGAAGATCGAACTGCCGAAACCGCAGTTCACGGGTACGCCCAAAGACATCCGCTCGCCGAACCTCGAGCCGGCTCGCGGCGGCAGGCCGCGGCCCCCGATCAGTGTTCCGGCAGGTGCTGACAAGGTGCTCTCGCGGGACTGCAAGGTCACGTCGAGCGATCCGGAGCCGATCATCGGCGAGTTGTCGTTCATCACCGATGGCGACAAAGAGCACGATGCCGCGACGTATGTCGAGCTTGGCCCCGGCACGCAGTGGGTGCAGGTCGATCTGGAGAAGGAGAAGGAAATCTATGCCGCGTGCGTATGGCACTACCACGGCGAAGCGCGCGTCTATCGTGACGTGATCTGCCAGATTTCCAATGATCCGGACTTCATTGACGGCGTCGTCACGGTCTTCAACAACGACCACGACAACTCCTCAAAGTTGGGCGAGGGCAAAGAGAAAGAGTACATCGAGACCAACGAGGGCCGTCCTTTCGCCATCAGCGGCGTGAAGGGCCGTTACGTCCGCTTCTACAGCAAGGGTAACACCTCGAACGAGATGAACCACTACACTGAGATTGAAGTGTACGGCAAGCCCTGATGCGAGTTAGGAGGGAGGAGTTAGGATTTAGGAGTTTTTGAATTCAGAGTTCAGAGTTCAACGTTCAGCGTTCTGAGTTAAAAAACGTTTAACGCTCCAAGTTATAGGCAAGGAGTTGTTCCGGTACCTGACTCCGGTCAAAAGAGCGGTGCGGTGGATGTCAAGTCTGCCCGCCGCTTTTTTTGGTAATAGGAGATTTTTAACCACGAAAAACACCAAAAATACGAAAGGGAAACAGCTCTGTTTCGCCAGATTTTTGGAAGTTTCATTGCGCCCCCTTTCCCAACTATGCTACGTTGCTTCCAGAGTTAACTCGGGAAAGGAGCAAGATCAATACATGAGCATTACAGCCGAGCAGGTTATCATGGATGCCCTCGAGTTGCCGACGCCTTTGAGAGCATTTGTTGCAGAAAAGTTGATTGAAAGCCTTGATGCGCTTGATTCTCCCTCGCTTCCTGAGAAATGGAAGCAGGAGGTGTGTCGGCGTTGTGCGGAGATGGATCGTGGGGATGTCGTCCTTTGCGATGCCGATCAAGTCTTTGCTAAGGCTTTCGCCCTCCTCTCATGAAATGCAATAGTGCGCCAACAAAAATGAAACGCAGAACAAAACATCTGATTGCGGTTTATACTCTGATTTTGTTGATTTCAGGCATTGTTCCCTTTTGCATCACAAACAAATGGGTCACGGTTGCCTGCATCGCGCTCTACGTCCCTTTATGCCTTTTTTGGTTGTTTATTGGCTTTGGTCAACTTGCAAGTTGTATCGACTTCATTTGAAGGTTGCCCACTTTCGCGGGGCGGGTTCGATGACACTATAACGTTGGCAGGAGAAAGATGAAGGTCATGCCTACAATCGGTTTCACGCTGTTCATATCGTTGTTCTTCGTCGTTGGGTTCGGCATCCTCGGCTACGGCATACGCAGCCTGGTCCTGTCCAACAAGGCGAAGACATGGCCGACGACTAAAGGGCACATCGAAACCTGTATGGTCACTGAATCAAGCGACTCGGAAGGGGGACCAACTTACAGGGTAGACGTGCGGTACAACTATACGGTTGCCGGCAAGCAGCATACGGGTGATCGAATCGCATTTGGTTATGCTGGCAGTGGCCAGAGATCGATGCATCAAGAAATAGCGGATAGGCTTGCGGCGGCCAAAACCGTACTCGTTCGATATGACCCCGCCAATCCGTCGCGGGCGGTGTTGTCGTACGGACTAAACCTGTCTACGATCATTTTGCTCGTGTTTGGAACAACGTGGCTGTTATTTACAACGGGTTTCGCGGCGTTGTGGCTGACCAGTTCTTTGAGCGATACCGGTATTCTTAACACGCTCGTGACAACAAGATGAATAGAGGGCAGGGCGGAAGTAAGAGGTAATAGGTAAGATGTAAGGGTGGTACCGCTTTTGCGCGTCGCCCTGTTGCTGCACTCCTGCTCAAAAAGCGGTGTCGCGCGGAATACCGCTTGCCGCCGCACTCCAGAACCTTCCGTCAGGCTAGCGAAGCGCCGGGAGGGTCAAGCGTCTGCTTGACCGGCGGCGGTCTCGCCGCCACTTCGAACGCTGAACGCAGAACGCCCAACATCGAACATCGAAGTGCAATGTCCGAACCCCCAAGTAACCGCGCGTTTTAGGTCAGATCCTTTCGGCAAATCTTTCCGACCACAATGTACGCTTGACCCTATATGGCCCGAGCAACTAACATGACCACATCATTCGGGACTGCCCGCCTTCGCGAGGCGGACTCGATAACGCTGTGCGTTGGAGCAATGAGTATGAAGACGTGTAAGATAACGATCATGTGTTTTGTGTTGCTAGTCCTGTCTCTAAAGGCGAGACCGGTTGACATGCGACTGACCTACGACGACTTTCAGAAGCAGTCCGATTACATCCTTCTCTTGAGCGTCTCAAACATTGTTGAACTGACCGATATTCCTGCTGAATTTGTCAGGTTACACAATGGTGGCGAGTATTCGGTTTTTACCGCCAACTGTTACGTGCGCTCATGTTTCAAAGGTGACTTGAACACCAATATGATTTCGATAACCTTTGTCCAAGATCCAGGTGGCCGTCCAGGGTTCAACGGCATTCTGCCCGCGCCCTTCTATGAAGAGCTTTGCCTTCCAGAAAAACGGAGGACGGGCTATTTGGCTTATTTGAAGAAGGACTCCAACGGTAACTTTGTTCCTCTTACTGGACACCAAGATGCTGGGTTCTCGTTCAAGGTTGTTTATGGCCTGTTCAACTGGCAGTACAGGTTGCCTCAGGATTTTTCGGTTCTTCAGCCAAGAGACGCGGACGGCAACCCCATTTTGAGAAAAGGCGAGCCGAATTGGGGGCACCCAAGAGCTTCGCCCCCCAAAGTCGATCCCAGTGCCTTCAAGGAGAAAAAATGAAGACACTTGTACTTATCGCACTCTTTTTTGCCGCGTCAACGATGGCTGGTCCAGATCGGGGAGTAAGAGCGTTTTTGGGGTTAAGGTCAGCGGGAACCACGTTAACAGCGGTCAAGCGGAAGGTCATCCATGTCTATGCGCTTGCACGCATCGAAAAAGGGCAGTTCGTCAAATTTGAATGCTTGAGCAATGGGCATCTCTCGCCTCTGAAGGATGCGACATTTGAGCTTGTATGGGGGCAAAGAAACGGCCAGCATGGATATGCTTTAGTGGCTGGCGATGCGTTGCACGATTTCAAGGCGGAGCCGATTTTTGAGAAATTCGTTTTTACGGGTGGGCAGGCAAAAGGGGAGTATAAGGCTACAATCCACCTAGCAACAGAATACAAAGGGATGAAGGTGCTGGCGGGAGCCTTTAGCTCTCAGCCGAAAGACCCCGTGCCGTTCTTTAATCAGGCGGCAAAAGTCGAACATAGCTTGGCAGATGTTGACTGCGCGATGCTCATTCTTTTCAAGGAGTGTCAATCAACTGAAGAGAGTTTGGATTTCATGCGCAAGTTAAAACTTCAAAATGACAAAAGAAGTGAATAGTGAATAGCGGGCAGGGCGGAAGTAAGAGAGCCGCGCTGTGCGCGGGTCGCGGCACCGCTTTTACGCGCCGCCCTCCGCTGCACTCCTGCCCAAAAAGCGGCGTCGCGCGGAATACCGCTTGCCGCCGCACTCCAGATACTTCCGTCAGGCTCGCGAAGCGCCGGGAGGGTCAAGCGTCTGCTTGACCGGCGGCGTGAACGCCGCCCACAGTACCCGCAGTCCCGGCAGCCCCCGCAAAAAATTCTGCGTCTCTGCACCTCTACGTTAAAATCAAAAAACTCTTCGTTCCCGCGCGAAGGCCGCTTCGATGTGCGCGGGGGCGTCGGTGTCAGCGGTGATCTTTCCGTCTTCAAGCATGATGAAGCGCCGGGCGACCTGCCGCGCGAAGGCGAGGTCGTGCGTGGCGAGCAGCAGCGCCGCCGGTTGACGCGTCAGCACCTGTGCGAGTTCATCGCGTCCGACCGGATCCAGCGAGGCGGTGGGTTCGTCCAGCAACAGCAGCGGCGGTTGCGCAACCAGTGCTCCCGCCAACGCCACCCGCTGGCGTTGGCCTTGCGACAGCGTGTGCGGCGCGCGCTCGGCGTAGGCCGCAATTCCCAGCGCCTCTAACGTCTGAAGTGCCGCTTCGCGCGCTTCCGCCTGCGGGCGACCGGCTCGTTCCAGAGCAAACGACACGTCGGTCAGCACCTGCGGAAACAGGAGCTGGTCATCGGGCGTGCTGAAGAGAAATCCGATCCGGTCGCGCACGTCGCGCACCGTCTCGCGCTGGAGCGCGATGCCGCAGACCGTGATCGTTCCATTGAAGGGCTGCAACCCCGCGACCGCACGCAGCAACGTGGTCTTGCCCGAGCCGTTGAGCCCCAGCAGGGCGCAGTGTTCGCCGGGTTCGAGCGTCAGGGAGATGCCGCGCAGAACTTCGGGGTCGCCCGCACGATAGGCGACACGCAGATCATGGATGGCGAGTGCCGCGCTCATGCGAACCCCCTCCAGCGCAGCACAAGCGCACCCACGGCGAGCAGGGTGGTAGCGGTCAGTGCCAGCCAGTCGGAACGGGAAAAAGTCAGGGGCGGCACACTCGGCGGCAGGCCGTCAAAACCGCGCACCTCCATCGCATCGCCTGCGCGCGCGGCACGCAGCGCCAGCCGCGTCAACCAACTGGCCGGGAACGTTGTCACCACGCGCAGCCGAACGGCGAGTCGCGCTGAGGCTACGCCGCGCACCCGCAGGGCATCGGCCATGCGTCGCGTTTCGTCGGTCAGCAACGCGGCCTGATGCACGATCTGCACCAGCAGGCTGGTTACGGCGCGCGGCAAGGGCAAGGCCGCCACCGCGTCGGCAAACTCGGAGAGCGGGATCAGCGATAGCGCGCCGACGCCTATCGTGACGCCCGCCACGCCGCGCACACCGACACGTAGCGGTGCCCGCAACGCCCCGGTCCACGTTGCGGCGGAGCCGTTCCAGTACGCAACAGGTGCCAGCAGCAATAGTGGCGTGAAGAGGCAGATGGCGAAGCCCAGCGACAGGGCAAGCCGTCGCGGCGGCATGGCGCAACCGAACAGCCAGGCCAACCACGCGACAACAAAGAGCGCGATGCCCGTCGGCGAATCGAGCGGGACGACCGCGCAGCAGACAAAGACCCACGCGCCGCACAACAGGCGCACGGCGGGGGCAAGCCGCCGCGCCGCGCCGTTGCCGCCACCAAAAGCCTCGCTGAAAGCGATCATGCTCTCGGCTCCTTGCGCACGCTCAGCAGGTAACGCGATGCGTTGTCTTCGGTCTCGATCACCGTAAAGCTGTTCGCGCGGAAGAGATCGGCCACATCGTCAACCGGCGGCAGGCGGTCGGCGCGGACGGTGGGATGGGCCTCGCTGTGAATGCGGTTGACCTCTTCCTTGGAGATCAGATGCAGGATGTGGGCCTGACCGCCGGGACACAGCACGCGGCTGAACTCGGCGACTACGTGGTCCAGACGGTCGAAATGAGGCCAGGCGGAAAAGCAGAGGATGCGGTCGCATGTTCCGTTTGGCAGCGGTATGCGGTCGGCCGGTGCCTCGTGCCACGTCACGCGCGCGTCGGTCGTCTTGCGCGCGGCGCGCGCCAACATGGCCGGCGAGATGTCGAGCGCGGTCACTCGACCTTGCGGGCCGAGCCACGCGAGCAGGGCGAGCGTCAGGTTGCCGGTGCCGCAGCCGACATCCACGACCGACTCGTCCGGTTGCACGCCGACGTGCTCAAAGAAATCGGCCAGTTGCGCGTTGAGCGCGGGCAGGTCGTGCCAGCCGTCCCAGGCGTCGGCGATACTGTCGAAAAAGGGTTGTCGCGGATCAGGACACAGGGGATTCGTCATGGGAGGCTCCGGGGTCATGGATATGGTACTGCGCGTGACCGGTGGCATGCACGAGGCCGGGGATGACCGCCAACATTAGCAGCAGACCCGGCCAGCCGCTGAGCAGCGAGATGCCGGCCACGAAACCGGCTGGCAACTCCAAGATGCGCGCGGCGACATAGAACAGGGATGCGTTCACAATCCGTCCGACAGCCAACGCGAGCGCGAGCAGACACCAGACCGGCATGCGCGGCACCGCTTGGCGCAACACGCCGATCATCAGCGCCATCAGTGCCAGTTCCAGCGCCATCACCGGGGCGACCGGCGGCATGAAGGGCGGCATGCCGGTGACCGCGCCGGAGAGCAACGGTACCAGCAGAGCTGTCAACGCGGATGCAGCGGGGCGCACAAAAAAAGCCAGCGCCACCAGCGGCAGATACATCGGCATGAAGACATGCCCCAGATGTAGCAGATGGAAAAGCGTCGGTAGCAACAGCGCCGCCGCACCGAACAGGCCGCAAAAGGCATATTCTCTAGGCCGAATCATGTGGTTTCTGGTCTCAGGCTCCAGCTTCCATCGAAATTGAGCAAATTGTTCCTCACACGAAGGCACGAAGGCCACTAAGGGAATAGGATTTGTGAGGCGCTTGCAAAATCCCTCGTGACATGGGCGTCTCGCCCATGAAACACGGGCAAGATGCCCGTGCCACACCTGCAATCAAGGGGTTTTGTAAGAGCCTCTTGTGAAAAAACTTTGTGTCCTTTGTGCCTTTGTGTGAGATTAAACTGGGTTGCGGGCTCCGCCCGCATCAGAACTTCACCTTCATGCCAGTGTACCACATGATGCCCGGCATCGGGTAGCCCGGAAAATATTCATAATGCCGGTTGGTCAGATTCTCGACAGCCACATACAATTCGCCGTCCAGCGGGCAAAGCGCACGCAGGTCCAGCGAGAGGCGCGTGTTGACGGCCAGATAGTCATCGAGCTTTTCCAGGTCAGGGTTGATCGAGCGCATGCTGTAGGCGTACTGCGTGGTAACGTATTGGGCATCCAAATCCCAGCGGAGCGCGTGCGTGATGCGGTAGGAGCTACCCGCCGTGAAGGTGACTTCCGGCATGCGCGAGACCGGATGGGTGTCAGGATCGGTGTAGGTGCCGCCCACGAAAAATGAGAGGTCATTGCGCGGATAGAGATGCAGCGAAACTTCCGCTCCCTGTGCCTTCATGTCCCCGGTGTTGAAGTAACCGGCCGAGGTTGAGTCCATGCGGTCTTCGACCTCGGTATGGAACAACGTGGTGTGCAACGCCGCCTGCTCACCGATTCCCATTTGGACGCCCGCTTCGGTGGTGTGTAGCGTTTCGGGTTCCAGCGTGCGCCAGGTGGAGGGTGAGACACCGCGGATGTAAACGCCGGGGTAGTGGACGCCTCGTGCGTGGGAGACAAAGATGTTCAACTTTTCGCGGGAGAGGGTCAATGCGGCGCAGGGCGCGGTTTTGTCGTCGAACTCAGTGCTGATGTAGTGGCGTGCGCCGACCGAAGGCGTGAGGGTCCAGTCGTGGCCTACGTCAAAATCATAACGTGCACCGAGGTAGGGGGCCGTGGTGAAGAAACGTCCGTTATAGCCCCAGACCCGCCGGTTGTCGAATGAACGGATGTTCCAGGTCTCGCCGCCTTCGGACCATGAGTCCAGCGATCCGGTGAGCGTGAGGCGGTCGAACAGAATGTCATACGACGAACGGAATCCGTAGTTGTCCCAGTCGGTGTTGGAAAAGCCGGCCGGTGAGGTCAGGACGCCGTCGGACAGATGGTCCTTGCGCCAGCGGATTTCGCCGTCCTCGTAGTAAAGCAAGGAGTATCCGCGGATGCGGTCGCGTTGGGTTTCGAGGCGAACCGCGTGGGTCAGGGTCTCGGTGTTGAACTGGTCGCGTTGCGGCCTCGGACCGCCTTTCGGGCCGGGATCACGCACCCAGTTGTCGGTGCCCAGGAAGATGTACGAGAGATGGTCATGTGGGGAGAGATCCCATCCGGCCCGCGCAAAGGCGCTACGCAGTTCGGCCTCGCCATGTTTGCGCGCGCCCTCCGAGTATTTGTAGGCGGCCCCGGCGTAATAATCGAACAGGTCGATCTTGCCACCGGCTGCGGCAGAACTGATCAGCGTGTTGAAACGGCCGTAAGCGGCGGACAATTCGGCTTCGTGCCCCTCGGTCTGCCGCCTGCGGGTCTCGACATCCACCGCGCCGAAGGTACCGGCGTAATGCTGCGGCTGCGGGTTTTTGGCGACGGTGATGCGTTCGGCGAAATCAATGGGTACGATATCCATCAACGGATGCGACCAGACGCCGGATTCACGCGGTACGCCGTCGCTATAGATCCGGACCTCGCCGCCGGGCCGGGCCGTGCCCGCTCCGCGGATGTAGACCGATCCGCCCTGTGCGCCACCATAGGCGCCGACCGGGCTGTAGCGCGAGATCGAGACACCGGGCACTTGGCGCAGGGCAGTCGGCAGGTCGGTGGCGCTCAGGCGATCAAGCTGGTCGCGCCCCACGACCACGCGGTTCGCGCCGTCGAGGGTGGTCTCTTCAAACTGCGTGATAGGTGATGCTATCACTTCAACCTCAATCTCCGATGCGGGGGCGCGCGCGGCGTCCGCACTGTTGGTTGTCGTCTGGGCTGTTGCTGACAAAAGGCCCGTACCGAGTACCGCGAACAGCGGGTTTCTGAGCTTCCGAAGTGTCATGTGATCTACCCTCGCATGGCTTACTGTGAAGTTGCTGGTGTTACGATTTGTAAAAACGTAACACATGGATGGTTGTTGGTCAAGAGTGAGTGTGAAAATTTAGGAAATCCGGGACTTCACTTGACTTCTGGGGGTAAAATCGGCTATAAAATGTCGCATTCGAGGGCGGAAAAGGTTTTGTTTTCATGTAAACCTTACTGGCACGCCCGGAGTGTATCAATTTTCAGGTGCTGTGGTAATGCCATCCCGCTTGTTGCGGACGTGCGGTCGCGGTATGGGTGGGATGTACCCCGGTAGCTTAGAAAGGGACGACGATAGTGCATGCAATGACCAAGGGTTTCATCTGCCGCGGTTTCAGCTTGCTCGCTACGCTGACCGCGGTTCTGTCATTAGGCGGCGCCGCTATAGCCGCGCCGGTCATCGACAACAATGCTGGCACATGGACGGACACGTACAATGACAATCTGGGCGTGCGCACCACCTCCGGAACGACCGTCGTCTCCGCCTCCGGCGTCGTCAAGCTGATCGCGGGCCAGACCTCGGGCAATTACGAGACGGTGCGCATCAAGCCGCCGAGCTTCGGCGCTTGGGGGACGCTCAAGCTCTCCGGTACTTGGTCGGCTCCTGCCGATGTTCGGGTTAGCGTGATCAATGCGCTCACCCGCGCGACCGTCCTCGGCCCTGTCGACTACGACGGCGAGGTATCGCTGGCGGAGATTGATCCCGTGGCGCACCCGGAATTGGCGGTCATCGTGGCCCTTAATGAAGGTGTTGTGTCGCCGATGGTCTCTGACCTTGCGGTCTCCTGAACCCCGGTTTCTGTGTTGCTGCTCGACAAATCGGCTCCCGAGTCGGTGCTGGCGGGCCAGCGCATCGTCTACCGCATCCGTTATTCGGTTAGCTATGTTGAGGCCAAGAACCTCGTCGTCTGGGATAAACTGCCGCTCAAGGCTGACGGCACGATGACCTACCCGGCCGAGCACGGCCAGAACGATGATGTCTCCTTTGTTGAAGCTTCGCAGGGCGGCACCTACACGGCGGTGCCGGTAACGGTACACGGCGTGGAGATCCCCGCCCGTAGCGTCTACTGGGACCTCGGCACCAAGCCCGAGGGCACGACCGACACGCTCTGGTTCGCGGTCCGCACGAAGAACGGCACGCTCAACGATTCCAAGACCGCCAATAGCGCCACTGCGTCGGCCGCCAACGCCGACACGGTGAAATCCGCCACAGTCAATACGCTGATCAAGAGTGTTCCCGCCCCCGGCGTGACCAAGCGCACGGGCGCGGGCATCTACACGCTCGCCTCCGGCAACTACACCTTCCCCGGCACGGTCAACCGCTTCACCCTTGAGGCCCGCAATAGCTACGTCAGCGAGGGCCGCGAGACGATGTACGGCGTCGTTGTCTATGACAACCTCTCTCCGACCTCATGGGTAAGATCGATCCCAATCTTGGCGGGACAGACATCCCGGTGGTGGACATCTCGCCCGCAGGTGGCTTTTATGTACCCGCCTACACGCCGCCGGCCGGCGGCGAGCCCTTCCCGGCGGTGGTCTGGACGAACTACCCGACGCTCACCCCCGGCGCCACCTTCACCGGTTCCTTCGGTGTGCGGTTGCTCGACACGCCGCCGCTGCCCGGTATCGGCAGCTATATCAATACCGTGTGGCTTGACTCCATCTATACCGATCCCATTTCTAGTTCCCTTAAGGTCTCATGGCCCGTGGACGAGACGCCCTACGGCATCTTCGCCAAGGGCGACAACCTCGATTCCTACTTCGGTATCACCGCTGGCGAGGACGACCGCGAACTCTTTGTCAAGCCCGGCGCCTCCTTCCCGTACGGCCTGGCCGTCCATAACTCCGGCATGGTGGCGCTCAACGACCTGATTTTCGTCGACATGGTGCCCGCAGGCACCACGTTCAAGAGCGCGTGGTTCACCGACCCGTGGCTCCAGACCAACGCGGTCATCTTCTACTCCACGGTGGACACCGGCGACGTGAGCGCGCCGCCCGCCTACGGTCCGGCCAACGCGCCCGCCGATATTGACGTCGATGGTGGCGATTTCTGGAGCACGGAGCTGCCCGCGAACCCCGCCGACGTCAAATGGGTGGCGTTCTATATCCCCGCCGTTAATTCCCGTTTTTCTGAGCCCGGCGCGGCCGGCTGGATCGATGGCGCGCCGCGCTCCGCAGTCGGCTACTTCGACGTGACGGTCAGCCCGACGCTGCTTGAACCTACGCCCTGCATCGACAAGCTGATCACTAACCGTGGTATCTTCAACGCGTTCGGCTACACGCCGTTGGCCGGTGGTACCAAGATGGCCGCTACCCTGCGCGCCACCAACGACGAGACGACGCGCGTCTCAGTCGATAAGCCCAAGTTGGCCTTCTCCGCTCCTGGCAAGGTGGCGCCCTCCGTGCTTGAGAAGCCCGGACAGCTCGCCTACACCGTGACCGTGATGAACCGCGGTACCGCCATGGCCGAGGACGTGCTGCTTGAGATCCGTTGGCCCAGCGCCAACGTCAACGGCGTGCGCCAGCACATCTCCTTTGACAGTGTCTCACCGGCCTCGATCGTCGAGTTCGACCCCGAGAATGGGCGTCTTGTGCTCGAGATGGGCAACCTCGCTCCTGGAGCCACGGCTCCCGCGACGCTCAAGGCCTCCGTCAGCGGCGGGCTGGTCTTCGGCCAGCAGCTTACCTTCTCTTCGACGGCCACGGCCACGGCGCGTTGCTCGCCCGGCCCGGCCTCCGACGTCGCCTCGGCCGTTGTGCGCTTCGCACCCAGCCTGAAGGTGCATAAGAACGACGTGCTCGACCTGATCCCCTCCGGCGGCACCCTCGACTACGAGCTGGCGCTCTACAACACGGGCGACGCGCCTTCGCGCGGCACCTTCGTGGTGGACCGCATCCCCGACGAGATGGTGCTGGTGCACGCCACCGGCCCCAACGGCGAGCGTGTCTGGTTCTCCGCCACCGACAACATTCCGCCGTCGTTCCTGACCCCCATGACGCCGATCAACGGCGCGACGATCGCCGCCAACTTTGCCCCCGGTACCAAGAACGGCGACGTCTGGACCAGCCCCTTCGGCGAGCAGACCCGCTGGGTGGCCTGGGAGATGGACCGCGAGATCGGTGATTTGAAGCTCTACCCCGTCGGCGGCACGAGCGTCGTCGGCATGCGTGTCAAGAACGACCTCGATGGCCCCGGACTGGGCACCGAAGGTTCCCCCGAGGGCGTCCAGATCTTCAATACGACCGGCGTCTTTTCCTCCGAGTTGTTGCAAGCCATTGGCAATGAGGTCGTGACGACCATCAAGAACGCGCCGGGCATCCTCGTCGAGAAGACAGGCCCGGACGTCGTCAGCCGGGGCGACACCTTCTCTTGGATCGTCACCTACTACAACAACTCCGGCATGGATGACGATGTGGTGACGATCGTGGACACGTTGCCTCAGGGCGCCGAGTTCCTCTCCGCGACCCATGCGTGGAACGCGGCCGCGCTGGCCAACGGCGCACCGGCAAACAACAGCGGTCAGGTCGTGCCCTCCGTTGTTGAGACGACTTCCGAAGGCAACACGCGCATCGTTTTCAACATCAGCGGTAATAACGGCTACCGTGGCGAAGGTGCCAAGCTACGCTCGCGGGAGGGTGGCACACTCAAGATCACGGTCCGCGCCAAGAACGATCTGAAGACCAACGCCGAGTTGCTCAACCGTGTTACCGGTACGGCGACGGCCGGCAGTGACACCACGACTTCGTCCGACGAGGATCTGGTGCTGGTGCGCAACGCCGAACTGCGCGTGCGCAAGGTTGCTTCGCCGGAGTTCCCCGTGGCGGGCGATACGGTGACTTACAACCTCATCGTCGCCAACTCCGGCCAGATGGCCGCGCGCGACCTCGTTATCACCGACCAGTTCCCGACGGGCATCAGCTACGTCGAGGGGTCTACCGTCATGCTCACGTCCGGCTACACCATCGGCCAGCCTGTCGTCTCTGACGGTGCTCTGACCTGGAGCGTGGCCAACTCGAACGCCCTGACCAAGGCCGGGCTGCTTCCTGGTGTGTTGCCCGGGCTCTCCGGCGACGTCGTGATCCAGTACAAGGGCGTCGTCGCTTCGACGGTCGCCCCCGGAACGCACCTGCCCAACAGTGTCACGGTCAGCACCGTTACGCCCGAGGACGGCACCGAGCCCAACGATGACGAGGCCTCGGTCGATACGCCGTATCCAGATCCAGCCATCGTCAAGGACGGTCCCGCCATCGTGCAGTCCGGCGACCGCTTTGACTGGAATCTGACCTATTACAACGCCACCCGTCAGGCGGGCGAGAACGTGTACATCATCGATAGCCTGCCCGATGCCGATGGCGACGGTCTGGTTGATGTCACTTTCGTCGAGCAGCGGGCCGACGGCCCTGCGGCTGTGACCGCCTACTACCACTCCGGCAGTAGCGCCACTGTGCCCCCGTTCGACCCTGCCGATCCGCTTTCGGGCGGCTGGACGGAAGAGCCCGTCGTTCCGGTGCAACACATCGCTTGGCTGGTCGGTACGTTGCCCGGCTCGGCTGGCCCTTATAGCATCGCCGTGACGGTGATTGCTACGCCGCCGACAGGTGCCGCGGCGCTTCCGCCAGGTACGGCGCTGAACAACTTCGTCGAGATATTCGTCTCCGGCAAGGATCAGAACCCGGATAATAATGCCGACGAGCACACCGTCCGTACGCCCGCCAGTGATGTGGCGCTGACGAAGACCGGTTCCACTGAAGGCGACACCCCCGGACTTGTTCCCGGCGAGGAGATCGTTTATGAGATCGTTGTCGAGAATGTCGGCACGGAGATCGCTTACGGCATTGAAGTCAAAGACGTCCTGCCCGCCAGCCTGGAACTCACGGATGACGGTGCCGCAGGCATCCTCGCACTCGTCAACGCCGAAGGCGAGCCGGTGCTGCCGATCGATGCCGACGGTCATGAGATCACCACGTCCGTTCCGCTGACGCGTGTGGTCACGACCAATGGCGTTGCGTGGTTCTTCGGATCGGCGGATGTAACCAGTGCCAATTACTACCGTAATGTCGGCATCCTCCCCGGTCAGAAGCAGACCATCACATTCGCGGCCACGGTGGCGCTTGACGTCCCCTGCGGGACGCCTATCGTCAATACCGCGACCGTCACCATCCGCAACCGTAACGATTCGGAGCCTGCTGAGGAGTATCTGGACAACAACACTGACAGCACGGAAACCGTGGTTTACCGGGCTGACGTTGCCGTGCGCAAGTCCGTGGTTGACGCCAGGACAGGTGACTCCGACTGGACCGAGAGCGGCAATTTCCTGAAATATACCATCGAGTACAATAACCTCGGTAATGCGGTGGCGAGAGACACGGTCATCTCCGAGATCGTCCCCGAAGGCACAACGCTTGTCTCGATAAATAATCCTGATGGCAGCACGGTCGTCTACTATCCGGAAGCGGGCGCGGGCGCGCGGAGCTTCGATGTTCTTCTTGGTGACCTCGGCCCCAGCATCAACAAGGCAGTCATAGGCGATTACGGCGCGATGGGAGCGGTCAAGATCGCCAATGACAAGGGCGGCCTGCCTGCGGGCAGCCTCATGTCTGGAGACTATTTCGGCAGTTCTGTTGTAGCGATTGGCGATGTCAACGGCGACGGCGTGCCCGACCTGTTGATCGGTGCAGTGTACAACGACGACGGGGCTTTTAATTCGGGCGGCGCCTGGGTGCTCATGATGAATTCCGACGGCACCGTCCAGTCGGCGGTGGAGCTTGCCAATGGCCGGAACGGCATTCCTTCGGGGACGTTTGCCGCCAACGAGCAAGTCGGCATTTACGCCTCCGGCCTCGGCGATGTCGATGGCGACGGCGTGCCGGATGTGATTCTTGCCCGGCAAACAGCCCCTGGCGGAGCCTATGTCATTCTGCTGAACAGTGACGGCACGGCAAAGTCGACCGTCAAGATACAGAACGGCATGAATGGCGTTCCGGCAGGGTTCTTCACGTCCTCGGATCAGGCGGGTTACAAGATTTGTGGTGGCACGGACATGGATGGCGACGGGGTGCCCGACGTTTTCATTGGAAACCAAAGCCGCCTGAATGTCTTCCTGTTGCTGTTGAATGCCGACGGCACGGTCAAACGCGCCATCAATTACCGGCCGGGTGTGAATGGTATCCCGGGTACGCCGGAATTTACGGCTCTGGGCAAGAATTGGACCGGAGCGACGCCCATTGGCGATGTTGACGGCAATGGCGTTCAAGACATCTTCATCGAGGTGCATTGGCGGATAACTATTTGGGCGCGGGCTTCATTGCGCTGCTCAATCCGGACCTCACCGTCAAACGCGCGGTTCGCATGACCAATGGCTACAATGGCGTGCCGGCGGGCTTCATCAGCGGATACCAAGCAATGGCGGGTATTACCACCTACCCGCTGGGTGACTTTGATGGCGATGGTGTCCCCGATGTCCTGCTTGGCTCCATTCGGCTCACGGGTACTAACAATGTCAATGGCGGTGGCGCGATTGTCATGCTGCTCAACGCCGACGGTACAGCCAAGCGTGTTGTCAAGCTGGCCGACGGCATGTCCGGCATTCCGGCGGGGACGTTCGGTGCCAATGGTTTTGTGAGGGCGCTTGGCGTGCTTGGCGATGTCGATGGCGATGGCGTCACGGATATCATGATGGGTGGGTCCCCGGCCACCTCCGGGAGTTCCAGAAGTGTCGTTTACTTCCTGACGCTCATGAATCCCGACGGCACGGTCAAGGCGATTACCAAGCTTGCAGACGGCCAGGGCGGGATGCCTGCCGGGGAAATGCCAAGTGTTGCGTACTTCAGCACGTTCGGCAGTGCAGTTGCCGACATCAACGGCGACGGGGTAGGCGACCTGATTTCAGGTGTGCCCACGGAAGCAACCGGTGGTGCGGTCTGGGTCGTCATGCCGGGTCTCACGCCGCTCTCCAATAACGCGCAGTCGGTCGGCTTCGGTGGCGCAGGCGTCGTCGAGCGCAGACTCTACACCTCGAATGAAGTTGTGGCGTGGGAGAAGTTCGTGGCCGAGGCCGATATTCCTGCAGGCACAACCCTCGCGTACTCGATTGGACGTGTGGTCGGGGACGACTTTGTCTATGACCTTGGGCCTACGTTCACAGATATCCCGGCACCGCTACCGCTGGATGGTCTGGATATTTCAGGGATTGCGCCCAACTATCAGGACCTCGTTGTCAAGATGACCTACACTGGTAGCACGGCACCGACAATCAAGAAGGTCTTTGCGACTTACTACACCGGTACGTGGGCGTCGTTCACTTTCACGGTGCGTGTCGATGATCCGGTCGCGGCCGGTGTCCTGCCGGATATCAACAACACGGTTCTTATCAGCACCTCCACGCCCGAGAGCGATCTCAGTAACAACTCGGACGAGGCGGACATCATGATCCGTTCCCTCGACCTCGAGGTGACAAAGACGGCCGACACGGTTGCCGCTTTGACGAACGAACTTGTGACGTTCACGCTCGCGTGGCGTAACAACGGGCCGTGGCCCGCCGACAATGCTGTGCTTAAGGATATCCTGCCGACGGGCCTGACCTTCGTCTCGTCCGAGCCGGCGTATGATGCGGTCTCCGGCAATGTCTATACATGGAACCTCGGCGATGTTGCGCCGAACGCCGCTGGTGTCGTCACGGTCGTTGCGCGTGTCAACGCCGATGTCTCCGACCAGACGCTTGTCAACACGGTGCGCATCGGCAATGATCGCCAGGAGACTGACTACACGAACAATGAGGATTCCGTCCCCGTGGTCGTGAAGCAGCTCGCGAACGTCTGGATTGCGAAGAGCGGCCCCACGACTGTGCGCCTTGGCGGTGAGGCGGTCTACACCCTGACCTACGGCAACAACGGTAACCTTGCCGCCGCAGATGTCATGGTCAGCGATACGTTGCCTGAGGGCATGACCTTCGTCAGCGCCGCTCCAGCACCTACGAGCGCACACGGTCAGGTCCAGCTCTGGACGCTCGGAACACTCGAGCCCGGTGTCACCGGCACGATCACGGTCACGGCGCGCGCCGAGAACGACTTCGCCGCCCTGTACGGCAAACTGCTCGTCAACCGCGCCGCTATCACCACGTCTACCACCGAGGTGACGGTCACCGACAACACGGACGACCACGCGGCCGATCCCGTTGTCGCGCCTGCCTCGATCAGCGGCTACGTGTGGCATGATGAAAACTACGACAAGGTCTTCAACGACACCGAGAAGGGCATCCCCGGCGTGACGATCACGCTCACGGGAACCGACGCGCTCGGCAACTCGGTCAACGTGACCACGACGACCGACGAGAACGGCTACTACAACTTCACCGGTCTCTTCCCGGGGGTCTACACGATCACCGAGACGCAGCCTGATGGTTACATCTCAACGACCGACCTCCTCGGGACTGTCGGCGGCGAGACACGTGGCACCAACACCGACATTCTGGATGATATCCTTGCGGAGATCACCCTGAACGCTGGTGACCGTGGCGTGCGCTACGACTTCGGCGAGGTCTTCGAAAACATCGATCCCTCGATCAAGCTCATCAAGGAAGGTCGCTACATCCCCGGTGCGCCGGGCGTCGCCTGTGAATGGCTCTACTTCGCCACGAACTTCAACGCGTTCATCTTCGGCGACTTCCACGCTGCCGGCGGCGATACCGAGTACCGCCTCGCGGTTGGCGGCACCGCCAGCTTCACGGACGGCTACAGCGTCGGCCAGCCCATCGTCGGCATGCCGCTGCCCGTCTACACCGACGGCACCACCGACATGTTGATCGTTGGCGGTGACCTCTACGACGGCTATTTCGGTGTCAACGGCAACATCGTCTACGGCGGCACCCGCTACGGCCCTGAGCGCTACATGTCCGACGGCAACGTGGTCTACCAGGCGACGAACATCACGTTCGACGCCTCCGGCAACGTGTCGCGTGACGGTACCGGCGAGACGTGGCTCGATCTCTACGCCCGTGTCGAGGTGGGCAGCACTGAGATGGCTGCGCTTGAGGAGCGCGGCGTGGTGGTGAATGACTTCACGCAGGAGTACTTCGGTTACCTGACGGGTGCTGATCCTTGGCTTAACGTCTTCCATGTGCGTGCCGAGGATTGGAGTATGTCGCAATCCGACTACATCATCGAAGCACCCGCTGACTCTGTCGTACTGGTCAATATCTACGGCACCGATGTTTCGATCGTGAATAGCGCGATGCGCCTCAGCGGCATCGACTCAAGCCACGTGATCTTCAACTACGTCGATGCGACGAACATCGTCGTGGAGAGCTTCACGCACGAAGGCTCTGTCGTGGCTCCGTATGCCTCCGCCCAACTCTACGGCGGTTCCATCGATGGTTCTGCCATCTTCGGCGGCGACGTCGAGACCGGGCGCGGCTTCGAGTTCCACAACTTCGGCTTCGGGGCCTACTGCCTCGGCGAGGGCGAAGGTGCGACCATCGAGTACACCTTCACCGTCATCAATGACGGCGGGGTGCCGCTCCACGACATCACCATCGACGATCCGCTCGTCGAAGTGATCGGCGGACCGATCGCCGTGCTCCAGCCCGGCGAGACCAACTCGACGACCTTCACGGCGACCTACACGCTGACACCGGCCGACTTCCTGGCAGGCTTTGTGACCAACACCGCCACGGCTTCCGGAATCTCGATAACCGATGTCACCGTCACGGACACCGACTCCGAGATCGTCATCTTCCGTGGCACTGGCCCTGTCGTTGGCGCGACCGTGGGCGACGTGGATGAGGGTGAAGCGGACGCTGGCGCTACCGGCGACACCGGTGGTGCTGGAACTGGTACAGGTGATACCGGTACCGGCGACACGGGTGATACTGGTACAACCGAACCCGCTACGGGTGTCGGCGGTGACACGGGTACAGGCGACACAGGTGCCGGAACGGACACGGGTGACACCGGCACAGTCCCCGGCGGTGTTGACGAGGCTGGCAATCCTTATGTGCGTGCTGACTTCGGCGTCACAGCCATTGAGTTCATCGGCCCGGCCCCGACGGTCACGGGCGAGGTTTTCGCGATCCGCTTCACCGTCGAGAATCGCGGCCAGATCGCGGGGAACGCCGGCTATGCGGGTATCTTCATCTCGCACGTCAACCCTGTGGTTATCGGCGAGACGCCTGACGCGACGGTCGAGATTGGCGTCATGCAACCCGGCGAGGTGCGCGTCATCGAAGTGGGCGGCCTGACCGCCGCCATGACACGCGGTACGCACCACGTGCGCGTCTACGCCGACATGGGCGACGTCACGCAGGAGTGGAGCGAGGGTGACAACCAGCTTCCGCTGGCCTACACCATCAGCCCGATCCAGCTCGCGGTCGCGTTCGACGCTGCGGCGGGCGGTCTTAAGCTCACGTGGAACAGCTACTGGGGCGACCGGTACATCGTGTACCGCACCACCAGCCTGACGCAGCCGTTCACGCCGATCGCCACCGTTGAGGCGACCTATCCGACGAACACCTTCGTCGATCCTAACCCGCCCGCTGGCGGTGCCTTCTACAAGATCGGCGTCGAGCTGCCGTAACGGCGGCGAAAGACGGCAGGTTTTTTCGATGGAATCGATTGAGTCGAATGATTCGATTCTTTCGATTCCATCGATTCTTTCGGCCTCTTTGTCGACATTTACCACCGTTGTGCTATGATCTTGGCAGATCCAAAGGGAGGAAAGAACGATATGAAGAGACGTGAATTTGTGAAGTCGGCGGCGCTGTCTGCTGCGGCTCTCGGTGCGGGTAATGTCGCCAAGGGAGCGGTCGGCCGGGCCGCTGCATCTGCCACGGCTCCTGAAGCCATCAAGGCGGTGTTGTTGCACCTTGGTCATAACATGTGGTGCGATTGGTTCCCGGAGGGTATGGACCTCTCCAAGTTTGAAAAGGGGTTGCCGGACACGACGCTCCGCTGTAAAGATGATCTCTGGCGTAAGGTCACGGATCATGCCGCCGCGAAGGGGATGAACATGGTCGTGATCGACCTCGGGGAGGGTGTCGTTTACCCCAGCCACCCTGAGCTTGCCATCACCGGGTCATGGAGCGTGGAAAAGCTCCGTGCCGAACTCAATCGGCTGCGGGGCATGGGGCTTGAGCCGATTCCGAAGCTGAACTTCTCCACCACGCACAATGGGTGGCTGAAGTACTATCGCCGCATGCTTTCCACGCCCACCTACTACAAGGTGTGCGAGGACGTGCTGCGCGATGCCTACAAGATCTTTGACCGTCCGCGCTTCATCCACATTGGGTGCGACGAGGAGACGGCCCAGCATCAGGCTGGAAGCGGTCGCGCGTATTATATCTCTGTCCGCGTCGGCGAGTTCTGGATGCACGACTTCGAGCACCTCGTGCGGACAGTGGAGAAACTCGGCGCCCGCCCGTGGGCGTGGAGCGATTACGGATGGAGCCATCCCGAATTTATGCAGCGCTGTCCCAAGAGCGTCGTTCTCTCCAACTGGTATTACGACGAGTGCTACGGCGGCTTCGATCTCGCCACGAACAAGACGGCCGACCATAAACGCCTGATCAATTTCTGGGATCTTGAGAAGGCCGGTTACGACCAGATCCCGTGCGGCACGAATTGGGTCGGCTGGAAGCGCAGGCAGGTCAATGCCGGTGCGGAGGATGTGATCGGAAAGCTTGTGAAGCTTGGTCGGCA
This sequence comes from Lentisphaerota bacterium, assembly GCA_012838435.1. Taxonomy (GTDB): domain Bacteria; phylum Verrucomicrobiota; class Kiritimatiellia; order RFP12; family UBA1067; genus DUPH01. The sequence goes on along the minus strand of DUPH01000024.1, from coordinate 13,926 downwards.
GGTCGTGGCCCCCGAACGTTTGCTGGGGTTCATGATGGCGCCTTGGGCCTCCACGGACAACGATGAGAATACCGCGTTCAATATCCGTGGCATTGATCTTTTTGCTGAGGCGCTTAGCCAGCCTCGTGGGTGAGCCGTTTGAACGCAGAACGCAGAACGTCGAACGCCCAACGCAGAAGTAGCGCCGGGCGGATTAGAAAGGGTTCACGTAAAGATGAAGAAGATTCTGTTTGGAGTGATGGCGGCGCTGACGCTGTCGGTTGTTGGTGACACGTTGCCGGTTCTGGGCGGCTATGCCGGTTCGCTTGAGTTTCCCGATGCGTCGCTCTACTTCCAGCCCTGCGTATTCGCGCACGGCTGGAACCGTCGGTCGGCGACAGAGCCCAAGTTCACCGAACCGAAGTCTGTCCATCTCTTCCGCGTCAACCTTGATCCGAAGGGGAGCGGCGAATCCATCGAAGGACGGGCGACCTTCACGTCGGCCGACGGCGCGGTCGAAGCCGTCTGGAGCCTGCCGACAAACAACGTGCCGAAGTCTGCCGGACGGGCGGCCGTGCGCACCACATTCTCGCAAACGCTCTACGCCGGCGGCAGCGTGACGGCGGACGATAAAACGGTCGCGCTTGACGCAGGACGCCCTAATCGCGATGTGTTGCGTAGCGACCGGGTGACGTCGTTCGCGCTGCGGGACGCGTCCGGTGCCCTGCGTCTCAAGGTCGACTTCCGCAAGCCGACAGAGGTTCTTGTGCGCGAGATTCGCGACTGGGGGCTCGTCGTCTACGAACTCCAGTTCGGCTTTCGCGGTGAACTCGCCGCACGTTTCTCGGGCGAACGCCCGTTCGCGTTCCGTGAGGTCGGTCCGGTCCGCCTGACGGCTGGGGCAGAGTGGGTGCCGCTCGCGGCGGAGATCGAGATCGAACCGGGATCGGTCCTTGATTTTTCCGGCATGGGCGGGGGGAGTTCGGAAGCGCCCGCCGGAAAGCACGGCTGGCTGGTAGCGAAGGGCAATCACTTCGAGTTTGAGAAGCTGCCCGGCGTACCCCAGCGCTTCTATGGCGTGAATATCTGCGGCGACGCCAACGCGCCTGACCCCGAGACGGCCCGCCGCTTTGCGCGCAACCTGCGCCGCATCGGTTACAACATGTTGCGTTTCCACCATCACGAGAGCTGTCTTGTGGAAGGTTCGCCCCCCGGCTCCACGGAACTAAACGCGAAGGCGATGGAGCGTTTCGATGCGCTGGTGGCCGCTTGCGTGGAAAACGGCATCTACATGACGACCGACCTGTTCGTTTCCCGTCGTCCGATCTCTTGGAAGTCGCTCGGCTTCGACCGTCCGGGCGATGTCTCGATGACGGAGTTCAAGGGACTCGTTTTCTTCAACGAGAACGCCTTCTCAAACTACCTCGCTTACGCGCGCGCTTTCCTCGGCCACGTCAACCGATACACAGGACGCCGTCTTGCGGACGAGCCCGCGCTGGCGACGCTCTCGTTTGTGAACGAGGGCAACCTCAATGGCGTCTGGTGGTCCTTGAAGCAACTCGGCATCGTCGACAAGTTCGATGAGAAAGCCTTCGCCGAGATCGAGGCGCGTTTTGCACGGCGCGTCACGAAGTTCCTTCGCGAGGAGATGAAGTGTAAGGCGCTCACGTCCAACATGAACAACTACTTCTGGAACGACAGCGCGGCATCGCAACTCGTCCGCGCACGGGAGTTCGACTACGCCGACGACCACTTTTATGTCGACCATCCGCGCTTCCTGGATCGCGACTGGAGCCTGCCGACCTCCTGTCCGAATACAAACCCGTTGAGCGGTCCTGACCAAGGCACGCAGCGCCTTGCGGTGACGCGGATTCTCGACCGCCCGTTCACGATCACGGAATACAATTTCGCCGCGCCGGGACGCTTCCGCGGCGTCGGCGGTATCCTCACGGGGGCGCTCGGCGCACGGCAGGATTGGAGCGGTCTGGTCCGCTTCGCCTGGACGCACGGTAGCCACGGTCTTGACCGCGCGAAGGCGCTCGGTTTCTTTGATATGTCCGGTGATCCGCTCGGGCTTGCTGCGGAACGCGCGTCGATCTGCCTCTTTTTGCGTCGCGACCTCGATGTGGCGGAACGTACCTGCGCATTCGTGCTGTCGCCCGCGAAACTGGCCGATCCGGACAACCACAAGGGCAGCTACGCCAACGCGTGGGCGATGGACTGGGCGGCTTGGCGCGTCAAGATCGGTTCGCTCGTGGCGGACGCGGCTCCCGAAGGTGTCGAGACGCTTGACGTATGGCCGTTCAACCGTCCGCAAGCGGAGATGAAGGCCATCGTCGAGAAGTCGGGGCCGGATGGCGTCGTGATCGATTCGACCGCCGGTTCGTTCACACTCGACACACCGCGCACGGTGGGCGGCTTCGCCGAGAGCGGCACCGTAAAGGCGGGGCCGTTCGTCGCCGATCTTGACGGGAGTGCCGCGACGATTTGGGCGAGCACCCTCGACAACGAGCCGATCGCCTCCTCGCGCCGGTTGCTGCTGACTCATCTGACCGACGTGCAAAACACAGGGACCACCTATGCCGATGAAGGGCGGCGCATCCTGCTGGCGTGGGGTTCACAACCCCATCTTATGCGTGCCGGACGTGCCACCGTTAAGATCCGCCTCGCAGCGGGAGCGTGGCAGGTGTGGACGTTGACGCCCGGCGGTCGCCGCCGCCAAGTGGTTCCGTCGACATACGCCGACGGCCAGCTCACCTTCGTGGCCGATGTCGCCGCCGATCCCGTCTGCGCCTCGTATCTCTACGAGATCGTGCGTTGAGTGGCCGCTTCACCACAGAGCATCGGGAGGGGCAAGCGTCTGCTTGACCGGCGGCGGTCACGCCGCCCACCTCTTTTGCGTTCTTGGAAAAGGGTGAGGGGTTTGATACGTTAACGCCGTCAACAAACGGAACATTCCGGGGCGGTGCCGTTGTGGTCGGCCGCCACGTTCAGGAAGAGGAGGGGAGAGATGGTAAATCGAAGAGATATGCTGGCTGTCTCGGGGACGGCTCTTGCAGGGATGATGATGGCACCGCGTTTCACATGGGGTGGGTCGATCATTCCGCAGCGGCCGGGTGTTTTCCGCGCGGGAGCCTTTGCGCAGGACATCACGCCCGAGCATTTCCCGATCGTGGTGAATGGAAACTTTAAGCCGGTCTACGCGGAAAAAGCACTGGATCCACTGCACGCCCGCTGCTTGGTGCTGGATGACGGTCGCGGGCAGATCGCGATGGCGGTTGTCGATAGCTGTGTGCTGGACCGCGAGTTGATGGATGAAGCCAAACGGTTGGCCAGCGGCATGACCGGCATCCCGACGGAGCGGATTTTCATCTCCGCCACCCACACGCACTCCGCGCCGGCGTCGGTCGGCATCTTGGGCACCGATCCTGATTTGCGTTACCGCGCCTGGCTGCCGGGGAAGATCGCGGAAGGCATCAGCAAAGCCATGGAGCGGCGCGAACCGGCTCAGGTAGGGTGGGCGGTAGAGAAGCTGCCGGAGGTGGTGCAGTCGCGTCGCTGGATCGCCCGTCCCGACCGCATCAAGCGTGATCCGTTCGGTGAACTCACCACACGCGCGACCATGCATCCCGGCCACCGCAATCCGGATTGGGAAGAGCCGTCCGGGCCGATGAATCCGGATGTCAATGTGCTGGCCGTGCGCAGATTGGATGGCTCGCCGCTGGCCCTGTTCGGGAGTTTCTCCATTCACTATGTCGGGTCCGCAGCGCTTTCGGCGGACTACTTCGGCATCTTCGCGCAGCGGGTGGGCGAGTTGCTCGAAGCGGGCGGCGAAGGCCAGCCGTTTGTCGGTGTGCTCGCGAACGGCGTGAGCGGTGACGCTTATCTCGTTGACTACACGCTGGAGAAACGGGTGCCGTTTGACAAGCAGTCCATCGCTGAAACGGTGGCGAACGCGGCGGTCCGTGCGTATCGGCGGATCGAGTGGCAGACGTGGCTGCCGCTTGACATGCGCGAGTGCGAGTTGGAATTGAAGGTACGCCCTCCCAAGACGGAGTGGGCGAAGCGCGTGTTGGCTGATGTCGAGGCCGGGCGGGAGAAGGCGGATTCACAGAGCAGCGTGTACGCGCGCGAACAGTTGATTCTGGCCGACATGCCGCCGACCCGGAAGCTGAAATTGCAAGCGTTGCGCATCGGGTCGCTGGCGATGGTGGGGGTTCCTTGCGAAGTGTTTGCGATCACCGGACTGCGCATCGCGGCGCAGAGTCCGTTCGAGCATACCTTCACGGTGATGCTGGCCAACGGGTATGACGGTTATCTGCCGCCGCCCGAGCAGATGGCGATGGGGGGATACACCACATGGCTGGCGCGTTCGAGTTGTCTGGAGGCCGGTGCCGAGCCCGCCATCATCGCGACGGTTCAGCGTCTGCTGGATGGGCTGTACGACGGAAAGCGCCGCCCGCAGCGACCGGCACCGGTGGTGCCGTATGCCGCCGCCGTGCTGGCCTCCCGCCCGGCGATCTTCTGGCGCATGGACGAATGGAACGGGCCCAGTGCCGTGAATGCGGTGGACGGGGCGTGCCTCGGCACGTTCGGCCATCCGACGGCCTACGCCATGCCGGGTGCGCAGGCACCGGCCTTCCCTGGACTGGGTAAAGAGAGCCGCGTGCCGCACTTTGTCGGCGTGCCGTTCACGGCGCCATTGCCGGATCTGGGGCGCGCCTACACGGTGGAGCTTTGGTTTTACAACTGCATGCCGAACGACGCACGGCCGGTGACCGGATACCTGTTCGCGTGCGGTGCGGCGGGTGACCGGTTGGCGATCAGCGGTACCGCACGGTCGCCGGGGCGGTTGATCTTCCACACCGGCAAAGACCTTGCCGGGGCGGTCGCTGGACAGACAGACGTGCCGCTGCGCAACTGGGTGGCCGCAGAGAGCTGGCACCATGTGGCGCTGGTTCGCGACGGCGAGCGGGTGAGTGTCTATCTGGACGGGCGCACAACACCCGAACTCACAGCGGTCAAGGCGTTGCCTGCGCGTGCCGAAACGATATGGGTCGGCGGCACGGCGGAAAACAACGACGCCGGGTTCGAGGGGCGTTGCGGCGAAGTGGCGGTTTACGCGCGCGCACTGACTGCCGAAGAGATCGCTGCGCACTACCGCGCTGCGCGCGGCTAAATTTTTTTCAAAAATCCCTGTTGCGTGTCCCCGATCAATATGATAAATTTACACTCACTCTTTTGAAGCGGGTGTAGCTCAATTGGTAGAGCGCGACCTTGCCAAGGTCGAGGTTGTGGGTTCGAGACCCATCACTCGCTCCATGCTTTTTATGGGGGTGTAGCTCAGTTGGTAGAGCAAGTGACTCTTAATCACTGGGTCCACGGTTCGAGTCCGTGCACCCCTACCATGGAGAAACCGGCTTGCGGCCGGTTTTGTCAATTAGGAGTCAGGAAGCGTGAGTCGGGAGCTTGGCATGGCGACATGGCCGATGGCAGACTCTCGATTTCTGGCTCTTGATTTTTAATGTGCCAGAGACGAGTGTAACAAAGATGGACGTCGTCATTCTGTTGGGAGCGCCGGGGTCGGGCAAAGGAACGGTTGCCGGGCGGCTGGTGGCTGCGGATAAGACGCTGCGGCATGTGTCGAGCGGCGAGCTGTTGCGTGACGCGGTAGAGCATCACACGGCGGCCGGGGACGAGGCGGACGCATACATGAAGCGTGGCGAGCTGGTGCCTGACGCGCTCATCGCGCGGATCGTTGCCGACCTGATGGCGGAGCTTGACGGCCCCCGCGCGTTGTTGCTGGACGGGTTCCCGCGCACGGTGGTGCAGGCGCAGGCGCTGGACCGCACGATTGAGAGTTGCGGCGCGTCGCTGGCGGCGGTGGTGCTGCTGGAGGTGCCCGACGAGATTTTGGTGGACCGGATTGCCGGGCGCAGGATGTGCTCGGTGTGCGGGGCCGGGTATCATGTGACCAACCTTCCGCCGCGGGTGGACGGCATCTGCGATGCTTGCGGGGGCGCGTTGAAGGTGCGCAAGGACGACAACCCCGAGACCGCGAAGAACAGGCTGGCCGTTTATCGGACGCAGACGATGCCGTTGATTGAATTTTACGAGGCGCGCGGCGTGTTGCGGCGCGTGCCGGGAACGGGACCCATTGACGAGATTGTGGAGAGGGCTAGGCGCGCGCTTTAATGAAGATCCCCTTGAAAAACGCTGCGGAGCTGGATGCGATGCGGGAGAGTTGCCGGATGACTGCGTCTGTGCTGGAGCAGGTGGCGGCGGCGGTCCAGCCCGGCGTGACGACAGGCGAGTTGGATGCGCTGACCCGGCGGCTGATCGCGGGCATGAACGCCAAACCTTCTTTTTTGGGCTACCGGGGGTACCCGGGAGCGATATGCATTTCCATCAACGACGAAGTGATTCACGGCATCCCTGGGCAACGGGTTGTCATGCCGGGGGATGTGGTGAGTCTGGATGTCGGGGTGTATTACAAGGGATTCCACGGGGACAGCGCCACGACCGTGACGGTCGGGGTGACGGACCCCGATGTGATCCGGCTCGTCGAAACGACGCGCCGGGCGCTGGAGGCGGCGGTGGCCGCAGTCCGGCCCGGGTGTCGGCTTTCCGATGTCTCTCATACGGTTGAGGGCATCGTGCAGGCGGGCGGTTGTTCGGTGGTGCGGGATTTTGTCGGCCACGGCGTGGGGCGTCACCTCCACGAAGATCCGCAGATCCCGAACTACGGGGCGCCGGGGCGCGGCCCCGTCCTGAAGCCCGGGATGACGTTGGCGATTGAGCCGATGGTCAATCTGGGGCGGTCGGATGTGGCGGTGCAGGATGACGGGTGGACAGTTGTTACGCGAGACGGGAAACCGTCCGCGCACTTTGAGCACACCGTGGCCGTGCTTGAGGAAGGTGTGGAAATTCTGACGCTGGCATAAAGAGTTTTCACATTTTAGGGTAGACAAGTCAACGGACTTTTGGTTAAATCCAACACCTTTTTTGAACGAGGAAGAAAAACCATGAAAGTTCGCAGTTCAGTGCGACGCATTTGTGAGCGTTGCCGTGTGGTGCGTCGCAAGGGCATCGTGCGCATTATTTGTACGAATCCTCGCCATAAGCAGCGTCAGGGTTAACGGAGAAGACAACCATGCCGAGATTGATGGGTGTGGATATTCCGGGCAGAAAGCGCGTCGAGTACGCGCTCCGGTACATTCACGGAATCGGTCCCAAGCGGGCCAGTGACGTGGTCGAGAATTGTAAGATCGACCCGGCCAAGAAGGCAGATGATCTGACCCCGGACGAGATCCGGCAGATCGTGGCCTTCATTCAAGAGAACTACCGGGTCGAGGGCGACCTGCGGCGCGAAGTGTCGCAGAACATTCGCCGGCTGATCAGTATCGGCACCTACCGCGGTCTGCGTCATAGGCGCGGCCTGCCAGTCCGCGGGCAGAGGACCCGTACGAATGCGCGGACCCGCAAGGGCGGCAAACGGACGGTGGGCGCGGTGCGTGACAAGTCGGCGCGCGCGGCGATGAAGGCCAAGGCAAAATAAACCCGGCGACGGCAGGGCGCGGGTTTGTTCCTCTTGAGGATAGGAACCCGCGCTGTGTCCGCCATATGTTTTGAGGCTGAATACGCATGAGCGAAAAAGATGTGAAGCAAGAAGAAGAGCAGGCGGTGAGCCCCGAGAAGGCGGCGACTGCTGAGAAGAAGGCGGCTCCTGAAAAGAAGGCTGCCCCCGAGAAGGCTGAAAAGGCCGAAAAGGCGGCGGCTCCTGAGAAGAAGGCGGCTCCTGAGAAGAAGGCTGCTCCTGAGAAGGCTGAGAAAGCTGAGAAGGCGGAAGCTGCTGAAAAGGAGGCAACCCCCGAGCAGGTGGCTATAAGCGAGGCGCAGGCCGTGATGGCCGAGGGCGACGATCCCGTCAAGGCCGCCGACGCCACCAAGAAGAAGGGCAGAGGGAAGTCGATCCCCGCCGGGATCGCCTTTGTCCGGTCGACTTTTAACAACACACTGGTTTCAATCACGGATGCCCGCGGCGGCGTGATCGCCTGGAGTTCGGCGGGCAAGGCCGGCTTCAAGGGGTCGCGCAAGAGTACCGCGTTCGCTGCCACCATGGTGGCGCAGGATGCGGCCCGCCAAGCGATGGCCAAGGGGATGAGCGAGGTGGAAGTCAGGATTCAGGGTGCGGGCGCGGGACGCGAGTCGGCGGTGCGGGCGATCCAAGCCGTCGGCATTCAAGTCACGCTGATTAAGGACTGCACGCCGATCCCGCACAATGGCTGCCGTCCGCGCCAACGGAGGAGAGTCTAACATGGGCAGGTATACAGGTCCCGTTTGCCGCATTTGTCGGCGTGAGGGGCAGAAGCTTTTTCTGAAGGGTGCGCGTTGCTATATGGCCAAGTGTGCCATTGAGCAGGGGCATCCGGCGCCGGGCCAGCATGGCGCTCGCCGCAGCCGCAAGATGTCTGATTACGGCGAGCAGCTCCGTCAGAAGCAACGCCTGCGCCGCCAGTTCGGCATGCAGGAGGGCCAGTTCAAGCGCTTCTATAAAGAGGCGATGCGCCGCAAGGGCGTTACTGGCGAGTTGCTGCTGCAGTTGCTCGAGACCCGCTTGGACAACCTTGTCTACCGTCTCGGTTTTGCGCCGTCGCGCCGCGCGGCACGTCAGTTCGTACTGCACAGCCACGTGTCGGTGAACGGTAAGAAGGCCTCCGTGCCCTCCATGATTCTCAAGGTCGGTGACGTGATCGAGGTCCGTGACCGCCCGCGTAGCCGAGACCTTGCCGCGCGTAGTCTCGAGGCCGCCACCACGCAGCAGATGCCCACGTGGCTCTCGCTGGACCGGAAGGCCTTCCGCGCCGAAGTTCTGAGTATCCCGACGCGCGAACAGATCGCGCCGATCGTGGATGAGCAGGCTATTGTCGAATTGTATTCGCGCTAAGCGCGTGTGCTGATGGCCGCGGCCCTCCGGGGTGCGCGGCCCGAAAGGACGGAAACATGCCGATTCGTTTGAGTCGTTTTGAAATGCCCCGCCGTGTGCAGAAGGAAGAAAACACGGCGACCGCCACCTATACGCGCTTCACTGCGGAGCCGTTCGAGGTGGGCTACGCCCGCACCATCGGAAATTCGTTGCGTCGCGTTCTGCTCTCTTCGATTGAAGGTGTCGCGATCACTTCCGTCAGGATTGAGGGTGTCAGCCACGAGTTTACCTCGCTGCCTGGCGTGAGCGAAGATGTCACCGACATTATCCTGAACCTGAAGCGCGTATTGCTCAAGAGCTATAGCCGTAACCCGGTCTGGCTCAAGCTGAACCGTAAGGGCCCCTGCGTGGTCACCGCTGCGGATTTCGCGGAAGATAATGCGGTTGACGTGCTCAACCCGACCCAGCACATCGCCACGCTTGACGCGGACGGCGTGCTGACGCTGGAGGCGGAGACCCGCATCGGCCGTGGCTTCTGCCCGGCGGAGGGGAACAAAGGTGAGGAGCAGGAGATCGGGCGTATTCCGATCGACAGCGTCTTCTCGCCGGTGTCGCGCGTGAACTTCACGGTGGAGCATACCCGCGTGGGCCAGCGCACGGACTACGAGAAGCTGATTCTCGATGTCTGGACCGACGGCCGCGTCTCGCCGGAAGATGCGCTGAAGACCGCCGCCGCCGTGCTGCGCCACCATTTGGACGTGTTCGTGGACTACAGCGACGAGATCTTGGAATTCGAGGATACCGAGAAGAAGGTCGATGAAGAACGCGAACGCCTGCGCCGTGTTCTGAATATGAGCGTCAATGAGATCGAACTGAGCGTCCGCGCCGCCAACTGCCTGAACAACGCCAACATTACCACCGTCGGCGAATTGGCAATGAAAACGGAAGCAGACATGCTGAAGTATCGTAACTTCGGTAAGAAGTCGCTCAATGAGATCAAGGACAAGCTGACCGAGTTGGGGCTCACTCTCGGGTACAAAGTTGATCCTGAGTTGCTCGAAGACAACAAAGAAACGCAAACGCAAACGCAAGAGCAAACAGTTTGAGGTTTTGAAACATGCGTCATAAGAGAATAGCTAAAAAGTTCGGGCGCTCGACATCGCACCGTAAGGCGCTGATGAGCAGTCTGGTGACGAACCTGATTATCAACAGCAGTATCAAGACGACGCTGCCCAAAGCCAAGCAGGCGCGCCGCGATGCCGAGAAGATGGTGACTCTGGCCCGTAAGGGTACGCTGGCGGCCCGCCGTTTGGCGGCCTCCCGCTTGCAGAGCCCCGCAGCCGTGCGGATACTCTTCGACAGCGTGGTCCCGGCCATGGAAGGACGGCCCGGCGGTTACACGCGTATCTATAAGCTCGGGCATCGCACCGGCGACGGCGCTGAAATGTGCCTGTTGCAGTGGGTCGTGACGCCTAAGAAGCCCGAGGCGTCGGCCGAAAAGGCAGCGCCCGAGGCCGAAAGCGAAAAGAAGGCGTAACCCTTGCGGGACTGTACGCGCGCCGTGCGCGTATGAAATGAAAGACCGGATGCCGCAAGGTGTCCGGTTTTTTGTTTCGGGGATAGGCTTGGATGCTAGAATATGAAAAAAAGGCTTGGGCGGAACGGCCCGGAGTGGTGCTCGCCGGTGTGGATGAAGCCGGACGGGGATGCTTGGCCGGCCCGGTGGTCGCAGGGGCGGTCACGATGCCGGCCGACCTCGCTGAGAGCCTCTATGGCGACAGTCTGGCGGGGCTGACCGATTCGAAGCAACTCTGCGCGTCGCGCCGCGAAGCCTTCTACGATATTTTGACCGCTACGCCGGGCGTGGCCTGCGCCACTGGCTGGTGTAGCGCAGCGGAGGTCGACCGCCTAAATATTCTGGCCGCGACGTCTTTGGCTATGCGGCGTGCACTGGAGGCACTGCCCGAGATGCCCGGTCTCGCACTCGTGGACGGGTTGCCGGTCAAACGGTTGCCCTGCGCCTCCGCCGCGATTGTGCGGGGCGACGCCAAGAGCCTTTTGATCGCGGCCGCCAGCGTGGTCGCGAAGGTCAGCCGCGACCGCTACATGGTGAAGGCCGCCGAGCGCTACCCGGAGTACGGTTTCGCCGAACACAAGGGATACGGCGTCCATGCACACATGGCCGCACTCTTCCGGCATGGCTCCTGTCCCGAGCATCGCCATACCTTCCGTCCGGTGCAAGATGCCGACCAGAGAGAGTTTAGTTTCTGACGCGGGCGTAGCCCGCACCCCAAAATTCTTACCACGAAGTCACGAAGGACACGAAGGTTTTTTTGGGGGCATGGCTCGGGTTTTTATCCACAGATTTACGATTACGCAGATTTTTTTGGGAGCGAGTATCCTCGACTTAAAAGAGTGCGGGCGTCCTCGCCCGCAATAACGTGTCTTGCAAAAGGGTGTGGCACGGGCATCTTGCCCGTGTTCCATGGTTTCATTTTTCGACATGATTTCCCGCTGCGCGGAGACATACACTTAGTCGGTTACGCTTAGTCGTTTACACTTAGTCGATTGCGCCAGCGACGAAGTGTTTTGGACGAAGTGTAAGGACAAAGTGTGCCTCGCGGCACCGCTTTTGTACACCACCCTGTCACCGCACTCATGCTCAAAAAGCAGCGTCGCGCGGAATACCCCTTGCCGCCGACGTTTTCACAGGGAAGCGTCAGCTCGAGATCATCAACTCAGCTCCATTGACGATCATTGGCCCACTCGGCGTCCCACTGTTCGGTAGAGGTCCAGGGCTCAGGAAATTGCGGGTGGCTCTTCTCTTTGATGAGTTCCTCGTTGAGCGCCTCGATACCGAGGCCGGGGGCGTTGGGAACCGCGATAAAGCCGTCCTTGATGAGCGGCTTGGGTGGCCCGGCCACCAGATCCTCCCACCACGGCACATCGACAGAGTGTACCTCCAGCGCGGTGAAGTTGCGCGTGGCGGCGGCCACATGCACGGCGGCCATGCAGGCGATCGGGCTCTCGGCCATGTGGATCGCCATGGCGACACCGTGGTCTTCAGCGAGATCACCGATCTTTTTGGTCTCCATAATGCCACCGGCAGAGAGCACGTCAGGATGAACCACCGCGATGCCGCCCGACTTGAACAGGGGCATGAAGTTCTCTTTGAGGTAGATGTCCTCGCCGGTGGCGATCGGCGTCGTGGTGGCGTTTGCGAGCCGGACATACTGCTCGGTCAGTTGCCACGGCACCGGGTCTTCCATCCACGCCAGATTGAACTTCTCCAAACGCTTAGCCAGTTTGATGCAGTCTTCCAACGGAACATGACCGATGTGGTCGATGGCGAGCGGGATCTCGTAACCGATTTCAGCGCGCACGTCGGCCATATACTGCTCGAGGAAGTCGAGCCCCTGCTCGGTGATGTGGATACCGGTGAAGGGGTGGGCAGTGCTGAAGAGGTCGTACGCTTCACCGCGCATGGCGCGCGGATCGATCGAACCGTGCGGCGTGCTGAAGACGGTCTTCTTGTAGTGGCGCATGGTCTCAAGGAAGCCGCCGGGTGCGCTGAGACAGCCGGGTTTGTCCATAAGCAATTCAATGCCGAGGTCCATTTTGAGGTAGGTGAAACCCTGCGCCATGCGTTCCTTGAGCGCTTTGCCCATGTCACGGCCGCCACCTTCGGAGTCGGTATCGCAGTAGATGCGCACGGTGTCGCGGAACTTGCCGCCGAGGAGTTGCCACACCGGCACGCCCCATGCCTTGCCTGCCAAGTCCCAGAGCGCCACCTCAATGCCGCAGACACCGCCGGCCTGACGCGAGTGGCCGCCGAACTGCTTGATGCGGCGGAAGATCTTTTCCACATTGCAGGGGTTCTCACCGAGGATGCGGCTCTTGAGCATTGCGGCGTAGGTGCGGCTCGAAGCGTCGCGCACCTCGCCGTAGCCGATCAATCCTTGGTTGGTGTAGATCTTGATGAGTGTACAGCGTTTGGGCGCGCCGTCGATATCGGCAAAACGCATGTCGGTGATTTTCAGTGTGGAGGGATCGATTGTCGTGGACATGATTTTAAACCTTGGATTTATGGATGATGCGGGCACAGCAACGCCCATCAATTCGCATGGTACCACAAAGAGTTATTCCATGCCTAGCCTTCACTGTAACCGCTAGTGACACCGGCTAGTGACAGGGGATGCGAGTCGGGCGTGTGTTTGGAAGGCACAGCAAGCAATGTTTTTCGCTTTTTGTTTGTTGAGTGCATCTCGTGGTTCATACGAACCCTCAGAAACCCTTCGTGTTCTTTGTGCCTTCGTGGTGAAAAACCCGAACCATGAAACTTCACGAAAACCTTGGCGTCTCGGCGGTTCCGAAAAACCGAGCAATGCCCCCCCAAAAAACCTCTGCGTCTCTGCGCCTCTGCGTTAAATAAACTCGATCCATGCCATTCCAAACGAATCAACCAAAACGCCTGCTTGCAGAATCCACACGAAGTGGCTACCATCTCACCATGATGAATGCATGTCATAGAATTGTCAGCGCGGCAGCGGCGTTCATGCTGATCGCCGGGTTCGCCACTGCCGCGGAGCCGCAGGTGGCGTTCACCCATGTGCCGCCTTACGGGTCAACGGAAAATCTGGCCGGGCGCGTCGAGAATGTTGATTGTGCGACACATGCCGTGGCGGTTTACATTTTTGTCGATACGTGGTGGACCAAGCCGAGCTTCGCGGCGCCGCTCTCGCCAATCGCGTCGGACGGCACCTGGACATGTGACATCACGACCGGCGGCTCGGACATCTACGCCACGCAGCTTGCCGCCTACGTGGTGCCCCGTGACTATGCGCCGCCGCTGGCCGAGGGCTGGCCGCAGCTTCCGGACGAACTGGCCGCGAATGCCGACGCGCTCGATGCGCGCGCCGTGCTCGGCCTCTTCACCTGGAACGACGACGCCCCCTACACGCACCGGGAGATCGACATCGAACTCTCGCGGTGGGACAACGCATCCGATGCGAACAACGCGC
>DUPH01000223.1 GCA_012838435.1 Lentisphaerota bacterium | reverse complement strand
TTCTGGGCGGACGCCAGCCGCGGGCCGTCGCTGGTGTTTCAGCCTGGCTCGCCGAACGCGGTTATCGGCTGGCGTGATGCGCGCGATACCGATCCGGCCGTGACCAATTACCCGTATGCGTTCCTCAATCCGTTCGTGCCCAACAACAAGGCATCGGGCTATCGCACGGCGTTGCCGCCGACACTGGAACCGGCGGCGCTTAACGGTCGTGCGGTACTCGATTTCGGTGCTTGGCGCAGTGGCCAATGGTTGCAAATCACGCCGGTGGAGAATGCGCGCACGATCTTCTGGGTACTGGGGTCGCAACAGGGCGGTGGCCTGTTGATGGGCAGCAGTGCGCACAATCTGATTCGCGGACCGGCGCCGGGCACGCCGGCGATGGATGAGGCTAATGTCACGTGCGATTGTATGATTTGGAATGCCCAATGGAGTGATGACGCAGTGAGGCTTGGCGAGACCTTCACCAACGGCGTGTCTGTCGGCACCGGTACCTCGACGCCGCTCAACGGCGGCTACCAAGTGATTGCTATGCGCACGACGGCGGGACTGAAGATCGACGGTTTGGCCAAAGATATGCGCGTGCTGCCGGACGGACACGCTGACGGGGTGAATCGTAGCGGTGGGCAGAAGCTCGCCGAATTGCTGATCTATGATGACGTGTTGACGGACATTGAGGTGCTGCAGGTCGGAACCTATCTGGCGACCAAGTGGGGGCTGGCATCGGGCGATGGCAGCGGCACCGGTACCGGAGGAGCCTCGGCTGCGCTCATGACCCTGACGTTACGAGAGGGCACCGAGCTACTGTTGGGCGGCGGCGAATACGAGTTGGGTACGTTCGGCGGCGTCGGCGCGGTGTCGGACGGCACACTGACGGTGAATGGCATCAGGCAGGTGTCTTCCGAAAACCCGACGGCCGAGCTGTCACTGGCCGGCCCGCTGACGGTCAACGATAGCGCGACCTGGCATGTGGCCGTTGGTGCGGGCAGTGTTGTACCGTTGCGCACGGCGGGCGGACTCACTTTCATGGGCGGCGGGACTGTAACGATCACGGGTGCGGCCGCGCTGCCGGACGAGCCGGCCCTGCTGGCCGAAGCTGTGGATGGCGCGTCACTGAGCGGGTTCACTGCGGGGGCATGGACCGTGATCGCCGACGACACCGGTCGCCAAATGCGGCTTGTGGCCGATGGCAACGCGGTGTATGTGGTGCCTTCCGGCAGGGGAACGGTGATCCTTGTCCGGTAGTCGGCTACTTACAGTCCCATGTCTTCGTTGACGACCAGCACATGGAGGTCGGTGGCACCCGGCTTGCTGTCGATGATCGTCGTGACATGACAGATGCGGTGCGGCGCGTCGCAGTCGTTGCAGAAACCGGTTGCCGCGCACGGCGTCTCCCGCTCCAGCCGCATGGCGTTGGGCGGCGCGGCCTTGTCCTTGATGCGACGGATGGCGTCCGCGATATCGCCTTCAACGATCTTGTTGCGACCCGCCACCACGATCACCTTCGTGGGGCCGTAGATCATGGCCGCGACGCGGTTGCCGTGACCGTCGATATTGACCAGGCATCCATCCAGCGTCACAGCGTTTGTGCCGCTCAAAAAGAGATCGCAGGTCTGCTGCCGCTTCATGAACGCCACCCGCTGCTCGGGTGTCAGATCCGGGGCACCGTGGTTCAGGATATCCTTGCCCTGTTCAGCCAGACGTGCGGTGATCTGGAGGTCGGCCACCGAGAGCGACCCGCCGAAGCCGATGCTCTGCGCTGACGCGGCCTCTTTCATGATGTAGTCGGCGGCCTCCTTGGCAGTGGCACAATACACCGCAGTGAAATGTTTCTTGGTCAGGTTATCCACCACCTTGCGGCATTTTTTCTCCGAGGTCCAATTTCTAAGTTCCTGTGTACGAGGTAACATAAGCACATCCTTTCTCTAAAATTGTTAGAACAATTTATGTTATGCCATCCGTTTCATTTTTCGTCAAGGTCAAC
>DUPH01000222.1 GCA_012838435.1 Lentisphaerota bacterium | reverse complement strand
GCCTCGCGGGCGACGACCGTCAACACGCCATCCTGCTCGCGGCAAAGCGCCAGAATGGCGGCGCGTGCGGCCTCGGCGTTCTGGCGCGTCTGTTCGGCGCGTGCGGCTTCGGCCTCCTTAACCGCGAGTTGCTGTTCCAGTTCGGCATGGCGCACGCCGGCCTCGCGAAGCTGCGACAGCCGTTTGCGCAACGCCTCGCTTTCAGCCTTGAGCAGCGTGAGCGCGGCCGCAGCATCGCGCACCTCGCCGTTCATTCGCACCCACTCCGGAGCGTGCAGCGTGAAGAGCGTTTCGCCGGCGGCGACACGCTGCGGCGTGCGGACGCGAACCTCGATCACGCCCGGCAGTGGCGCACTGTATGCGCGGCGCGCGTCCGGCATCAACTCGAAGCGGCCGGGGAAGCGCACGGTGCCGGTGACGCGGCGCGGCATCGCCGTCACGACACTCAACCCAAGCAGACGCTGGGCACTCTCCGGCACTCTAAAGGCTTCTTCGCCGTGGGCATGGTCGCACGTCGCATCATGCGCGTGACCCTCACACGCCTCGCCATGTGCATGCCCTTCGCATGTCTTGTCGTGCTTGTGCTCCTTTCCTTGAGCGCTGAGCGTTGAACGTTGGGCGTTGGGCGTTCCGCACGCCGCGCCATGCGCATGTCCTTTGCACGCCTTGGCGTGCGTTTGGTCATGTGCGTGTTCTCCGCAGCCGGTCAGCCAGAGTAGAACCGCAAACAAGGCAATGAGTGCCTTGCCGGTTGATAATGGCAATGAAAAACAGGTTGTTTCCCGTAATCGGTTAATGACAGGAAACATGCGAGTCGGGCGCGTGCTTGGCGTGTGCGCAGTCGGGAGCGCGGGCGTCCCCGCCCGCAGAGCGTTGAGCGTTGAGTGTTTTTTTAACGCAGAGACGCGGAGACGCGGAGGTTTTGATGCATGCGGCGTGACCGCCGCCGGGAGGGGCAAGCGTCTGCTTGCCCGCGGACGAGCAAAAGTAAAACGGTTCATGGTGTCCTCCTGGGATCGGGTTCGGTAGAAGAATCGACATACAGCAACGCGAGGCGGATACGGGCTTCGTTCAATCCGCGTTCGGCTTCGATCCACGCTTCGTGGATGTCATAGACGGCGGCTTCGGCTGAGATCAGTTCGGTCAGGGTGGCTTCGCCCTGACGGTAGAGGCGCTCGGCGCGGTCGACCGCCGCCCGTGCGGAGGCCAGACGCTCTTCGCGCAAGCGTCGTTCCAGAGTCTCGGTGGCCTGCAGCGCGGCACGGGCTTCGTGCCACTCCGCGACCAACGTGCGCCACTCCGCGACCGCCTCGAAACGCGAGGAGTCACGGGTGCTTTCGGCCTCGGCGATAGCCTGCCGGTTGCGGTTCCAGAGCGGTAACGTGAAACCCACGCCCACACCCGCGCGTGCGCTGCCTTCTTCGTGTCCGAACTGCGGGCCGATCTCTAGTTCGGGATACTGGCGACGCAGTTCGGCACGCAAGGCCTCTTCGCTGCCTTCGAAGCGCGCCAGCCGTTCCTGCACGCGCGGATGGCGTACAAGATCCAGGTCGGTCGCGGGTGCAGCACCGAATGCGGCGTACAGCGCGTCGGGTTGCGGCGCGGCCGCGAAATCCAGCTCCACCGGCGCGTCGGGATGCAGGCCGAGCGTACGCAACAGGGCGTGTCGGCGTGCGATTGCTTCGGCTGAACAACAGGGGCAGGTCGTTTCCAGCGCCAGCCGTTCTTGCGCGAGGCGTTCGCGTTCGTCGGGCGGCAACTCGCCGACCGCCACCAGCGCGGCGACCTGCCGCTCGCGTTCGGCGAGGCGCGCCAGATAGGCTTTCTGCGCGGCGGCGTTGCGGGCGTCGGTCGCGCAGGCGAGCCAGCGTTGCCCGACCTCCGCCAGCAACTCGCGTTCGGCGGCGGCCACGGCCAGGGCATCGGCGCGCGCGTAGGCGAGAGCGGCGCGCTTTTCGAGGCCGGGGATGCCGGTCAGCGGCAGGCTGAAGCGCAAGCCGCTGCCGAGGATCCAAGGGTGCGGGCCGCCGCGCAGTATGCGCAGCGATTCCAGATCAAAGGCGGGATCTTCCCACCAGCCGGCGGCGAGCGCCTCGCGCTCGGCGTTCTGACGGCTGAGACGCAGCGCGTTGATCTCGGGGTTGAGGATCAGCGCGAGGTCGCGTGCCGACGCAGCCGAGAGCGTGACGCGGTTCGTGACGGCGTCCGACCAGACAGCGGCCTCGTGCGGCCAGTCGATCGGCGCGGGGGCGACATTGCGGCAGCCGGCATAGATTCCGGCGCCTATGGACAAAATGAGCGAAACGGAAAGGCTCCGTTGGACAATGCGGAACATGAAAACCTCCTCGTGTGAAACGGCGTTCGGTAACTTCCGCCGAGCCCGAACGGGCGGCGGGAGACGAGAGATCCGTCACAGGGAGGTTTCAGCAGAGGAATTGCGTCGAGCGCGCGAGAAAGAGAAGTTGCGGTGCCGGTACCCCCGGCGGTCGATCACTGTGGCATCGCGGCGCGGTCTGCGGCGCGACAGGCGCACAGGCAGGAGGCGGCATTGCGGCGAGAGCCAGTAGCAGGCCGTTCAGTTCTTTGACTGCGGCAGGCACCGGCTCGCCCGGTGGCGGGCCTTCAAAAATCAGGTGGTTGCAGAGGTGTTCGAGATGCGTTTCAGACGGGGCAGGCGGCGTTCCGCAGTCGTGGCAGTGTCCGCCGCAGCCGTCGGGATCCGGGGCACAGAGACAAAACGTCAGCCCTTGGAGAACGGTCAGCGCGAACAGGCAAAAAGCCACCGCCAACCGCACGCTCCGTGCAGCCCAATGCAAAACGCTGGTACTATGACACTTGAAGAACACAACGGCATAGTATCAACGCGCCGTTTCCCGTGCAATAGGGATTATGCGGGTTGCGCGTAATCGGGTGACAACTAAGGGACAGGTATTTAGACGGCTGGTATTTAGACGGCTCACACCCCTGTCATCAACCGATTACGATTACGAAATTACGAAATGTGCTACCGTGGGGCTTGTTTCTATGGGCCGGGGTGTGTAAGCTATGTTGTGTCCTGTATGACCGGAATCGGTTTATACGCAACAACCTTGGAGGCTCCTATGAAACGTTACTTGATGCCGTGTGTTCTTATTGCTTGTGCCGCGCTCGCGTTGCGCGCTGAACCGTATAAGGCGGAGTGGGAGTCGCTCGACAAACGCCCGATTCCGCAGTGGTGGCAGGAGGCCAAGTTCGGCATCTTTATCCATTGGGGCGTTTACTCGGTACCGGCCTACGCGCCGACCGACGCGGCCAATGTCTACGCCAAGTATTCGGAGCACTACGACAACCGCATGCGCTCCAACAACGCGGCCTTCACCAACTTCCATGCCCGCACCTACGGCACCAACGTCACCTATGCGGACTTCGCCACGCAGTTCCGCGCCGAGCACTTTGATCCTGTCCAGTGGGCCGATCTCTTCAAGAAGTCCGGTGCGCGGTATGTGGTGCTTACGTCGAAGCACCACGACGGCTTCGCGCTTTGGCCGAGCGCTTACAGCCCGCGCTGGAACGCGCAGGTGCTCGGACCGCACCGCGACCTTGCCGGCGAGCTGACTGCGGCGGTCAAGCAGGCCGGTTTGCGCATGGGCTTCTACTACTCGCTGCTCGAGTGGGGCAACCCGCTCTACAAGGAGAATATCGGCCGGTGGGTCGCGGAGATGAACCTGCCGCAGATGAAAGAGCTGGTCACGCGCTACGAGCCCGATATAGTCTGGGCCGACGGCGAGTGGGACTACTCCGACGAAGAGCTGCGCAGCGTCGATTTCTTGGCCTGGCTGTACAACGAATCGCCGGTCAAGGAGAGCGTGGTGGTCAATGACCGCTGGGGCAAAAAGACGCGCGGCAAGCATGGCGACCACTACACGACCGAATACGATCTGGTTCATTCGGGTAGCTCGCTTGATACCCAGTTCACGCATCCGTGGGAGGAGTGCCGCGGCATCGGCGGTTCGTTCGGCTTTAACCGTTTTGAGACCACCGCGCATTACATGACCAGTGCACAGTGCGTAGAGACCTTGATCGAGAAGGTCAGTCGCGGCGGCAACCTGCTGCTCAATATCGGTCCGCAGGCCGACGGCCTCATCCCGGTGATTATGGAAGAACGCCTGCTTGATATGGGGCGTTGGCTGAGCGTCAACGGCGAGGCGATTTACGGCACCACCGCCTGGCGGCACCGTCCCAAGAACATGCGCGAAACCAAGGTCTATTTCACTCAGAAACCGGATGCCCTCTATGTGATCTGCGCGCGCTGGCCGCAAGCGCCGCTGGTGGTCAACCACATCGCCAAGGCCGACTCGGTTTCGCTGCTCGGCAGTCCTTTGCCGGTCACGTTCACGTGCAGCGACGGGGTGCTCACGATCAAACCGCCCGTGGTCAATCCCGGCACCCTGCCCTGCGAGTACGCCTGGACCTTCAAGATTGCTCGTCCGCAGGAGTGAGCGCCGTGTGGCACGGTCGAGGGGATTGCAGAGGATATGGGTGCCCGATTTCGGTTATTGTCGTCTGAACTTCAAACCGCTAAGATGACGGTGTTTGTGGATTGGTACGGGGTTAGACAAAATGAGTACTTACCATCTTAATTCCTTTACAATCGGGGCATTCCGTGGGCTTCAAGGTATGACTTTTGAGCGGCTGGGGCGCTTCAACCTTTTGATCGGCGGCAACAATTCAGGTAAAACCTCGGTGCTTGAGGCCCTGCAAGCCTTTTGTAATCCGGAAGACCCGGCTGATTGGGCTAGAATAGCAAACGCCAGAAACACAAGTTCACGTTTGTTTTCGACCCATTCGTTGAACGACTGTTTGGTGTGGATGTTCCCGTACACGAAACAAACGGATACTGGTAGCTCTGGTTCGATTCAGCTTTCCAGTACTGGGGCATGTCCTGTCCGAGAGGTCAAGGCAAGTGTTCAACCTGTCTTCGGTATGCCAGATGAAGAGGATCTTAGGTATTTGGCGAAACGACCCCTAGACTCTAATCCCGCAACAGGTGGAACCTATGAGGGGATTGAGATCAAATTGGACTCTATACGTGCTCAGGACGGCTCGTCGACCGTTGCGGAGTCCGTTACCCGCCGTTTTTGGCAAGACGTCCCCTTTATTCGGAGACGCGCTAATTCATTCGCGTTTCCTGTGGCCGCAGTTTTGGGATTCGAATACCGTTTTGCTGAACGCTGCGCCGACAAGTATTCAAAGTTGAAGGTCGATCAACAAAAAGACCTTCTCGAACTTGCGCGAATGTTTGATTCCGGCATAGAGAGTATCAGTGTTGCGTCCGAAAACCGCCGACCTTACCTGAGGGTTGAACACAAGGATTTTGGCGAGGCGCCGCTCATGGTTTTTGGAGACGGCATGAAGCGTGTGCTTTTCATAGTGACGGGACTCGTTACAGCCAAAAATGGCCTCTTGCTTTTGGATGAGATCGAGAGCGGCATCCATGCGTTCGTTTTGCCGGAGATCATGAAATGGTTGTTCAAGGCGGCACGGGAGAACCACATTCAGATTTTTGCAACAACTCACAGCCTTGAGGCTGTAGATGCTGTGCTCTTATCTGCAAAAGAGACGCCCGATGAATTTGTCACGTACCGTCTGAGCAAAGAAGATCATCTCGCTAAACGGTTGAACTATAACCTGCTGACAGACCTTCGGGTTCATGGTGGCTTGGAGATCAGGTAATCCATGCGTGTCGATCTCATCGCAGTTGAAGGTGCACACGACCTTGCTTTTGTTCAGAGACTACTCAGCGCTTTCGGTTTTGAACAGAAGAGAAAATTGGATAACCCGGAAAACCCCTCGGAAAACATCCCGTCCGAGGTTCGAGAGTTAGTTCCTAAGACATTCCCAACAAACGAAGAGCGTGATATCCACAAACGCTCTGACGTTCCTGCTTTCCATGTCAAAGACGAACAGTGTGTGGTTCTGATTTCTACTGGAGGTGACTCCAAGCTTGTTGGGGGGGGTGTCTTCTGCGATTGTAATTCTGGACAAAACTGATATTCGCCCGTCATCGATTGGTTTCATTTTGGATGCAGACAGTAATCTGCCTAAGCAATTTGATAAACTGAAAACTGAGTGGGGCGAAAAAAGTAAAGACAATGAATTACTCGGGACGTACTCGTTCCCTTCACATGTCGGCGTTTGTACCACAGGCACATGTCCGTTTGGCGTGTTCGTTATGCCCGACAATCAGAGCAGCGGCTCTTTAGAAACGCTCCTCCTGCAACGGGCGAAAGGTGTTTATCCAGTCCTGCATAAAAAGGCTGACGACTTTATTCAAGTCGTTAAGAACACCAAAGACGCGATTCCGCCCGGATCAGAACTGGGCTCGAAGGGGCAAAATGAGGGCAAGGCCGTCCTCCACGCCATGACCAGTGTATTGAAACCTGGGAAGACCCTTCAGGCCAGTATCAGCGATAATGAATGGGTTCCTCAAGCCCCGGATCAATTTCCAGATTTTTTTCTACCACTTGTGAAGTGTCTCTCGCAACTTCTCGATCTGAATTAGAAAGGGAAGAAGAGTCCGGGCATCGAACAGAAATGATGAAAGGCGACCGCGATGCAATTGGGATGGAGCAAAATCAAGCAGAGTATTGGAAGGGGTGCACGGGAAGAGGCCGGAGAGACAAGCTCGGGGGCCGAGTATGAGCGGGAGCCGGTTCCGGAGCACGCTTGGCTGGGGTTGAAAAGCTATGTGGGGCAGTTCGCGGGCGAGCATGTCGCCGGGACGGAGCTGATGATCGGGCCGCTCTTTCTCGCGGCGGGGGTCAGTGCGTTCGACTTTTTTGCTGGCCTGTTCGTCGGCAATCTGCTGGCCGTACTGAGCTGGACGCTTTTCACTGCGCCGATCGCCACGCGCGTGCGGCTGACGCTCTACTACCACCTCGAAAAGATCTGCGGCCGCAGACTGGTGGTGTTCTATAACATCGTCAACGGCGTGATGTTCACGGTTCAAGCCGGGGCGATGATCACGGTGTCGGCCACGGTGCTGGGGTCTTCTTCAAATTCCGCATGCCGGAGTTGAGCGACACCCTGCCGACCGGCTTCGGTTGGATTGTGGCGGTATTGGCGACCGGCGTGCTCTTTTCGATTGCGGCGGTGAAGGGCTACCGGGTCGTGGCTGCCTTCGCCAATCTGGTCGCACCGCTGATGGTCGTGATGTTCGTGGTCTTCGGCGTGATCGGTTTTCGCAAGATGGGCGTGACCGGACTCGACAACTTCTGGGAGATCGCTTCGACGCGCATCTGGACCGGCGGCGAACCGCAGCCGGGGCAGGTGAAGTTCACGTTCTGGCATGTAATGTTTTTCTCCTGGTTCTGCAACATGGTCTGGCATATCGGCATGGCCGACCTCTCGCTTTTCCGCTTCGCCCGTAAATCGTGGTATGCGCTCTCTTCGGCGGCGGGGATGTACCTCGGCCACTTCATGGCGTGGATCGCAGCCTCGACCCTCTACGCGGTTCAGCTTCAGGCCGATCCGACCAATACCGCCGTGCTGCCCGGTCCGCTGGCTTACAACGCCTGCGGTGCGTTGGGCCTGCTGGTTGTCGTGATCGCCGGCTGGACCACGGCCAACCCCACGCTGTACCGCGCGGGTCTCGCTTTCCAGGCGCTGGTTCCCGAGGCATCGCGTGCCAAGGTTACGCTGGTCACTGGACTCGCGGCCAGCGTCACCGCGATCTTCCCGGTCGTGATCATGAAGCTGATGGGATTCGTGGCGATGTGGGGCATGATCCTGATGCCGATGGGCGCGGTGATCTTCGCTGATTACTGGCTGTTGCCGCGTTTCGGCATGCGGCGGTTTATCGCCGAGCATGTGCGGTTACCGATGAATTGGGCGGCGGGCGCGGCCTGGCTGGCCAGCGTTGTCTTCAGCGTCGGACTGTTGGCGGCCTTCGGCGCGGACAAGATCTTCTTCGTCAGCTTTCCCAGTTGGTTCGTCGCGGTACTCGTCTATGTCGCGCTGAGCCGTTCCCTTCAGCGCTCCTGCCCATCTGATATCAATGCCTAGGACGAAAGAAACGGAAGCGGACGATCCCACACACAGGGGAGGGACGAGCGTCTGCTCGTCCAGGGCAAGCAGACGCTTGCCCCTCCCGCATGTCCGTGCCAGCCTTATGGCCTTTTTCAGGTGAGATATAACCTCTAAACGGAGATAACACACTTATGCACAGACACGCCTTTAAGATGAAACTCAAGCCCGGTACTATCGCCGAGTACAAACGCCGCCACGACGAGATCTGGCCTGAACTGGCCGAGGCGCTGAGCGCGGCAGGTATCTCCGACTACTCGATCTTTCTCGATGAGGAGAGCCTGACGCTCTTTGCCGTGCAGAAGCTCAGCGAGACAAACACCGCCGCTCAATTGCCGCAGACCGCGATCATGCAGAAGTGGTGGGCCTACATGGCGCCGTTGATGGAGGTCAACCCCGACAACTCCCCGGTTTGTACGGAGCTGCCGGAGATTTTCCACCTCGCGTGATCCGCAGCCAGACCCGTAGCAGTTCGGACACGCCCCACGCCTGTGCGCAACAACCGCGTGCCGCGTGCGGCGCGTCGCCATCGCAGATCTCCGGCGGATGCCCCAGACAGCCGCGGTTCAACTGTTCGATCGCCGACCCCAGCAGCGAGAGCCCGGTGGCGCGCGCGGAGTCGCCGTACAACTGAACCAGCGCCTCGACGTAGAGCGGGAAGGGCCAGCTCCACGCCGTGCCGTTGTGGTAGGCGGGTTTGCGCCGCGTGTCCTCGTCGCCCAGATAACGCCCTTGATAAGGCCGGTGCGGATCGTTCAGCAGGGTGCCGTTGTGCCAGACGGCGCAATCCGCCAAAACCGGTCGATCCGCCAAGCTGCGGATCGCGCCCGGCACCAGTAGCCGCTCGCACGCGCTGATCATCGTACGTGCCAGTTCGGGTGCCAGCGGCACGCCCAGCGTGAGTGCCAGCAGTTGGTTCGGGCGCAGCGTATCTTCCTGCAACGCCCGCTCGGCCGGTTCGCCAGCCTTGGCGCGCAGACAGTCCGCCAGCCACCCCTCCTTGACCACGTAGAGCCGCGCCAGCGCCGATGTCGCACGTTCGGCCAGCGCGTTCCATTCGGCGTCGATCTTGCGTGCCACCAGCCGCAGGCTTGCGATCCAGAGCGCCTGAATCTCGACCGGATACCCTTCGCGCGGCGTGGCCGCCGGATAGTTGGTGTCCATCCAGGTGAAGTGCGACGGACTGTAGATCAGCCCGCTCGCCGGATCCATGTGGATGCCGTTGGGCGTACCGTCGCGATAGTACGTGAGGATCGACACCAGCACCTCGCGCAGCGTACGCGATCCGCAGGCCACATCAAGCACCTTGCGGTCGCCCATCGCCTCCATCAGGTCGCCGGCCGCCACGCAGAACCAGAGCGGCGCGTCAGAGGTGTCGCGGTTGCCCACCGTGTTGCCGTGGATGATATTCGGCAATGTGCCGCGTTCTTCAAAGCGACCGAACTCGCGCAGGATTTCCAGCGCGTCATCGTGCCGGCCGTCGGCGATCAGCCCGCGCAGCACGATCAGCGTGTCGCGCCCCCAATCCAGAAACCACGGATATCCCGCGATCACGGTCTTCAGCGCATCGCGCCGCACCACGTAGAGCGACAGTGCCTGCGACAGCGTTTCCGGTATCGTCGCCAGCGCACCCGTCGGCGTTGCATGTTGGGCGTTGAGCGTTGAGCGTTGAGCGCTACTTACCGCCGTCTCCCCCGCCTCAAGCGTGATCTCGCCGCCGTCATCCAGGAGCAGATCGAACCAGCCGGGACTGAAAAGATCGCTGTGTCCGTCAAGCCCGCGCTCCTGCTCTTCGGGATGCGCCACCATATACGCCCACGACGGCTCGATGTGGAATGCTCCCGCTGTGGCTTCGATGCCCAGCCGCATACCGTCGGTCGGCTCGAAAGTAAATCCGCGCGCCAAGGGATGCACCGCCGCCGGCCACTCATGCTCCGGCCCCATAAAAGCTTTGGTCTTGTGGTGGAAGCTGCGCCACTCGATGTCCGGACGCACGATCACCTTGACCGGTTCGTCGGCTTCCAACAACCCGGCCTGCGCCGCATCCAATCCACACGCGCCGACCGCCGGTCGCGACACGCGCAGCCGCGCGCGGTTGACGCCCGGCTCCAATTCGAGCCGGAAGCGCAGCGGCACCCAGCGTCCGATGCCGCACGGCACCTTGAAGCACCACTCGGCGAAGCGTCCCGCCGGATCAGTCGTGAAGGCGTCGAGGCAGGCCGCCTCGATTGCATGCGAATAGCCGCGATAGCGCAGCCAAGTGCGGCAGCGCGTCCAGAAAATCATCTTGTCGGCCGGCACCCGCGGATCGGGATTGACGGCGAGCAGGCAGTCGTACTGGCTGCGCACTTCGCCCCACGCGGCACGCGCCTGCGCCATCGCGCCTGCGCTGTTCGAGAGCACGGTACAGAAGTCCGGCTCATTGCGCACACGTACGCCGCTGACACGCGATACCGCCCGCGCCGCACCGGCGGGCGGCAGCACCAGCAGGTCGGAGACGGCGCGTTGCACGCCTGCGTCGGTGAAGACCGTCATCACCAGCGAGCGCTGTTCGGCGCGTGTGCCGTCCAACGCCGCGTCGTACGGCGGCACGATCAGGAACGCGCCCCATGTGCTGTCGTCCAGCCGCACCGCGCGCTCGCGTGCCTGCGTGTACCGTCCGCTCTTCAACTCGGCGCGGAAGGGCGTATCGGCCCGCGCCAGCAACACATGGCCTTCGGGCAGCATCACCTGCCGACGCTGATCCTCGGGCCAATACCACACCGTGCGGCGCGGCAGTTGGTTCGGCGCGTCGGCGCAGAAGGCATCGGGATCAGCCGTCATGGCCGCGCCCAGCTCATCAGGCTCGCAGGTGCAGGCAAAGCGTTCGTCATCGTCGCCGTTGTCTACCGCCGCGAGGTGCAACTTCACCCGCAACGCCATGAGATTCCGCCGGCGGCGCGACAGCGCGGCCGGTTCGACGACCGCCGCCGCTGCGGCGTCGACCGCCGCGACATCTTCTGCGCACAGCGTCAGGCAGCAGGCGCGTCCCGGTGCAAGCGCGAGACCCGCGCCGGGCGTGAGTGCAAAGGCTTCGCCGGTGACGAGATCCCACGCCTTCGTTCCGTGAAAGGCCGCCTCGTCCCAGTGCGCCGTCTGCGGGTGCGCGCAATCGAGATTGACCAGCACCAATAACGCGCTTCCGTCGGTCGCCGCGTCTGTGCCGATGTCGCGCAGCACCGCCAAGAACGGCCCGTCGCCGCGCTGCACCGGCCGCAGGCGCGTATCGGGGCCGAAGGCCGGATGCGTTTCCAGCAGGGCGTTCAGGCGCGCGATCTCCGCCACTTGATTGTGCGGCGCGTCCCAGTTGAGCGCCGAGGCGCCGTGTACGTCCACCTTCTCCGTGGCGAACCACTCGACGCCCGCCGTGATGCCGAACGCGCCTTGGTGCGAGAGCAGAGCCGACAGCGCCACGCGCATACGGGCATAACATTCGCCGCGCGCGGCCAGACGGTTGTTGTCGTGCGTCTCGGCGAAGTGGATCAGCGGGCCGCAGCGTTCCGCCAGCGGGATCGCGCGCGGCAGGTACCAGTCGAATGCGCCGCGATCTTCGGTCTGGAACAATTCGGAGTAGGCCCAGTCCAGATTGGCTACGGTGAGCAACTCTTCGGTCACCTCGACCTTGCCGCCCAGCCCTTCCAGCATGAAGATGGTGTCGGGGAACTCTTTGCGCACACGGGCCACGATATAGGTCCAAGTCTCGACCGGGATCATGTAGCCGGCATCGCAGCGGAAACCGTCCACGCCTTGGCTGCACCAGAAGAGAAACACCTTGGCCATGTAGGCGCGCAATCGTGGGTCGCTGTAATCCAACTCCACCAAGTCGGCCCAGGTCACGCCCCACGCGCCCGGCGAGATGAACTCGCCGTCGGGTCTACGCCGGAACCAGTCCGGGTGGTGGGTATGGAGCGTCGCGGCCCAGCCGGTGTGGTTGGCGGGCAGATCCATAAAGAGACTGCCGCCGCGACTGTGTACGGCATCGATCAGCTCGCGGAATTGATCGAGCGGCGTGGCGTACGTATCGAACTCCGCCAGCGCGGGATCGACCGAAAAGAAATCGAGCGCCGCGAAGGCCGACCCGTAGCGGCCCATGCGCGCGTAGGTGGTCGGCACCGGATGCACCGGCAGAAGCTGCAGGATGCGGAAACGCTGGCGCCCCATGATGGTGTCGAGCTGGCGGATAAGATCGCGGAACGTTCCCGATGGCGGGATGACGGTGTAGCCTTGCCGGTCGAGCGCGGCCTCGTGTTCCCTGAGTTCCGGCGTGCTCGGGTTGCGATGCCGTGCCGCGCCGAACTGGCGCACGAAGGCGGTGTACATGGTATTGGCGCAGGCGGTGTGGGCGGGGCCGACCTTGATGCGCAGGTTGTCGCCCGCCGGCCACTCCGGCACCGACGAACCCTCGGCAAAGAAACAGGCCTTGCCCTCAAAGATGCCGACTTCGGTCAACGGCACACGCACGCGGAACACGCCCGGCGCTTCCTCGCGCATCGGGATATCGTGCCAGTCGCGTGCCAGCACCGGCTCGCCCGATTCAGTGCTGGCGATCAACTCGCGGCGTCGCACGCGCGCCATGCCGAGGTTGGTGCGGA
Organism: Lentisphaerota bacterium; assembly: GCA_012838435.1. Lineage (GTDB taxonomy): Bacteria > Verrucomicrobiota > Kiritimatiellia > RFP12 > UBA1067 > DUPH01. The sequence goes on along the minus strand of DUPH01000222.1, from coordinate 22,403 downwards.
AGACGGCGCGTCCCGGCCGGGGCCGGTCGAGCCGCAGTGTCACTTCAAAGAGATCTCCGGCCCATTTCAAATGAGGCGTGTCGGCTGATGGAGTCTGTTGCATAGTGGTGTACAGCATAGCCGAACACGCAGCGGAAGGCTATGCGATTCCGGAGTGAGGTTTTTTGAGACGGTGATGTCCCCGTTGACAACACTACGCCAATGGCGTACACTTTTCGCATGGTAATTGTGGAGACCAGCGTGTTCACTCGCCGTATCGGAAGCTGCATGTCCGACGAGGAATATCGGGCGTTGCAGATGTTTCTTGTCGGGAACCCCTGTGCAGGAAGTGTTATTCCGGGCGGCGGAGGCCTGAGAAAATTACGCTGGTCAAGTTCAGGAAGAGGTAAACGCGGTGGGACGCGCATCATTTACTACTGGTGGGTTCCAGAAACGCTATTCATGCTGTTTCCATACCGTAAGAATGAGACAGAAGACTTAACAACGAACCAGGTACGACAGCTTAAAGCGGTCGTCGAGGAGTGGCTTCATGAAGAAAAATGATTTTAACGAGTTGCTCGCTAGTGTCAAAGAGGCGGGAAGCATCAAGAAGGGCGAAAAGCCTGCAAGCCGCCGCTTTGAGTTTTCGCCACCCGACATCAAGAAGGTGCGGCGGTCGCTGAACGTCACTCAAGAGGTGTTCTCGCGCATGATCGGTGTGAGCGTTGGCACCCTTCAGAACTGGGAGCAGGGGCGGCGAGAGCCGGAAGGTCCCGCGCGGGCACTCCTCACTGTGGCCGCAAAGAATCCGCAAGCCGTACTATCCGCCCTTCACGAATAAACGCATAACCGCAGTCAGTTGGTGACAGTGCGGCGGCGAGCGGTATTCCGCGCGCCGCCGCTTTGGAAGCACAAGTGTGGTGGCGAGGCGGCGTGTCCCCAAATTACCTGTCCCTTAGTTGTCCCGCAGGGCACTGGGACTGGACCGGCCTTGCCGGGTGGGGCAGCGCACCCGGCGCTTATTCCAATTCTACGCCTTGCTTCCCCATATGGCTTTGACGTATTCGTTTGATTCGGCATATGGACCGTACAGCGTTTCGCGGAGACCTCTTGGTGCCTTCTTGTCACAAGACGTCCATTCCACAAAAACCAACCGATATGGTTTCAGACTTGTGGTATCTACAACGATCCCTGTGGCAATGATACGCCCGCCAGTCTTGAGTGCGATACCATCGCCCTTTTTGATCTGTTCGAGACGACCTTGAGTCGTTTCCGCATTCGCAAACCAGATTCCATGTTTGCGGCACAATTCATGAACAGGCCGGTTGTCCACCTTGGCGTGGGCGATCCAATACTGAGTCATTACTCGGCCCAGCCTTTCTCTGTTTTCGACAGCGACACAGATGAGTTGAATCCAAGTGTTTTTCCTTTATATCCAGCCTCGGAAAAGCCGTGCGCATTTGCAATTCCTTCTGCTATTTCAGGAGGCAACATTTTTCCATCCTTCTTCCAGCCGTAATCCCCTTTGACTTTGGAATCGTTGGGGACAGGGGCCGCGCTAAACCGACCTCCGGAGCCTCCGAACACAGCCATTGCTCGGCGGTCCCACATACAATCATCTGTGAAGGTGATTTCGTACGTGAAATCCATCTCGTAGAATTTCTCCCCGGTCATCGGCACCTTCTTCATTGCCCCGTTTGTCTTCTGAAACGCGGTCAACTTGATCAAGCCCTTTGACTGTGACTGAATCTTCGATTCGAGTATCTTCTTCGCATCGATCTCCGAAGGTTTTCCCGAACAACCTGTGAGAACCAATGCACTTGTTAGTACCAGCAACAAAGATCTGATTCCGTTCATCACTCATCTCCCAACCGCTTCTGCGTTTTTTAGTATCGGACCGTGCGGTTTACGGCTCCGACAGTGGATAAGATAATGCGTTTGATCTGTTACGCACGCATGGTGCATACCATTCAGTCGCGTTCGGATTGCCGACACGACTTCTTCCGCTCATTGTCGCTTGTTCATGTTGATCCTTTCTCCGGTCGACGCTAAGACACGAAGCGTTGTGCGACCGATATTGCCAACGCCATTTAATAAGTGAATTACTGTTTTTTTATGAGCAACAGTTTTGAAATCAAGTAAACGCCAACAGCCGTCAATATAATGCCGAACCCGCCATCATCGAAGCGATATAAGTTCATTCCTTCAACTTCACTCAAATTTTGCTTAATGGTCAAAGCAACGATTACCGCGCCCGCAAGACTTGCAATTGCGTAATGAATGGATTCCTTCATAGTGTGCCCTTTCTATGACAATGACATGTTCTCACAGTAGTGAAATCACTACCATCCCACAGGGTAAACCGGCAACTCACCGGCTCCCATGGTTGGCACGCATTGTGCGGGGGGGGGGTAAAAGTCAACCCAAAACTTTCTAACTTTCTACCCAGAACGCCACCCACATTACCAACAGATTTTTTTGGGGGCAGGGCTGGCCGCAAGTCGCAAGTCGCGGGTCGCGAGTCAACCTTCGTAGACAACTAAGGGACAGGTATTTTGAACCAAAAGGTTGTGTTTCCGATCACCGGTTTTAAGGTTCGATTCAAACGCTTTTATCTCTGATCCTCTGCTCATATGATTCTCTCACCCAACGTTGCTCCTCACCAAACACCGCCTACCCTCCGGAGTTTTTAAAATACCTGTCCCTTAGTTAGTAGTTAGTTCAGTTGGTTGTCCGTTAGTTTTTGTGGGAAATGTTTGTTGACACCCATTCCATACTTTTCGATCATGCTTCCATACTTTTGGAGGTGAAGTGTGTTGACTGCGACCGTTGCTGAACGAGGGCAAGTGACGATTCCCAAGGCCTTGCGTGACCGTTTGGGTATCAAGCCGGCGACCGTGTTGGCGTTCAGTGTGAAAAATGGCGTTCTGACGGCTGTGAAAGTCGTGCCGAATGATCCCGTGGCCGATGTCACGGGATGTCTGGGGGCGGACAGGCGTACGGATGAATGGGTGGCTGAACTGCGAGGCGCACCGTGATCACCGCTGTCGACACGAATGTGCTGTAACAAGACGCCGCGCAGTGATCGAGTGATCGCCGATTTTTTGGTCGCGGCTCATGCGGCCGAGTGCGCAGACCGTTTGTTGACGCGTGATCGCGGATTCTACCGCATACACTTCAAAGGGCTCTCCCTTGTCGATCCACTGCGTTTGAGCGACTAAATACCTGCCCCTTAGTCGTGGTTCCGGTTGTGGTCTGCCGCACCGCCACTGCTACTATGCGCAAGGAAGCTGAACCGGCGCGATGCGGAGCGCGCGTGCCGTCCGCAACTCGCCCCATTCGGCGAAACGCATCCTGCGCGCGCCGTCCTTGCGCTTCGGGCCGAAGAGCCGCCGGTTCTGTTCGAACACCCCGTCGACAAACGCCCTGCTGCCCAATGCCATCCCGTCCGTGAAGTAGCGTACCCGGCAGTGCAGCACCTGCGGGAGCGTCAGCCTCCCGCCCTCATCGAGCACGTGCGCCACCTCCGCCGCACTGAACCCGGGCCGGACGACCTGCCCGCTCTCCTCGACCGCGCGCCGTTCCTCCCCGGCTACGTAGAGCAGCTCACGGCAACTCTTCTGAACCTGCCGCCACTCGCCAACCCCCGCGCCGTGGACCGCCGCCAGTCCTTCACGCGCCAGTCTGCCGCCCGCGCATGCCTCGCCGTAGCCGCCCCAGCGGTAATCCTTGGGATCCACGACAATCCCCGCGCGCACCGGGTTCAGGTCGATATACGCCGCCACCGCCGCCAGCGCCCCCATGGCGCCCTCGATCAGCACGCTTTTGAAGCGGTCTTCCCAAAGCGTCCCTTTGCGCCCGTGGCGGCCGTTGTAGGACATGCTGTAGCGTTGCTTGAGCGTCTTCACGAACGCGCTCAGGTCGTACATCCGCGCCCGCAGCCGCTCCTGCTGCTCCTCGACCAAGTGCGCCAGCCCCATCCGCCGCCACTCCGCCCACTGCCGCTGGACGCCCGCGACATGCTTCTTGCCGTAGAGCAGCGTCATGCGCCGTACCAGTTCAGCCTCGTCCACCTCAGTCCGCTCACCCACCTCGACCAGCAGGTGGAAGTGGTTCGACATCACTGCATAGGTTAGTACCCGCACCCCGCAGAACGCCTCCGCGCGCCGCATGATCCCGCGGAAAATCTCTTTCTCCACATCATCCATCTTGAACGCCCGATCCACGATCCGGCTCACCACGTGGTAATACCCCGTACCCTCAGCCTTCACCCTCGCCTGCCGCATGCCTTCCTCCTTCCCGTTCGAACCCCATACCCACATCCGCTCCCATCGGAGCCTCGCCCTGCCCGTCCGGCCGCGCACCCCCCAAAAAGCTCTCTCAGACAAAAACGTCCGAAAAGCACCGTCAAAAAAACACGCTTCCATTCCCAGAAGCACCTCGGCGCTGCCCCGAGCACAGAACACCGTACACTTTACCACCTTCCGCATCTGAGCTACAAGCCTCATTTCTACTAAATACCTGTCCCTTAGTTGCAGAAGAGCCGCCGGTTCCGTTCGAACTCCCCGTCGACAAACGCCTTGCCGCCCAAGCACCATCCCGTCCGTGAAGTAGCGCACTCGGCAGCGCAACACCTAGTTACAAAATACCTGTCCCTTAGTTGAAATTGTCGAGACTTGGCAAGATGAAACCAAGTACGTATACTGGTGCTCTTACTGTCTGGATTAGCCATTCTGTAAGCCGATACGACACAACCATGACCTTTTTCGAAAAACTTCAGAGCGGTCACCCGACCATTTCGTTTGAATTCTTTCCGCCCAAGACGCCGGAAGGCTGGGCGCGGCTGTATGCGACGCTGGCCGAAACCGCACGTCTGAACGTGGATTTGGTCTCGGTGACTTACGGTGCTGGCGGCAGTACGCGCGAAAACACCGTGGACTTGGTGGCGTCGTTGCAGAACAATCTGGGGTTGCACGCCATGGCGCATCTCACTTGCCTCGGCCATTCGCAGGTGGATCTCTCCAGAATCCTCGACCGGCTGGCGGAAAAGAACGTGCCGGCCATCATGGCTCTGCGCGGCGACCCGCCGCAGGGGGAGAGCAGTTTCCGCCCGCATCCGTATGGATTCGCCTATGCCAGCGACCTGATTGGCTTCATCCGTGATGGCTGGCCGCAGTTCAAGATCGGTTGCGCCGCCTACCCAGAGGGCCACCCAGAATCTTTTGCGGAGGGCCAGCCGCGTTCGCCGGCGCGCGACATCACCTTCTTGAAGCGCAAGCAGGAGAACGGCGCGGACTTTGCGGTCACACAGCTCTTTTTCAGTAACTCGGCTTACCATGACTTTGTTGCGCAAGCTCGTGATGCGGGGGTCACGATCCCGCTGCTGCCCGGCATCATGCCGCTGAGTTCGGCCAAGCAGATCGAACGCTTTGTCGAGCTTTCCGGTTGCTCGATCCCGGACGCCCTGCGGCAGGCGGCCGCCGCCGAGGATGTCGAAGAGGCCGGTTTCTGTTTTGCGCTCGATCAATGTCGCGACCTGCTGGCGCATGGTGCGCCGGGCATCCATCTCTACACACTCAATCAGTCCTCGCTCTCCGGCCGTATCTTCGCTGCGCTGCGTGCGGAAAATGCCGGTTTGTAAAAAATTGTGTGCGTCACGATGTGCGTGATGTGGTAACCTCGTGGAAAACTCTTCAGCAACAGGGTATTGTGCATGCGTGTTGTCTTTATGGGATCTTCGGACGCGTCGGCGGTCACCTTGCGCGCGCTGCTGCGCGCGCCGCAGGTGAACGTGGTCGGCGTCGTGACCCAGCCGGACCGTCCTTCGGGCCGGCGGCAACGCTTCACACCCTGTCCCTGCAAGGCGTTCGCGGTTGAGAGGCAAGTCGAGCCGATCATCACGCCCGAGAAGGTCAATGCGCCCGAAGTCTTGGAGCAACTCGAGCAACTCAAGCCTGACGTGATCGTTGTGGTCGCCTTCGGCCAGTTCCTTGGCCGACGGTTGCTGGCGTTGCCGCCGCACGGCTGCATCAACGGCCACTTCTCGCTGTTGCCCAAGTATCGGGGCGCCGCGCCGGTTCAGGCGGCCATCGCTTCGGGCGACGAGGTCACCGGCGTAACCGTTATGCAGATGGCGGAGGGCATGGATGACGGCGACATTCTGCTCAAGGCCATCGAGCCGATCTGCTCGGACGATACTGCGGTCACCCTGATGGAGCGCCTCGCGATCCTCAGCGCCGTCACGATCGTTAAGGCACTGCGCTTGATGATCGCTGGTACGTTGCCGCGCGAACCGCAGGACCACTCGCAAGCGACCTACGCCCCAAAGATGCGCAAGGCCGACGGCCAGATCGACTGGTCGTTCCCGGCCAGACTCATCGAACGGTGCACCCGCGCTTTCGAGCCATGGCCCGGTGCGTTCACGTTCTTGCCAGTACGTATCGACAAGACGGGTGCGCCGGAGCGCATCAAGATCTTGCAGGCGGAGATGGTGAGTAATGAGGAGGTGCCCGGGTTTGAGCAGGCTGCGCCCGGCACGGTCTGTCTGCTCTCACCGACTGGCCCGGTCGTTGCCACCGGCAACGGCCTGTTGCGTCTGACGGCATTGCAGCCCGACGGCAGCCGCCGCATGGACGGGAAATCCTTTTTGAACGGCCACCCCATGGAGCCGGGTGACCGCTTTTGTAGTGTGCCGCTGTGAGTGCGCGGTGTATGATGACGCTTACTACAACCGAATTACGAAGAGAGACAAGATGAAAAAAATACGCATTGAGGCTGTTTTGGTTTCCGTCCTGGGCGCGATTCTGCTAATCAGCGGTTGCGTCACAAATCCCATTACCGGCAAACAGCAGTTCAGCCTGTTGCAGGGCGAGAGCGGCAAGAGCCAGCTCATCTCGCTCACCAAGCAGGCGGCACCGTCGCAATTTGCGTCGGACTATGGCGAGGTAAGTGATGCGCAGGTTGTCGCCTACGTCAATCAGGTCGGGCGCAAGCTGGTCGCCACCCTCACGCCCGCCGATACCGTCTTTCCGGACATGCCCTTCAACTTCCATGTGGTCAACGCGGTCTACGTCAACGCCTACGCCTTTCCGGACGGCACGATCGCCATCACGCGCGGCATGTTGGCCGAAATGGAGAACGAAGCGCAACTCGCGGCGGTGTTGGGCCATGAGATCGCCCACGTCAACTGCGGCCACACGGCCTCGGCCATGAGCAAGAGTACCGTCTACGACATGTTGATTACCGGCACACAGGGATACCTCGCCAGTCAGGGCAGTTCATGGGCGGATCTCGCGGGCACGGCCGGCCAGCTCGGCAGCGCCGTGGTGCTGGCCAGCTACAGCCGTGCACAGGAGCGCGAGGCCGACGAGGGCGGCATGCTCTACATGGTGCGCGCCGGCTATGACCCGCAGGGCATGGTGCAATTGCAGCAGTTGCTGGTACGGCTCAGCGGTGCCAATCCTTCCGCGCTCGAGCAGATGTTCTCCACGCACCCGATGAGCACCGAGCGCTTGCAGACGGCGCAGGAGCGCGCCCGCACGCAGTACGCCGGCCAGAACAGCGGCGTGCTGAACCGCGAAGCCTACCTCGCTGCGACCGCCTCGATCCGAAAAAACAAGGAGGCGTTCAAGAGCTTCGCCGCCGCCGAGGCGCAACTCGCCCGCAAGCAGTACGCTGCGGCCAAGGCCTCGGCCGAGCAGGGTCTGCGCCTCGCGCCCAACGATTATGTTGGCCTGATGCTGGTGGCGCGGGCTCACCAAGGAGCCGGCAACACCGCTGCTGCGCAGCAGGTCGCTGCGCAGGCCGCGCGTCTCTATCCCTCCGGGGCGCGTGCGCAGAGCGTGCTCGCCCAGTGCGCGTTTCAGCGCAAAGACTACACCGGAGCATTGCAGCACCTCAACGCCTTCGAGCGTCAGGTGCCGGGTGAAGCCGCTACCGCCTTTTACAAGGGACTGGCCTATGACGCACAAGGACAGCACCCGCAGGCTAAGCAGGCCTATTCTGCCTTTGTGCGCCGCAGCGGCACCGGTTCGAATCAAGGCCGCTACGCCGCGCAGCGCTTGCAGCAGTTGCAGCCCGCCGCGCCGACGCAGCGTCGCTAATCGCGCATGCCGTATTTGCGGATCAGGCGCTGGAGGTAGGCGCGTTCGATGCCGGCTTCACGGGCGGAACGCGAGATGTTCTGCTTGTTGCGGGCGAGCAGGTCGTTGAGGTAGGTTCGCTCGAACTCCTCGATCAGGTCGTTCTTCGCGTCCTTGAAGGGACGGTCGGTCACGAAGTTGACCTCGGGCTCGGCAGATCTGCGTCCGGCGCGTAGGCTACCGAGGCTGAGGAAGGCGCTGAGGTCCACGGGGCGGCGTTCGCTGTAGAAGGCCAGCTCGATCAGGTTGCGCAGCTCACGCACATTGCCGGGCCATTCGTGGCGCTTGAGGACGTCCATGGTGCTGTCGAAGTCTGCGAGTTGGTTGATGGCGTCCTCGCCGTGTAGGTCGGTGAGGAACTTTTTGACCAGTAGCGGCACGTCCTCGCGGCGGCGGCGCAGCGGGGGCAACTCAAGATGGACCACTGAGAGGCGGTAGTAGAGGTCTTCGCGGAAGCGGCCTTCGTTGACCTCGTTGGCGAGGTTGCGGTTGGTGGCGGAGATGATGCGGACATCGATCTTGCGCACCTTGTTGCAGCCGACGCGCTTGATCTCGCGCTTTTCGAGCACGCGCAGCAGCTTAGGCTGGAGGTCGGGCGAGAGGTCGCCGATCTCATCGAGGAAGACGGTGCCGCCGTCGGCCAGCTCGAAGGCGCCCTGACGGTCGGCGTTGGCGCCGGTGAAGGCACCTTTGACGTGACCGAAGAGTTCGCTTTCGATCAGTTCCTTGGAGATGGCAGCGCAGTCGATGACGATAAAGGGCTTGTCGCGCCGACTGGAGTGGTTGTGGATCTCCTCGGCCAGAATCTCCTTGCCGGTGCCGGTCTCGCCGGTGATCATGACGGTCACGTCGGCGGGGGAGTAGGTCTCGGCCAGATAGAAGATGCGGCGCATCGGCACCGAACGGCCGAGCATGGCGCCGAAAGCCTCGTTACGCGAAAGCGGGATGTCAGCGGCCTCTTGGAGCGGGCAGAAGACGATGCGGGTCTTGCCAAGCTGGATTTCGGAGCCCGGGGCGAGGTGGGCGGAGGAGACGCGTACGCCTTGGACAAAAGTGCCGTTGGTGCTGTCGCGGTCACGGATCAGGTAGCCGGACTGCTCGACCACAATTTCGCAATGGCGCTTGGAGACGGTGGAGTCTTCGATAATCAGGTCGTTGTGATTGCCGGAGCCGATCGTGAAGGTGTCACGGTTCAGGACAAACTCCCGTCCCTGCAGCGGGCCGCTGATCACCAGTAGCTTGGTGCGGCGGACGCGGAAAAGGTTCTCTTGGTTTTCGCCGTCAGCGAGTACGAGGGTCCCGGAGGCGACGTTGTTGGTTCGGTCCTCAGCCATAAGTGTGTCCACTATAACGCATGCCTACGGGAGTATGCAACCCGAAAGGCGCGGCGCGCGGAGTTTTTTCGAAATTTTTTAACGCAGAGACGCAGAGGCGCAGAGATTTTTTATGGGGTGGCGGCGTGAGCGCAAGCGCGACGAAAGAATTACGTTTTTTTTCAAAATGGCCTTGCCCGTCCGGTTTATCTCGTGCTACCATCGAAAAATGACGGGGCTGTATGCACATCAATTTTAGCGGAGTGAGGCAGACGCCTTGATTTGACCTGAAAGAGACGGTTATGGTTGGGTTTTTGAGTGGAAAACGCATGACAGGTGCTACCGAGCGGGCGGTTTGCGCGGGCAAGGCCCGAACTGTGTCAATGCTTTTCGTGTGCTTGCTAACGGTGATGGCGGGCTGCAAGCGCCGCGCCGGACAGGGCGAGGGGCAGGGGGAGCAGAGCACCGAACCCGTTCTTGAGACCGTCATCACCAATCGCATGCAGGACCCCGTTTACGTCAAAGCGTTGGTCGAGAGCCGCCGTGAACAGACCCAGGCGGCAGCGGCACGCTCGGTGGTGGTCGAGAAGATGGAGGCGATGATTGCGGAAGCCCGCGCGTCGCTACCGCCCGGAGCCGATGACGAGGCAGTTAAAAAAGAATTGGCGAAGCGTCCCGAGTGGAAGACGCTTGAGGCTGAGAACGAGCGCGCAATGGCCGAGATCAAGAAAGCGATGCAGGCAGCGCGGGAAAAGGTCCGCCGACGCATGGAGGCTGAGGCGCGCGACGTGAAGGCGGTGGCGGAAGGCCGGGCGGTTCCGGCGACGCCACAGGGGCAACAAAAGGAGTAGGTTTTCTGCGCCGGGCGGTTCCGGACGACGTTTGATTTACGTTGAGAATCAGGAGAATACGCATGAACATGAGCTGCATGAAAAATGTGTTTAAGAGGCTGTCGGTTCCGTTCGCGGCCTGCGGGATGTTGATGGTCGCCACGGCGGCCTTGGCGCAAGATTACGGAGACATCCAGCGTATCTTCAAACACGAGGAGGGGGATCCCAAATATGCGGCACCGATCACAACGCCCGGTGAGACGGTGAGCTTCCGTATCCGGTTGTTCAGCCTCGCCGGGAATTTCGACAAGGTGTATATCGGCGGCGGCAGCGAAACTTACGATGAGGTTTACAACCCGCTCATGATACGAATCGTGACCGGGCAGGGGCTGACGTACGCCAGGTTGTCTGGTATCAGCGCGATCAACGGTGAGCAGACCGACCTCGAGTTCACCTACACGGTGCGTCCCGGTGACATGGCGCTACCGATGACGCTGTTCGGCAGCGCGGGTGCCGCAGGCACAGGTGACGCTTATCAGTTCTTGAACAACCAAAAATGGGCCATCCGTAATACGTCCGGCAGTAATGTTGTCTGGCGCTTCGTCCAGAGCCCGGTCAATGCCGATCCTACATTTGCCAAAGCCAACGTCCGTCTGCAGACGGTCGAATTCGAGCATGCGGATTGGGAGGTCCAGAAGACCACCACGCGACTGAACTGCTTGGTGCGGACCTCGACGGGCCAGCCGGTCTCCAACACCGTGCCGCTCTACGTGTGGTCGGGTAACACCAACATCGCTCGGATCGTCGAGCAGCAGCCGGGGCAGCCCTCGGCGGCGGTGACGTTGCAACCGGGGCAAAGCGAGCGCGCTTTCCGTATTTATGGTCAGAATGAAGGAACGACGCTCATCTACCTCAGCCCCGTGCCGACCATGACGCCCGGCGTCACCAACTATATCACCAAGACGGTCACTGTGACCCCGCCCCCGCCGCCGACGGTGGGTATCGCTCTAGACAGCTCGCTAGAGCCGGACGAACTCGGCTACGTGACGCTCACAGAATCAGACGCGATGGATAAGCCGCTGTGGGTCACGCTCTCTGAACCTTATCCGCAGGACATCACGGTGCAGTTGGATGTCTCGCCCAATGCCGGCAATATCGCGTTTGACGCCTCACCCAAGACGGTCGTGGTTCCCAGTAACACGACCCAGTCGGCTGCGATCGCCTTCGCTGCCGCCGACGGCACCCCCCTGACGAGTTCGGCAGGGGTTACCATCACACCGATAATCCTTGGGGCAGCCGCCAGCAACTATTTCTACAACACCCCGTCCGTGGCGAAGATCAAGATCCGTAATGCGGCACCGACCTTCGACATACCGGTCGACGGATCGACCAGAAACGTGTACACCATGCGAAACATCCCGTTCGACTGGCAGATTCGGGACGTTGCGGCCGACGTGGCCGCCGGTATAACCAACATTTGGGACTTCGGCGATGGCTCCGCCGATGTCGTGCAGGTCGGTGCCTCGGGGACGCACACCCACATGTATCTGAGCCCCGGCACCTACACGGTCAGGGTGTACGCCAAGGATAAGGACGGCGGCATCTCATCCACTGCCGTTTTCACGGTGAACGCCTCCCCCGCCCAGCCCGCGCCTTACGTCGAACCGGTGCTCAGTCGGCCCAGTTTCGATGAGACCAACGGCATCGGCGAGGTCTCGTTCGGGCTGTCACGCGACTATCCCGAGGATGTCTACGTCCGGCTGGAAATTGAGCCCGCCGACCAGAGTAACGTGGTCTTTGAGACGTTGGGGCCGATCCCAATCTGGCAGGGCGAGACGAATTCCGTTGCCCTGAGGTTCCAAATTCTGGACGGCAATAGCCTCAGCAGTGGAGGCAACCTTATCTTCAAGCCGGTCATCACCAATGAGGCCGCTTTCGGATTCTTCACAGCGCGTTCGCGCCGTGTGCCGATCGAAAACGTACCGCCCATTGTCACGCGCGTTTTGGGTCAGCGCGTCGGCCAGATCACGAACAACGTTTCGGTGCCGGCTTCGGTGCCCAAGGTCTTCCCCTTTGAGGTCGCGGACGTCAACGCCGACCTCAATCCGGTCAGGACCTACTGGGATTTCGGTGACGGCACCTCCGAGGTTGAGGCGTTGGCTGTCTCCAATCGAAACGGCTTTGCCATCGGTTCGATCACCCACACCTTCACGACGCCCGGTGTCTACCCCGTCACCGTCCGTGCGGAAGACAAAGATGGCGGCTCCTCAGAAATAGAGTTCTATGTCTATGTGGCCGGTGCGCCTGCGGTCCGCATTCTGCCGCCTCCCGGGCCTATCTCCGAGAAGCCGAACACCGGCGAGAAGGACTATATCGTTGTGCAACTCACGTCGGCATACACCAACGCCGTGACGGTACAGTTGGATGTGGCACCTAGCAATTCGGCTGTCAATGGCACTCTGACCTTGATCCAAGATCAGGTGGTCTTCCCTGCCGGTATGATCGGTCAGGTCCGCGAGCAGAAGGTCTATATCGCCGACATCAAGGACGGCACTGACCGATCGGCGGGTTACGGGTTCACGATTACGCCTTCCGTGATCGCGACGCCCGGAGCGGTCGCGTTTTACGACGGCAATTACTCTCCCGCCATTGTGCAGGTCCTGAATGAGGCTCCCGTGATTACAGCGCCGGTGGCGTCGGACATTCACGGAACCACCGTGGCCTATACCATCGCCCAAGATACCGACCATGCCTTCTACTGGAACATCAACGATGTGCAGCCAGACTGTTCCGGCACCAACATGCGCGTCACGTGGCAATGGGGTGATGGTTCGTCCACCGTCGTGTACGGCAAGAGCGGCAGTGTCGTCCATAACTACACGGGCGTCGGCGACAAGATCATCCATGTGATTGCCGAAGACAAGGACGGCGGGCGCGATGATGTCTACTTCAAGATCCGCGTGGCCCCCTCCAAGCAGGTCAACGTTTCGCCGATCGGACCGATCATCGGCGCCGACTACGCCAGCGCACCGGGCCTCGGCTACGGCATGATCTTCTCGCCGGACGCGGCTTCCCGCTACATCGAGAACAACGTTTACCACTTCCGCTATGATCCGACGGCAACCTCCGCCGAGCTTGTGGCGGTACCCTACAAGACGTCATTTGACGGCGATGGCAACATTGTGCCTTATCGGGTCACGAACTATATCGCCCGGGTGACGGGCCTTCCCGGCAAGACCGCCTTCGGCCAGCCGAACGGACCGGAGATGCAGTACGACAGCTTCGTGTACGTGTGGCGTGGCTCTACCGAGGCACTGGGGCCTCAGGCGTTCATCTCCGTCGCGAAGCCGAGCGTGCTGGTCAACCTTCCTGAGGGTGGTGAGACCAGTGGCGAAGGCAACGCGCCGGCTCCTAAGGCGCTCGAAGTGGATGCTATCTTCAGTCGCGAATGGCGTCCCTCCGACAACTGCGGTGACATCAGTAATGACGGCATTCCCGATCTCATCGCCAACTATTACGGTCTGCCCGCGCTGGTCGGCGGCGATATGGCGAACGCAGCCGATTACAACGGCGATAACGATTTCCTGCCGGGGGCGGCGGCTGACGAAGGCGGTATCATCGGCGGTATGGGGAATGTGTTCGGAACCGTCGGACGGCCCTTCACGGCCTACTTGGAAGTACGCGGTTTCCACCCCGGCCTGAACCGGATCGATTACGGTTCGGACGATGACATGTCGCCTGAAGAAGAGGCGGCCGGTGCCCTGATCGGCCCGCAGACACAACCGGCGACCAAGGGTGCCGAGCGCCCGACCGACCCGACCAAGGAGGATACGGACGGCGACGGTTATCCGGACGGTTGGGAGTACTTCTTCTGGTACAATTCGCTGGTGAATAGAATCAACGGTGTGCGTTACAATCCGTTGGATATCGCGACCGGCATAGAGATCCCGTGGACGGATATCTATCTGAAGTTCGACCCGCTCGTCGCGGCGACCGATAAGCTTGAGGAGCGTGACCTTGATGGTGACGGGCTCACCGACTTCGAAGAGATGGTCATCGGTACCAACCCGATCCACTGGGATACTGATGGCGACGGTATATGCGACGGATGGGAGATCATGCGCGGTCTCGATCCGACCGATGCCCGTGATGCGCTTAATCCCGTCTATAACAATCCGGACGGCGACTATATGGCCATCTCGGTGGTGAAGCGCGATCTGGTGACCGCGCTGGACGGCGAGACCTATCTGGAGGACGCCGACGGCAACCTGACGACGTGGTACCGCTACGGTTCCACGAACGAAACCACGCCGATCGCCGTGGGCCGCCCTGTTACGGGCGTGAATCTGGACGGCGATGTCGAAGCGGTCCCGGTCAATGCGCTCATCCTGCACTTCCAGGTCTATCACGAGTTTGGTTTTGATCCGCGCACGGCTTGGTGCGGTTCGGTCGGGCGCATGCCGGACTACGCGCGCAACCATCCCGTACCGGAGGGCTGGGCCGAGATCAGCAGCGCGCCGGGCTTCGAGCGCTTCGGCGCTTGGCTTGAAAGCGATGCGGCCAACACGCGTCCCTTCACGTCGCTCGACGAATACTTGCTGATGAAGTTCATGTCCGAGCTACGTCTTGCCGGAGCGGGCGAGAGCATCGGCGGATCCCGTAGGATCGCCGAAAAGACGGCTGATTGGGCGCGTTGGTCAACCCATCCGCTCACGCCGGACACGGACGCCACCGCGACGCGGATGGACGGTGTGCCAGACGGCTGGGAACTCTATGTTGCGTGCAGTCCTGGCACCTATGAGATGGGCATCTCGCCGTGGTCGCCTGAAGACGGCGATAACGATTCAGACGTAGGAGATCCGGTGGGCGACGGACTCACGGTCCAGCGTGAATTCGCGGGTACGGACTCGGTGGTCGGCTATGCGAACCCGGCGCTTTACGGCGCGGGGCTGGCAACGGTCTCGATCACGCGCCCTGCCATTGACGCGAACTGGATCAACAAGTTCTGGCCGACCGATCCGTGGGCGAAAGACACCGACGGCGACAAGCTGAACGACGCCGCCGAGCGCGCCTTCATGTATGGCACGCCGGTCGACAACGGTTCGACCTGTATCGTCGGCGGTGGGCTGAACCCCTGCTCGATGGACACCGATCTGGACGGCCTGCCCGATGCCTTTGAGGTTGAATTCACGGGTACGTACCCCGCCGCTTCCGACGGAGCGATCACCGACGGCATGAACGGTACCGTCGCTGACGCCAGCGAGGACTGGGATAAGGACGGTCTCTTGAACTATCAGGAGTATTATGTCCAAGCGGTGCGTCACTTCCGCTATGACGTTCCGACCAACGACCTCACCGCCGCCAATTCAAGGTCGGGGATGGCTCAGGTCGGCGTGCCGATCGATGCCACGTTCCATCCTTCCAGCCTCTTCACGCGTGTCGACAATACGTGGGATGTCGCCCGCTATCCGTGGGGTGACAAGAACCCGCAGCTCTGGGTGCTGCTGCCGGTAGGCCACGCCAACCGGTATATCTGCACCGACCCGCGTGATCACGATACCGACCAGGACGGCATGGACGACTACTACGAGATGTTCCACGGCCTCAATCCGATTCTCGGTGCGGGTATTTTGGGCAGCGGTCTGGACGACCGCGTCGGTCGGGCGTACATTCAGGACGGTGGTTGGACCATCGACTACGGTTCACTGCTCATCGGCAACGACTGGGGCGCTGGTCTGCCCATGGACTTCGTGAACTATCCGTGGCTGGCGGGTATGCCGTATGCTGATCCGGATGCCGATGGCTTGAATAACTTCGAGGAGATGCTTCTGGCCAACACGTCCGCGCCGGCGCACTCTAATACCGACCCAACGCCGCTCTGGATGACCGATCTCGGCTTCTTCCCGCTCATGGGCTTTAGTCCGGAGAGTCTGACGGTGCGCTTCTATGGGCCGAACGGTGCCAGCTTTAGTGGACCGCGCATGTTCTTCTGGCCCGGTACGCGGATGCTACCGGATAACTATCAGATGTTTGACTTTGAGATGACGGAAGGGTTCGATACGGACAACGACGGTATCTCTGATAAGGCCGAACTGCTACAGGGCCCCAGCGGCAAATCGGATCCTCAGGATCATGACGATCCATTCCGCCGTCAGGCACTGTGGCTGGACGGTGTTCAGTCGGCTGCGCAGACGCTTACCGGGTTCAGCTACGATCCGTGGTCGTTGCTGAGCTTCACGGTGGAGCTGTGGGCCAAACCGGAAGACCTCAAGAGCGACACACAGGTGCTGATCGAGCGTCCTATCGTCTATACGCAGTCGGATCTCAGCACACCGTTGGCGTTCGTCCGCCGTAACTTCCAGATCGGCATCCAAGGCGGCTCCGGGCGTGTTTTCGCCCGCTTCGAAAACGCCGGCATGCACGATGACGAAACCGGCATGGTCATTGCCGAAGGCCGCGCTCTCAAAATCAACGAGTGGGTGCATATCGCGGCCCGCATGGATGGTAATACGGGACGCTTTACGTTGTTGATCAACGGTGAAGAGGAGCAGATTGTCGACACGGATCTGTTGCCGGCCAATGGCGTGGTCAATCTGGCGATCGACCCCACCCCAGGTACCTCTGAACAGAGTGTTTATGATGTGGTAACGCCCGGTGTCATCGTT
Source organism: Lentisphaerota bacterium (assembly GCA_012838435.1). Classification (GTDB taxonomy): domain Bacteria; phylum Verrucomicrobiota; class Kiritimatiellia; order RFP12; family UBA1067; genus DUPH01. The sequence goes on along the minus strand of DUPH01000222.1, from coordinate 5,475 downwards.
GTTGGTGCGGCCAATAACGATCCGGAGGCCCTGCCCGATTGGAGTGTGTACTCCAGTTTCTATCAGGGTTACGTGGACGAGGTCCGAATCTGGGACGGCGCCCGTACCACCGAAGAGATTCGGGCTAACTACCGCAAGCGTTATCTCAAGGCTGATCTCCTCAGCAACCGCGAGGCGGTCGCGCGGCAGCGCGGCAGCGGTTACTCGCGTGTGATTGGTGATTCGCGGCAGTTGATGCCGGAGTTGCTCTACCACTACACGTTCGATAACCTCTTCAGCGCCGCGAGCACCGCGCATGTCGCGACGGCGCCGCGCGGGTTCACCAGCCCCGACGTGACGATCAACAAGCCCAACGGCGGCGTGCCCGTGCCGTGGTGGGATTCCGTCTACGGCATGGTGAACAGCCAGGTCTACACGGAGTACTCATATATCCCGTGGATCGAGAACGGTGTCCACCACCTGCCTGCTAGGTCGGGTCAGGTGCTCAGCTCGGTCTATTGGGCGCTCAATAGCACGGCCGGTGTGCCGGCGGACAACCGCTTCCCGTTCAGCAACGATCCCCACACGATGTGGTATCGCTCGCAGCCGACAGCAGGTGCCAACGTTCAGATCAAGAGCGACCTGTTGCCGCTGGGTATGGCTTGGGCTAAGCAGACCGACGTGATGTGGGATGACCAGGGGGCCAGCAGCAACTGGACGGACTCCTCTGTCGATACCGACAATGACGGGCTGCCCGACTGGTGGGAGGATCTCTACGGACTGGATCCCAACAATGCCAACGGCGCGAACGGCTGGTACGGCGATCCGGGTGATACTGGCGTGTCCAACGGTGAGCGCTATCTGCGTGATCTGGCCGCAGGTTACCTGCCCGGCGACACGCTGGGGTCGCCGAGCGGCCCGGTCCAGACTGCCGACTCCGATGATGACGGCATGCCCGATTGGTGGGAGCAGTTGTACGGGCTCGACCCGAACGACAGAACAGGCGAAAATGGTACGTACGGTGATCCGGACGGCGACGGGCTCAGCAATTATGCTGAATATCTGATCTCCAGCACCCCCGGATATCCCATGGTCAATCCGCGCCTGTTCAGCACCACACGAACGGTTTCGGATTACTTCCTGAAGAAGGGCTCGCTCTATCTGGGCGAAATCTTCTCGGACCATGACTTCATGGAAGATACGTGGGAAAATCAATACAACAAGGTCTCGCCTTGGGCTTACGATCCGCATCTTGATGATGACGAGGATGGTTGGTCGAATTGGGCTGAAGCGCGTTACTCCGCGGCGTTCGTGCCTGTCAGCCCTGACATTGGTGCGAGCCTGGAGCCGCTCGGCACGGACAAGTATGAGTTCCCCGTGCCGGTGGTCGAAACATTGCTGCGTTACAACGGCCTCAGACTGAACAGCGGTAATGAGACAGACTATCAGGTTGTCATTCAGGCTTATGATAATCCTTCTATGGACGGGCCGCCGGACGCCGTCTTTAAGTTGGATCGTACGGCAACCCCGAGAAGTCTGCCGCTCGGTGCCTGGTCGGCCCGCGTGGTGTCAGGGACATTGTCGCCGGGCAACGTGGAGCCTGGGACCCTCGCGTTGGCCTTTACAGATAGCTGGACGCAACAAACTATGGAGACCGGTTTTGACCATGATGGTATCATCTATTCCGGTGCGATTACGGGCGCTAGAACTCCGATCGGGAAGATCAACTACCTGACAGGCGAGTTTGAGATTGATCTGACCTTCTACATGAACGACATTATCGTGCCGACAGGGACTCAGGATCCCTCAACGGTGACGCGCGATCAGTACATCGATTGCGAAGTGTCGACGATTACCGTCAGCTACACCTCCAAGATGAGCGGGGTGTGGCCGCAACACCTCTACTTGGGCCGTGCCGACAGTGGTTACCTCCGTGAAGGTGAGAACTACTTCTTTGCCTTCTTGGACATCGATGGCAACGGCACATGGGACCCCGGCGAGCCTTGCGGGATGCCTCATCCCTTCGCGACGCAGATCGGCTGGGACCGCAACGAGATCACCATTGAGCTGACCGATTACATGCAGGGATATGTGCGGATGGCGATCCCCTCGGGTGTGCGCTCTGAGGACGTCTTCCGTGGGGCGGCGGGTGAAGAAGGCGGCGGGTTTGGCGACGGGCAAGCAAGTGGTGCGTTTGAACAGCGCGTACGTATCCTTCGGACCGGTGTTGACGGCCTGAAGCAGTACCAAATGCTGGTCTTCGATAAGGTGGTTCGTGCACCCAACGCGTGGCTGAATGAAGCTTCCTTCTGGGCTCAGGGCGACCTCACCTTGGACTGGGGCCTGCCCAACGTGAATCCGCAAGAGGACCGCACACATCTGTCATACGAAGTGTTCTTGGGCGAGACCACCACGTTCACGAATGGTGCGGTTGCGTCCTTCACCAACACGTTTGACGCGACGCGAGCCAAAGCCGTGGCAGTCGCTCCGATCGGCGGTGCGCATGTGCCCTCGGCACGGCCGACCTTCAGGTGGCGTCTGCCGGACGGGTCTGAGACCAAGTACCCGGTGTTCGCGCTCGAGATTCGTCTCGGCTCGCAGCAGGGTACGGTGATGTACGAGTCCGGTCCGATGCCTGTGCCCCCGCGTAATGAGGAGGGCGAGTTCGTCTGGGAGGCGCCGATTTACGCAAATTCGCGCCTGCCGAACGGACAGGTCTTCCAGTCGGGCAAGGTGTATTATTGGCGCGTGATTGCGATGAACGCTAAGTTCAGCAATACCAGCAGCAACTGGTCGGATTGGAAGGTCTTCCGTCTGAACGTGAACGCACCGATGCAATCCTACGGATATGGCGCGGCGGAAGCGCGTGTCAAATACTACGGGCCGGCCACGGCCATGCTGACGGGCCGCGTCAGGGTCCAGGCTTACCGTACAGCCTCGTTCACGGGGCTGCCGGATGCGGAGTATACGCTGGCCGGAACCGATCTCGCAGCGCTCACAACGCTCGCGGCGCCGGTTGTCAATGCACGCCTCTACGGATTGCGGCAGAGCAGCGCGGTTGGCCCCTACTACCTGCGTGCCTACATTGATCACAACAATAACGGTGTGCGCGACCCGTGGGAGTCGTGGGGCTACGCGAACTACTATGGTGCTGACGCGGAAATGCCGTACACGGCGCGTCCCGTGGAAGTGCACTACGGCACGATTGCGCCATGTGTGGACATCGTGATCGAGGATGCCGACACCGATCAGGACTGGGTGCCGGATGCCTGGGAGTACGAACAGAACCCGACGGGTGATTTCCTCGGCCACATTGGGCCAGCACCCGCCGGTGCGACAGGCGATCCCGAATACGATCCGGCGGCCGCCGGCGTATCCTCAGGCACGGGATTCTTCGCGGTGCTTGCGCTGGGCACGACGGACCAGGACGGCGACGGACTGGGTGACCTGCACGAGCTGTTGCTGGGGTCGGACGCGAATTCGGCTTCGACCGCCGCCGACGGGTTTACCGACGGCGCCAAGGTGGCTCTGGGGCTTAACCCGGCCGACAAGCTAAGCCTGAATCTGGCGGATCTCTCGTTCACCGATGGCCAGTCTGTAGTGGAGTGGTCGGTCGAGGTCGAAAAGAGCACTGCTACGAGGACACAAAGCCTCGCGCCGATGGTGACCTACGAGTTGCTGTATACGCCGAGTCTGGCGAATCCGCAGTGGCAGGTGGTGCAGAGCGGCACAGTGAGTCTTGATGGCGGCCTGCAGAGGCTGACCAATCAGGTCAAGGCGGCGGTGTCTGTCGATCCGACGCAGGGCTTCTTCCGCGTGCGGCTGAGAAAGTAGTACGGGCGCGGCTGGCGTCAAACGCCAGCCGCCTCCCCTTCCCGGAGTGGTATGGCACAGATGCAACACAGAGTTTTAACTGTCTTGTGTATCGGGGCGCTGGTTGCCGCCTGCGCGTCGGCTGCACCCTTTGCCAAAACCTTCCGTTTCACGCAGCCGGACGGCACGCGGATAGAGGTGTGGGGTGAGGGCGATGAGTTCCGTGCGGTCTTCGAACATCAAGGCTATACGGTCGTATGGGACGAAGCAACCAAGGCCTATGCCTATGCGCGGCTGTCGGCGGACGGTACCGAGTTGATACCGACTCAGTTGTTGGTCGGTCGCGATGATCCGGCCCTGAACGGCCTGCCGCAGCATCTGCGTGTCGATCCCGAGGTGGCCGCCGAGCAGGCGCGGCAGCGGTTCGAGCGCTGGGATGCCGGCATGCAGATCCGGCGCCGTTGGCGGGAGCGGAAGAGTCAGTTGCAACTGCTGCGCGCGCAGGCGGCCGGAGGGATCTCGGTGATGGCTCCGCCCGGTTTCACTACGACCGGCACCAAGGTCGGGCTCTGCTTGCTGATCGACTTTCCTGACGCAGAGGCGGTCGTACCGCGCGAGGACGTCCACGAATTCTGCAATGGCGACGGTTACACCGGGTACGGCAACAACGGCTCGGTCAAGGAGTATTTCTACGATGTGTCCGGCGGATTGTTGACCTATACCAACGTGGTCACTGCATACGTCCGCATGGAAAGGCCGCACAGCTTTTACTGCGACATTTCCAAGGATGCTGGCGAACAAGCCAATATCCTGATCAGGGACGCCATCGCGATCTTAAAGGCGCAGCCCAATTACGAAGCCGAGATCCTGCCCACCTTCGAGTCGTTGTCGCTAGAAGATGAGGGCGAGCTTGTCGCGTGCAACGTCTTTTACGCCGGTAGTAACGGTGGGCGGTGGTCGTATGGCTTGTGGCCCCATTCATGGAGCTTGTATGACGTGGGGGCGCAGAACCTTGGTAACGACCAAAAAATCTTTAAATACCAGATCACCGACATCGGGGCGGGGCTGGAAATCGGTACTTTCTGTCATGAAAACGGTCACATGTTGTGTGGATATCCCGACCTCTATGACTATCAATATGACTCAGAGGGGGGGGCCGGCGGGTTCTGCCTGATGAACTCGGGCGGGCACGGCAACAACCCGGTTCAGATCTGCGCGTACCTCAAATACGCTTCGGGCTGGGCTGAAATTGAAGAGGTCTCATGGCGGAAATACGTCGAGGCCACCTTGACCGCCACGCTTGGCGAGCCCGGCTTCAACAAGTTTTATCGCGTCGTCAAACCGGGTGTGGACACCGAATACTACCTCTTCGAGAACCGCCAGCAGGAGGGACGTGATGCCCTCATCCCGGGCTCCGGTATCGCGATCTGGCATATCGACGAGTTGGGAGACCGCGACAACCAGAGTTTGGCCTACAACACCGAGCATAGGAACTACGAGTGTACGCTGATGCAGGCTGACAACCTCTGGCATTTCCAGAACAATATGAACAGCGGCGACGAGCAAGACCTGTACTACGAAGGCAATCCCGCATCCGGCTACCAAAACCGCTTTTCCGATCAGACAGAACCCAGTGCGCACTGGTGGGACGGTACTCCTTCACGGATTAATGCTGAACGGTTT
>DUPH01000221.1 GCA_012838435.1 Lentisphaerota bacterium | reverse complement strand
GGGACGAGCGTTCCCGCGCGTGAAGGCGATACCGGCGCACCGCCCGTCAAACCCTGTGAGATCGCGCAACGCCACGCTGATTCGCGGGGTGGCGGTCTCGATTTCGCCGCCGTCAACCCAGCCCCAGGCGTCCGGCGCGATACCGAAAACCTGCGCGAGCGGGCGTTCGTCGATCAACACGTGAAACTGACCCGGCGGCTCCGCGACACCCGGCACCCAATTGCGCGTCCGCACCCAGACACGCCAACGTCCGGCTGCGGGCAGCGGCCAGCACATAGCATTGGTTTTCAGGTTTCATGTGGTAATGCGTCTCCGGTTCTGTGGGCGGCGTTCACGCCGCCGGGAGGGGCAAGCGTCTGCTTGCCCGCGGACGAGCAGACGCTCGTCCCTCCCCGCAGCCGTACTCACCGTATCCGGATGATCGTTCCACCGCTCTTGGTCAGGATGCGGCCGTTACCCAGTACAGTCGCGCCACCGGCGGTTCCCGTGCGCAACGCGCCGTTGAGCGGCACACCGTCCACGTAGATGTACTCCAGATACGGCGTGGAAGTGTTATCCAAGATCACCGTCGAGCCGGTCGAGAGATAGAGCGACGTCACGCCTTCCGTGCGCACCGTGTTCAGACGCTTCAGCGATACCGCGTCGATCAGCACCGTGGCGTGCAGGTTATCAACCTCGGTGGGCAAGCCGACGAATTCCAGCGTATGCTCGCCCCGCGTCAGCGTCACGGGCACCTCGACCGGCAGGAAGCCGTGGTAACCGTCATGAGTGACCGTGTATACGGTCACGCCGTCCACGCGTACCTCGACATTGCGCGTATTGCTCGAAAAGCCGTTGCGCGTGGCCTGTTCAAACGACAGTACATGCGGGCCGGCGTGTTCCACAAGGAAGGTCGTCTGGATCGAGCCCTCTCGGATGAAAGCCGTAACGATACCGTTAGTCGTGTAGGGGGTTGGGTCGGAGAACGCGCTGCCGTTGGTCTGGATGCCGCTCGTGTTGTTACCCGAGAAGAGCCAGCCGGTTTCTTTCGGTATGTAGTTGTGTCCATACTCATCGAAGGTGTCCGGCGCATAGATTTCAAAGCTGCCATTGGTCACGGCGACCGAGGTCTCCGCTTCGACTGCCGCGAACTGGGCACCCTGCACCTCGTCGTCAAAACGTAGCGCCGGGACGCCGATCAGCCGCACCGCATCGATCAGCACCGTCGCGTTGTTATATGAGCACGGTAACCCTTCAAATGTCAGGGTATGCGTTCCGGCCGTCAGCGACAGTGTGATTTCCTCTGGACGGAAGCCGTGTAACTCACCGCCGTGCGTGATGGTGTAAACCTTCACGCCATCAATTTTCACCTCCACGTTGCGCGCCCAGCTGTCGTAACCGTTGCGCGTGGCCTGTTCGAAGGCCAGGCGGTAGGTGCCGTCGTGCGGTACGTTGAAGTCACGCTGGATCGCCCCCCCTTCACGAAAGCCGTTATGGTGCCGTTGGTCGTGTGGTAGTCGGGATGGCTGGAGAAACCGCTGTCGTTGGCCTGAATGCCGCAGTTTGATGAGAAACTCCAGCCCGTGCCGGTCGGCTGATATCTGTAACTCTTTGTTATGGTAGGCGGGTTGTAGACCTCAAAGCTGCCATTGATGATTTCCGCTTCAGGCGCAGCCTCGGTCAGGCGCAGCGTACCGCCCGCCGCCACATGGATTGCCGCGTTGGAGATGCCACCGCCGCCGAGTTCCAGCGTGCCGCCGTCCTGCACCTCGATCGTTTTACCCGCGAACCACGCTTGGGCCAGACGCAGCGTGCCCTGCTCCACCGTCACCGGGCCGGATGAGACCAGCGGCTGCGTCAGGGTCAGGCACCCCTCGCCGAGTTTCCGTAGACCGCCATCAGGAATGGCACCGAGCAACGGATCAGCCTCGAGCGACTGGTGAATCGAGGCGTTCATGCCTGCCGTGTCACAGACGAACCCGCCGGAGCCGAGATAGATCGAGAGCAGATTCACACGGTTGATGCTGATGAAGTCGTTGGTCGCCGTGCTGGTCTGCGCCACCTTCAGCGTACCACCGTTCAGCCGCAGAATCGCGGGCTCCACCGCAAATATGCCACCGTCATAGCGGATTTCGTCAGCCTCCAGCACACCACCGTGCAATTCGAGCAGATGCGTCAACTGCTCATCGCGGCGCTGGCTCTTGGAAAGATTCACCCGACCGGCGCGGAGGTGGCCGCCGTTAATAATCGTCCGCGTACTGCGGACGGTGTTCGGGGTGAACATCGGCGATTCGGCGAACGTGAGCGCGCCGCCGTTGAGGACAATTCCAACCGGCTCAAGGGGCGCGACGTCATTCGGAGGACTGGCCGTGCCATGGGCAAAACGGAACGTCGCTTCTCCCGCCTCCTGAAGGTATTCGCCTCCCGCGACATTTAGGTAGAGCCCCGGTACGTTCAACACTGCGTCTGCCACACGCAAGCGCGAGCCATAACGCACTTCGACACGCGGATTGTCGGGCAACGAGTCGATTTGCTCGATGACCGTGCCGCCGTTCAACTCCAGATTGTTTCGGTCGTAAACGAACACATTGAACACCTTCGTGGTCGTGGCGGGATCCAGCGCAAGGCGCACCGCACTCGTGCCGGAACTCGTATGCCCGCCCACCTTGATTTGCTCGCAACCGGTATTGAACGCCAGACACTGCAACTCAAGCGTCCCGCCTTGCGCGGCGGCGACGGAGCCTCTGAGGCCGACGGTGACCAAGTTGGACACCGTCGAGTGGCTGTCCTCGCCCACAAGTGTCACATCAGATCCTGTCATTCCCACTTCCACCGGACCGGTTCCCAGCGCGTTGCTGGCCGCGATGAACACCTTACCCTGTTCAATCCGGTTGGTTCCCGTGTAACTGCTGTCGGCCTACAGATACAGGTCTCCCGCTCCGATCTTGGTCAGGCCACCATCCAGCGTTGTGCCCAGTGCGGGATCATGCGTGAAGGACTGCGACGTCTTGTAGAACTTTCCTCCCGGAATATTGACCCTCAGCCCGCCCGCCTGCATCAGGGCCTCGGTCATGCCGCTGATAAATGCGCTGTTGGAACGTTCGGGGTACAGTTCGGTTCCGTTGAGCAAGAGACGGGAGTGTGTGCCGTTGGCACCACCTGTTCCGCCCATACGCGCCAAGGTTAGCTTGCCGCCGTCCAGTTGCAAGGTGGCACTGCGACCGGCCGCCAACTCGGTCATTTCGATCACCACTGTCCAGACGTCGGCGGAGTCCGCGATGCGGAACCAGGCATCTTGCTCACGGCCCAAGACCACACGCGCGTTCACGCCATCACTGATGGCGGTGGCTCTGGCGTGCCAGACGCCGCCGGTGATCTCAAAGGATGCGGGCTGCGCCGCAGTGCCATCTCCCAGCACCAGGATATCGCCGCCGCTGAGCAGCAGATTGGTGCCGCCGGTCTGCACGTACGCGGCCCCCGCCGCCACGCTCTGGACGCCGGACAAGCACAGCGTGCGGCCCTCTTCGATCTGCAGCACGCCTTCGGCCACCGCCAGATCTTGCACATTGGTTTCGCCAGCGTATGCCGCCGCGCCCAGGCACAGCGTACCCGCGCCAGTTTTGGAGAGCGGCGTCTCCGCATGGATCGCGGTCTCCAGCCGTGAGGTCACACCGGCTCCTTCCGTCGCGATGAACGGCGACGCTCCGGTGAAGGTCAAAGAGTCACCGGTCAGCCGGTAACCATCCGCCGTGAAACGGATCGCGCCCAGACTGAGCGCCTCGCCGACTGTAATGGCACGTTGCGTGGAGTCGCCGAACACAGCGGTGTGGCCCATGTTGTTCGGCCAGACTACGCCGCCGTCCCAGTTGGGTTCGGACGTGGACCACACGCCGTTGGCCGGATTCGCCATCCACACCACATCAGCCGCTTGCAGCAGAACCGCCGAAGCCAGCAGTCCGCATACGCACAACACCCTATTTCTGCTCATAACACCCTCCTGACTTTTTACCAATTACAAGGCAAGGAGAGCACACGCCCGCAAGCAATGCGTCCACGTTATTAAAAATGTAATATCTTGAACATGTGCGCCGCGCCGCGCCGCACGGACGTGCGCCGCGGATTTAGGATTTAAGATTTAGGAGTTACCGGCACCGCCGACAGGATCGGCAGTCCCGGCAGTCCCCCCAAAACCTCTGACCCTTAAATACCTGTCCCTTAGTGACCATTCCAACTGCCCGCTTCAGGGTAAAATGTTCATTTCATTTTTAACACACGTCATATAATATAGTGCCAACTGTGTGGTTTCGGTGTTTTTGGGACAGTGCGGGTGAGTGCCCGCCAGAAAAGGAGTATAGTCGGGCTGCTGGCGACAGGCGCTTGGGCGGCCACTCACACATGGACTGGCAACGGTCCGGACAACAACTGGAGCAGTGTCGACAACTGGGATGCGGCTGGTCTTCCGGTCAGCGCCAGCAACACGACCGTCCGGCTGGCAAGCAACACGCGCCTCAAGCCGGTGCAGGATATCGCCACGCCGTTCGTCCTCAACCGGCTGGATTACGTGCGCGCCGCGTCGGGCCAGACATCCGACACCGCTCTGGCACCGGAGGGCGCCCCGCTGCGCTTCGTGCCGGACGGCGCCACCCAGCCGCGGATTTGGCTCGACCGGTGGGCCAACTGCGACCTCCGCAATGACATCGAGATTCCGCAAGGGGTGACGCTGTTCGCAGACATCGGTACATGGGTAGTGAACCTTCACGGCTTGATTTCGGGCGAGGGCGGCATTGACAAGTTGAATGACGCAGGCGCCATCCGTCTCTATCATGCCGATAACACTTTTTCCGGCGGGCTGATCGTTCGGGCCCCCAATGCCGCGTGGTGCCAAGTCCATGTGAGCGCAAGCGGTGCCATGGGCACTGGACCGGTCAGTCTTTACGGCGGCACGATCAATACCAACGTCGCCAATGCCGGCGGACTGATCCTCAACAATACCACCACGCATACCAACACCATCCTCCTGTTCGCGCACTCGCCGATTCACGGACAGGGTACCATCTCGCTCTCCGGCCCCATCAATCTTGGCGCATACACGCTGCATCTGCGCGGCAACGGCACCACCACGGTATCTGGCGTGATCGCCGGCAGCGGCGAGCAGGCGCTGGTCAAGAGTGACGCCGGACGTTGGATCCTTGCGGCTACCAACACCTTCACCGGACGTGTCACCGTCAACAATGGCGCCCTTGGTTTTCAGGTTCCCGATGCATGGGCACCGAGCATCCCCCTGACACTCACGGGCGGAACCCTCGAACTGAACGGCAAGAACCAGACGCTGGCTGAACTGGCCGGCGCTCCTGGCATCCGGCCTGCCTGTATCACGACCGATGCGGCGGCTGTGTTGACCGTTGCGCAGGATACGGACACCGTCTTTGAAGGGTCTTTGGCCGGTCCGCTTACGCTCGTCAAATCCGGCACCGGTACCCTTGCGCTCGGTTGTACCGCGAACACGTTTGGCGGCGACTACGCGGTCAGCAACGGCATTCTGGCCGCGACGGCGTCCGGTGCACTCGGTGTGGACAGTGGGCTCGATCTGGCCGGAGGCAAGCTTCATTTAGGGGCTTCCGATTCGATCCGGCGTCTCTTTTACGACGGTGTCCAGCAGCCGCGCGGCACCTACGGCTCAACCGCTTCCGATGCGCAACACAAGGACGATACGCGTTTCACCGGCACGCAGGTGCTGTCGGTCACTGAAAGCCCGCCGGTCGCCTTCACGTCGTATGTCTGGGACGCCGGCGCGGGTACGGACACCGCGCTCGCGACCGCCGCGAACTGGGTGGACGATATGCTGCCGCCCTTCGACGGCACGGCTCTCGCTGTCTTCGGTACGGACGGTACTGCGGCGACTGTGACAACGGCGACCAGCCTCTACGGCGTCTCTTTTGATCGCGACGCCAATTTCAACGTGGACGGTACTGCCGCGCTCACGCTGGGTCAGGGCGGTCTCGCCGCCGCAGACCATACGGCGTGGCGTCATTACACTGTGACCACGCCGCTCACACTAGGAGATTCACAGTCGTGGAATATCGGTGCCAATGTGATCGTCCAGCTCTCGGGTACAATCAGCGACACGCCCGGCGTGCCACCGATACTGACCAAGACCGGCGCGGGCACTTTGCAATTGAGTGGCGCAAACACCTTTGCCAGTCCGCTCTCGATCGAAAAAGGCCAGCTACGTATCACGAACGGTGACGCGCTCGGTAGCACGGCAGGCGCCACCACCGTGAGAGGGGATCTCGGCGGCAAGCTGTTGCTCTCCGGCACCTTCACGTCGGACGAGCCGCTGATCCTCGGCGGTGATCTCAACAACTTCGGTCTTTTACAGCTCGAGAACGGGAATGTCACCCTGGCCGGTCCCGTGACCATGGTCGCCCAGACCCGTGTCCAGACAGGTGGCGGCAAGACGCTGACCTTCACGGGCGGCATCACGGGCAACGGAAATGGGTTGCTGGTCGTCAATCCCGACGGCGGAACCATCGCGTTTGTCGACAAACCGATCCGCATTCCCGGGCAGAAACTCTATTTCGACCAGACGGGATTCTGCGTTATAGCCGTCACGAACAACCTGTGGGGCGAAACATTGGTCAGCGGCGGCACGTTGCGCTGCGACCTGCCGGATGTCCTGCCGCCCACAACGCTCATGCGAATCGGAGTCTACTATTCGACAAGCGGCACGCTCGACCTGAACGGCAATGACCAGACCGTCAGCAGGCTCACTTTGGGAACCTTTGATCCCGGACAACGCGCGATCAAGAGTGCCACGCCCGCGACCCTCACCGTTCACCAGAACGCGAGCGACGTCCTTGACGTACGCTTTGACGGCGCGGTGAGTCTGCTCAAGAGCGGCACCGGTACGCTGACGCTCACCAACGCATTCTCGACGACCTCGGGCGGCTTCAGCGTGACCAACGGCACGCTGGCCGTGTCGAATGCCGGTACGTTCGGCCCGAACTGCACAAACGTGACGGTTCTCGGCAACGGTACGCTGTCACTGGGCCATTCGACGGCGATCGCCAATAAGGCGGCGGTTGTGAGGATGCCGTCGGCCGATGTCTCGTCAGCCAAGATCGATCTGGCGGCTGGCGTGGACGTGCAGGTCGGCTGGCTCTTCTACGGTGATGAAAAGAAGCCCGCTGGCACGTACGGCGCATCCGGCAGCAATGCCCAGAACAAAGACGCAACGCACTTCACTGGCACGGGTAAGCTGACAGTGCTAGGTGACTGTTCGGGGACGCTGGTGATCCTGCGGTAACAGGAGAAACGAAAAGACGCAGGATTTAGTTTCTTGCCAATTTCTCGTACGCGGTTGATTTTTGGCGAAAAGAGCGCTACCCTGTAACCATTCAAGGTGGCTAAAAGGAGGAAAGATGATGAATAGAACAATCTGGTGTGATAACGGATTTCCCAAAGTGGGCATCCGTCCGATTATTGACGGCCGACGGCGCGGGGTGCGGGAGTCGTTGGAAACGCAAACCATGAACATGGCCAAAAGTGCGGCCAAGCTGATTTCCGAGAGCCTGACCTATCCCGACGGCTCGCCGGTGCAGTGCGTGATCGCGGATACCACGATCGGCGGTTGCGCCGAGGCCGCCGCTTGCGCGAACAAGTTCGAGCGTGAGAATGTGGGGGTCTCGCTGAGCGTCACGCCCTGCTGGTGCTACGGGACCGAGACGATGGACACGGCGCCCCACACGCCCAAGGCGGTCTGGGGCTTCAATGGCACCGAGCGCCCCGGCGCGGTCTATCTGGCTGCGATGCTCGCGGGTTATGCACAGCGCGGTTTCCCGGCTTACGGGATCTACGGGCGCGAGGTGCAGGACCGTACCGACACGTCGATCCCGGATGACGTGAGGGAGAAGCTGCTGCGCTTCGTCAAGGCCGGGCTGGCGGTGGCGATGATGCGCGGCAAGTCCTACCTTGCCGTGGGCACCTCGTCGATGGGTATCGCGGGCTCGTTCATCGATCCGGATCTCTTCCAGGATTATCTCGGCATCCGCGTTGAGAATGTTGACATGTGCGAGCTGGACCGGCGCGCCGTGGAGGGCATCTACGACAAGGCCGAGTACGAAAAAGCGCTGGCGTGGGCCAAGAAGTTCTGCAAAGAGGGCAAGGATATCAACAAGAAGCGACTCCAGAAATCGCGCGCCGCCAAGGACGCCGACTGGGAGTATGTCATCAAGATGACGCTGGCTCTGCGCGACCTGATGGTCGGCAACCCGGTGCTGGCGGAGATGGGTCTCGGCGAAGAGGCGGTGGGGCGTAATGCCATCGCGGCGGGCTTCCAGGGACAGCGCCAGTGGACTGACTACAAACCCAACGGCGACTTCTCCGAGGCGATCCTCAACAGCTCGTTCGACTGGAACGGCATCCGTGCGCCGTACATCGTGGCGACGGAAAACGACGCGCTCAACGGCATCTGCATGTTGCTGATGTATCTGTTGACCAACCGTGCCCAGATTTTCGCCGATGTACGTACCTTTTGGAGCGCGGACGCGGTCAAGCGTGTGACCGGCAAGCGCATGACCGGCCTTAACGCCAACGGGTTCATCCATCTGCTGAACTCTGGCGCGGCCTGTCTGGATGCCACCGGCAAGCAGCGTTTCAAGGGCAAGCCCACGATGAAGCCGTTCTGGGAGATCACAGCGAAAGAGGCGGAAGCGTGTCTCAAGGCGACGCGCTGGATGCCGGCCAATGTCGAGTACTTCCGCGGCGGCGGCTTCTCATCCAGCTTCCTCTCCGAGGGCGGCATGCCGATGACCATGACGCGCATCAGCCGCGTCAAGGGGCTCGGTCCGGTACTGCAGATCGCCGAGGGGTGGTCGACCACACTGCCGGCGGG
>DUPH01000220.1 GCA_012838435.1 Lentisphaerota bacterium | reverse complement strand
TCCACCAGCGCATCGCCCAGCGCATGGCGCTTGTAGGCGTGGAAGAACCACTCGTTCCGGTGCGTCACCGTGTTCCCGGCAACATCGCCGCGCAGCACGATTTCGAGAAAACGGTCGATACGTTCCGTGTCATCACCGAATTGCGACACCGGGAATTTGCCGAGCATTTTGGCGGAGTGCGGTGCCAGTTCGGCCGGTAACTCTACCCCGTCGAAGCGTTTTCCATCGAATCCCCATACCTCGACCGTCGCAGTGGCGGAGACAGTCTCGGCGTTGTCGTTTATCGCCCAGAATTCAAGGTTCGAGCCCTGATCGACCGGAATGGTCATCACAGCCAACGGCGCGTAAAAGCGCCGGGCGTGATAGTGCAGGTGCTTCCACTTGCCGCCGTACTCGAGGCTTGACCACGAGGCCACCGGCCAGTTGTCGTTAAGCTGCCAATAGAGCGTGCCCATGCAACGCGGTTGCAACCGACGCCACGCCTCGACCGCCGTCTTGATCGCCAGTGCCTGTTGCACCTGTGAAAGGTAGAGCACGTTATCAAAGCCCGCAGGGAAGCGGAAATAACGCGCCATGGTCTCCAGCATACGCGCGTTGCCGCCGCGATTTTTCTGGTGATGCTCAAAATCAGGTGCCGTCGGATTCATCTGATCCGGCCCGACAAAGGTTTTCGCCACTTCCGGCGAAGAGAAGGACTGATACCCGAACTCCGAACAGAAACGCGGCCTGTAGGTGTAATACGCGGAGAAATCCTTATTCTCGTGCCACACGGTCCAGTTGTGCATATCGCCGCGGCTGTCATCGTGCCACGCATCGCCGAAGTCGCCAGGCCCCGAGCAAGGCGAAGAGGGCCAGAAGGTGCGGTTGGGGTCGTATGTCTCCACCGTCTCGGCCAGCACGCGGCTGAGGCGGTCGTAGTTGATCAGATAACGATCGCGGTTTTTGCGGCTCGGCTCAAACCAAGTAAGCGCGCCGATGCACTCGTTGTCGCCGCACCAGAGCGCGATGCAGGTGTGGTCACGCAGACGGCGCAACTGATGGGACAGTTCCGCGCGCACTTCGTCCAGAAACGCACGGTCTGCGGGGTACAGCGCACACGAGAACATGAAGTCGTGCCACACCATCAACCCCAGTTCATCGCAAATCTCATAGAAATCGTCGTCCTCAAATTGACCGCCGCCCCACAGGCGGATCATGTTCATGTTCGCATCGCGCGCCGACTCCAGCAGGTCGCGGTAGCGCTCAGGCGTCTGGCGTTCGGGCAGGGCGTCGCACGGTATCCAATTCGCCCCTTTGCAGAAGAGGTCCACCCCGTTCACGCGGAACGTCATGCTCATGCCCGGCCGCGCCGACTTGTCACCGGGGTCGGGTTGATTGATCACCTCGATCGTCCGCAATCCCAGCCGCCGCGTCAACGTATCCGCGCCGACCGTCACCTTGAGGTCATAGAGGTGCTGATCCCCCGCGCCATTCGGCCACCACAGCTTCGGCCGCACGACCACCACCGTCGCCGAGACGCGATTCGCGCCAGGCTTCAGCATCACCGGCTGCGCCACGCGCGCCTCGCCGAGCGCCACCGCCAGCGTGCTTTCGCCGCCGTCGGCAGAGGTCACCTCCGCTGTGACCGTCACCTCGCACACGTCGGGACGGTGAACCTGATCGCAATAGACATAATCGATGCGTGCGAGATCGCTGCCCAGCAACTTCACGGGCCCCGCGAAACCGGTGGCCATCACCGCAATACCCCAGTCCCAACCGCCGTGACAAGCGGGTTTGCGGATCAGGTTAATGTGCGGTACCCGTCCGTTGTCCACCATCGGGATCGGATAGCTGAGTGCGTCGCCGCGCTCCTCCGTGATCTGCTCCGCACTACGGAACAGCGCCGTGATCATGTTGCGTCCCGGCCGTAACAACGGCTTGACCTCAAAATCATACCGGCGGAAACGATTGCCGGTCTCTCCGACCTTCCGACCGTTGATCGCGAGTTCGCAGAAGGTGTCCACGTGCTCCAGACGCAGGATCACCGACTGGCACTCCAGCAAGGTGGTCGGCACCTCGAACGACCGTTCCGCCAGCCACGCCTTCTGTCCCACCCACTGTATATCCATCTCATTCGCGCCGAAATACGGATCAGGGATGCGGCCAGCCGCCAACAAAGCACTGTGTACGTCGCCGGGTACATTCAGCGGTACGGCCGGCTGTTCGCCATCGGCCAGACGCACGGACCAGACACCCGCCAGATCGACACTCACGGTTGCACCGGCCATCTGAACTGCCAATGCCACACAACCCCATACCAAACACCAAGCAAACCGCATCGTCCTCATTCTTCGTCATCTCCCCCTTGATCACTGCCCCCACGGGCCGACTCCGTCGGCGGCCTAGAAAACAGCCGCGCATGGTTAAGGTAAATGATTGCCGGCCCCGCCGTCAATTGAAACTCGGCAACTCGGCGAGTCAGGAACCCCCGTTCCCGTCCGAGACAAAGATCTCCGCCTCGCCGATATCCATCGGATAAGCGCCATCGCAGGCCGGGACGCGTGTGCCGTTCTTTCGCACGTACTTCACGCCGGGCGCGAACGTCGCCGTGAACACAGACACCGCATTGGGATCGCGGTTAACAACCACGAACACCTCCCGCGAACCCTTCCGCAGAACCGAGACCAGCAGGTCGCCGTCCGGCACGAACGACGTCACAAAGCCCGGGAGATCCCTTCGGGCGTCAAAGGCCAACGTTCCTTGAGGAATGTTTCCTGCGTGTCGGATGCGCACCGGCACCGAACCGAGGAAGACATCAGCACGCGCTTGCAACTCGCGATTGACCTCCGCCATCCGCCAGTAGGAGGGATTGATCCGACCCTCTGGGGACAGCGGGGCACCGTCCAGAAGGTAATTCTCGACGCTCTGGGCGCGAGGACAGAAATCGTAGTACTGCAATCCCTGGGCACCATAGGCGAGGTTTGAATACTGCTGTAACTTCAGGTGCGCGACCGTCGGCATCGGGTTGTCGAACGCCTTGTGGTTCCGGATGGGAACAACCGCCGCAAACGCCCAGAACGGAACGTCCGTCCGACACGAACGCTCAGACACAGCTTCCAGCGTAGCATACCAGTCCTTGCGCAAAACGAGTGGCGACTTCGCACGCGTCAGTGGACGGGAAAACCGTGCGGCGTAGATTGGATAGACATCGAACGTATAGAGCCCGGCTGGCACTTCACGGATGGACGTGTCCAGATACTCGTCGAAGGTCTCGACACCATACCAGCGCTTCATATCATCGACAATCCCGAACCAATTCATATACACGGGGTGTGCGTCATCGACCGCCCGAATCCGTCGCGTAATCGCGCCCAGCTCCTTCATTTTCTGAACGGGAGGTTCGTCCGCCAGATAGTAGGCAGCAAGCGCCGGATGATTCTTGATCTGCGGAATGACCTTCTCCGGATCACCGACCACCGTCGGGCTGTGTAACAGGAGCCGGATGCCCGCCTCTTCAGCCGCATCCAGACATTTCCTGATTCCGTCGAGGCCCTCCACCCACTGGATCGTATGGTTACAACCGCAATCGCGGATCAGACGATAATGCGCCGCATCCACCTCAGACGACTTGAACGGCCACCCCCACGCCACGATCGGCATCTCATCGGCCACACGTTTAACATGACTTCGGCATACACCGAACCAGCAAGCGCCAAGGCGACAACCACCCATCGAGCAAGCGCAAAAAGTCGTTTCCCAAACATCGAGATACTCACTTCGTTGTTCACATCGTAGCGGAACTTCTTACCTATTACTTTACTTCGCCCGTCCGGGCAAAATCGTGTCGCGCGCGATGCGGCGCGTTTCGGGATAGTCGAGCGTGTAGTGCAGGCCGCGGCTCTCTTTGCGACGCATCGCGCTGCGCACGATCAGTTCGGCGACGAGCGCGAGGTTGCGCAGCTCCAGCGTGTCGGCCGTGACCAGATAATCGAAGTAGTACTCGCGGATTTCGCGGCGCAGGTTGCGGATGCGGCGCAGCGCGCGCTCCAGCCGCTTGTTGGTGCGCACGATGCCCACGTAGTCCCACATGCAGGTGCGCACCTCCATCCAGTTGTGCGCCACCATCACCGCCTCGTCGCTCGCTACCGCCGTGCCGTATTCCCAGTCTGGGATGCGCAGCGGATCGGGCACGCGCTCCGGATGTTCCATAATCCGGCCCGCTGTCTGATAGGCGCACACCAATGCCTCCAGCAGTGAGTTACTGGCCAGGCGGTTGGCGCCGTGCAGGCCGGTACAGGCGGTCTCGCCGACCGCATAGAGGCCGGGCAGCGAGGTCTCGCCGCTGACCGAGGCGCGGATGCCGCCGCAGCAATAGTGGGCCGAGGGCACGATCGGAATCAGGTCGCGTGCCATGTCGATCCCGAAGCCGAGGCAGGTCTGGTAGATGTTGGGGAAACGCTCCTTGAGGAAGGCCTCTGATTTATGGCGGATGTCCAAGCAACAGTAGGGCGAACCGGTGCGCTTCATCTCGGCGTCGATCGCGCGCGCCACCACGTCGCGGGGGGCAAGCGCACCGCGCGGATCGTACTTCTTCATGAAGGGGCGACCTTCGGCGTCGGTCAGTTCCGCGCCCTCGCCGCGCACCGCCTCGCTGATGAGGAAGCGCTTGGCCTGCGGATGGTAGAGGCAAGTAGGATGGAACTGGATGAATTCCATGTTCGCGATTTCGGCGCCCGCGCGCCAAGCGAGCGCCATGCCGTCGCCGGTGGCGATGTCGGGATTGCAGGTATACAGGTAGACCTTGCCGCAACCGCCGGTCGCCAAAACCGTGTGGGGCGAGCGCACCGCATAGATTTCGCCGGTTGGCTGGTCGAGCACATACGCGCCGACGCAACGGTTGTCGCCGGACATCTTGAGCCAGCGCGTGGTGATCAGGTCGATCACCATCGTGTACTCGTGCGTCTGGATGTTGGGGTGCCTGCGCACCTGATCGACCAGCACCGACTCCACACGCTGGCCGGTGATGTCGCCGGCATGCAACACGCGGCGTTGCGAGTGGCCGCCCTCGCGCCCGAGATCGTAACCGGGCTCACCATCGGTGCGCGGGTTGAAGCGCACGCCCAGCGTCTCTAGATCGGCAATACGCGCCGGCCCACCGGACACGACCTCGCGCACGACCTCCTCACGGCAGAGCCCCGCCCCCGCGTCCAAGGTGTCCGCCACATGCTGCTCGAAGCTGTCGCCCGCCTCCATCACGCAGGCGATGCCGCCCTGCGCGCGATTGGTGTTGCAATCATCGAGCCGTTTCTTGGTCACCAGCAACACGCGCCCCTTGCGCCCGAGATAGAGCGCGGTCATCAATCCGGCGATGCCGCTGCCCACTACAAAGTAATCACATGATTCTATGCGCATACCTTACCCCGCCTACATACTCGCTTTTCATGAGTGATGCGTATCGTAACACTGAGGGAGCGAATAGTGAATAACGAATAGTTAATAACTGGAGAGCGGTCGAGCGCGTGTTTTGTGAGTGCGCCTTTTCCTAGAATCGCTATCGGATCCGTTCGATCCCGATGCCGATGCTCTCTCCGCACTTGAGCGTTGAGGGTTGAGAGTTAAGCGTTGAGCGTTTTCACGGCAAAGACACCTTTTGTATGCCTGACTTTTTTGATAACATGCTTGCCCCTATTTCACTGGTGAAAGGTTTTTTCTATGATTCGAGTCAAAGTGGTGGGCGCAACGGGCTATGGCGGTGTGGGTATCACCGAGCTGTTGCTTCAGCATCCTGAAGCCGAACTGGTCGCTTTGGTCGCGCGTGAAGATGTCGGGCACCCGATCTCCGACGTTTATCCGCATCTCGAAGGATTCTGCGACCTGCCGATCCTGGCGGCGGACGATGAGCGTGCAGCAGAGCCGGCTGATCTCGTTTTTTTTGCGACGCCGGATAAGGTCGGTATGACGGCCGCCGCCGACGAGTTGGCGCGCGGTGCCAAGGTCATCGACTACAGCGGCGATTTCCGCTTCACGACCGTCGAAGCCTATGCCGACTACGCCACGCGCATCGGCAAGGATCCCTCGCACGCTGCCCCCGAACTGCTGACGCGCTGTGCCTACGGACTGGCCGAGTTACACCGCGACGCGATCCGCAAAGCCGACATCGTTGGGAACCCCGGCTGCTTTGCATGCAGTTGCATCCTGGGACTCGCGCCGGCCGTGAAACACGACCTGCTCGAACCGAACAGCATTATCTGTGACTGCAAGACTGGGGTCTCCGGTGGCGGCAAAAAGGTGAACCCTACTTTCCATTTTCCGGCGCGTTACGAACAGATGAACGCCTACAAGCTGGCCGGGCACCAGCACGTCTGCGAGGTCGAGCGTGAATTGGGCCTGCTCGCCGGGGACGAGGTCAAGATCACCTTCACCGCCCAGGTCGTGCCGACCTGTCGCGGCATTCTCTCGACGCTCTACGGCACACTCTGCCGCCCCATGAGCGAAGCGGATCTGGTGGCGCTTTACCGTGATTTCTTCAAAGACAGCCCCTTTATACGCATCTACGACAGCCGAGCCGCCATCGGCACGCTCCACGTGCGCGGCACCAATTTCTGTAACCTGGTGGTTAGCGTGGACAGCCGCGTCAACCGCCTGCGTATCGTCGCCCACATTGACAACCTGATGAAAGGCCAAGCTGGCTCGGCGCTCCAGAACATGAATCTCATGTTCGGCCTGCCTGAGACCGCGGGCCTCAACCGTCCGGGGATCTATCCATGAGCACACCGAAAAAAACGGTTTCAAAGAAAGCGGCCAAAGCAACCAAAACGGCCAAAACAAACAAGCCTGCCGCGACGGTCCGTCCCGCCGCGTCGCCCGCCGCTCCCCACCGGCATCCCAAGCCAGGGCTCGGGCGCGGTCTGGGTGCGTTGATCAGCCACATTCCGGCCGTGACCCCGCCCCCAACGACTGCGGCCCCGCTCGCAACGACGATGACACCGCCCGCACATGCGACATCCGGCGCCACCGCGTCCGCCACGCCGACGGCTGCCGTGCCCGCCGATGCGCAGTCGCAGCAGTGGGTGCTCGAAATTCCCGTCGGCGAGATCATGCGCTCGCCTTGGCAGCCGCGACAGACCTTCGATGAAGACGCGATGCGCGAACTTGCGGAATCGATCCGCGCCAACGGCGTGATCCAGCCGTTGATCTGCCGCAAGAACAGCGACAACCGTTTCGAACTGATCGCGGGCGAGCGGCGTCTGCGCGCCGCGATCGAAGCCGGCCTCGACAAAGTGCCGATCATCCTCGTGGATGCCGAAGACCGGCGCGCCGCCGAAATGGCGATCATCGAAAACATCCAGCGCCAAGACCTGAACGTCATCGAAGAGGCCGAGGGCTATCGCACACTCGCCGACACCTTCAATCTCACCCAGCAGGAAGTCGCCGACCGCGTCGGCAAGGCGCGCGCCAGCGTCGCCAACTCCCTGCGTCTGCTTGATCTGCCCGACGAGGTCAAGCAGCTCGTCGGCAGCGGCCTGCTCTCCACCGGGCACGCCAAGGTGCTGCTGGGATTGACCGACGCCACCGAGCAGACCCTGCTCGGGCGTAAGTGCGTCACCGAAGAGATGACCGTCCGCAGTCTGGAAAAGCTGATCCGGCGTCGCAAGGCCAGTCTCGAAGGCGCGGAGACGCGCCGCCCCGGCAAGCCCGACCTGCCCGAAAGCTACGTGCGCGACCTGACCGACCGCCTGCACAAACATTTCGGCACCGCCATACGGCTCACACCCGGTGTCACGCATGCCAACGGCAAGCACACCAAGGGCGTGCTGGAGATCGACTTCTACGACAACGACGATCTCGACCGCCTCCTGCACTTGCTCGGCGTCTCGCTGGACTGACCCACAAGCGGGGCGGAAGCCACTAAAAAAAGGTGTTTCTCACCACGAAGGCACGAAGGACACGAAGGTTTTGGGATTTGGGATTTGGGATTTGCGTTGCTCGGGTTTCCTCTCACAGAGACGCAGAGGGCACAGAGTTTTTTGGGAGTACTGCTCGGGTTTTTTCACGCGAAGGCGCGAAGACGCGAGGGCTGGAGGGCGAGTGTCCCCACGAGCCGCCTTCCGCTGCGCGGAAGGATGGTCTCAGGTTCCCTCGCAGAGCACCGGGAGGGACGAGCGTCGCTCGTCCGCGGGCAAGCAGACGCTTGCCCCTCCCAGTGCTTCGCAAGCCGATGCCAAGAGCTGGAGTGCGGCGGCCGGGTGGCGCGCAAAATGGGAAACTTCGTGGCCTTTGTGCCTTTGTGTGATATTGAATTAAGTTGCGGGTTTGTAAAACGGTGATGTAGGATCTGAAATGTGCAATCTGAAAAAAATGAAACCGGCACTGTGGGCATGCTGTGTATTGTCGTTCACGCTCGTAGGATGCGGAGACAGGCCGCCCGCTACTGAGACCGCGCCGCCGCGTCCCGCCCTCACCTTCACTGCGGCGCAGGCCAGCAATGCCTTCGCACACGTCACTGGACTCGTCGAGACTTGTACGCCGCGTGACGCAGGCACGCCCGGTGCTGAGAAGGCCGCGCACTGGATCCACGACCGTCTGGCTGAACGCAATGTCGACGTGCGCATCGACCGCTTCACCGATCCTACGCCGCGCGGAACGAAACCGTTTTTCAATGTGCTCGCGACCATCCCTGGCACCGGTGACGGTTGGATCATCCTGCTTTCGCACTTCGATACGATGAGCGGCATCGGCAAGGGCTTTCAGGGCGCGAACGACAGCGGCTCTTCCACGGGCCTGCTGATCGAACTGGCCGCGATCCTACGCGCGGCGGGTCCGCTCCCGCACAACATCCTCTGCGGCTTCATGGACGGCGAAGAGTGCATGCTCGCCTACAGCGACCGCGACGGCTTCCACGGCAGCCGACGCCTTGCCAAGCAGATCAAAGCCGAGGGCCGCGACGTCAAGGCCGTGATCCTGATGGACATGGTCGGCGACCGCGACCTCAAGCTGACGGTGCCCCGCAACAGCACCGCCGCGTTACGCCTGCTGGCGCTGAAGGCGGCGGAAGCCACCGGCGACCGCGCCCGCATCGGTCTGTTCGACGGCATCATCTACGATGACCACCAAGCCTTTCTCGACCTCGGCTTCCCGGCGGTCAACCTGATCGACTTCGAGTTCGGCAGCCGCCCCGGATTAAACGATTACTGGCACACTCCGGAAGACACGCTCGACAAACTCTCGGTTGATAGTCTGCTGACCACCGGGCGTATCGTGCTGGAGATGATCAACCGCTTGTAACCCTCCGTAGTTCGCGCGTATGTGTACGCAACATGCTTTTTTCCTGACGGTTGACGGACGCGCGTTGTCCGCTACCTGCTTCGTGCCGGACACCGTGCGTGGCACCGTGTTATGTATCCCGCCGCTCGTCGAAGAGCGCAAGGGCGCCCTGCCGGCTTTTATGCAAACCGCCCGAGCGTTGGCGGCGCGGGGCATCGCCACGCTGCTCTTTGATCTGCGCGGCTGCGGCGACTCCGACGGCGCCTTCGAAGAACAAGACCCGGAGGGCTTCGAGCACGATTGCGACGCAGCGTGGAGTTGGCTGGCGGATCAATTTCCTGACGTGCCGCGCGCCGCGCTCGGGCTGCGCTGCGGCGCACTGCTGGCGTTGCGTCTGGCGGCGCGCCGCCCCGACATGGCCGCCTGCCTGCTGTGGGCACCGGTCGCCGGACCTGATTTCATCCGCCAACTCCTGCAACGCCGCATGGTCAATGACATGGTGGCCTACGACAAGGCGCGCGAAGGACGGGCCGATCTGGAAGCCCGCTGGCGCAACGGTGAGTGCGTCGATCTCGACGGCTACCCCGTAACCAGCGCGTTGTACAATTGGCTGCACAAGCTAACGGTTGAGGGTCTTGCAAAACCCCTTGCCTGCAAGTGTGGCACGGGCATCTTGCCCGTGTTTCATGGGCGGGACGCCCATGCCACGAGGGGTTTTGCAAGAGCCTCGATTGATGACAGAAGCGAGCGAGAATCATGCGTTTCTGATGAAAAGGGGGGGGGAGTCGGGAGCTTAGCACAGCACGAAACACGCGCTCGACTCCCGCTCTGTGTGAGCGCAGGCGGACACGACGCGCGGACAGCGGCAGAGGTGAGTGCGGCCGCTGGTGACGACGTGACGACGCTGGACGTGCGCTACCCGCCGTTCTGGAACACCGTCGGCCATGTGGACCTTAACGCATTGATTACGGCTAGCGTCGACTGGCTGGGCGACCGTCTGAACGCTCCGCCTGTCGCCGCGCCAACACTTTCACTCGACGCACAAACAGCCGGTGCCGAGTTGATCACGCTGCCGACCGCAGAGGGCGCGGTGCGCGCCATTCTAGACCGGCCGCCGGGTGAGCCGTGCGCGGGCACCCTGTTTCTGCACGGCTGGTCGGGCGACCGCACTGGGCCGCACCGGCTCTTCACCTGCTTCGCGCGCCAGCTCGCGGCTCAAGGCGACCTCTGCCTGCGGCTCGACTTCATCGGCCGCGGTTTGAGCGACGGCACAGCGTCGCAGGCATCGATCGCCGGCATGGCCGACGCCGCGCGTGCCGCGCTGGCGGAACTGCGAGCGCGATTGCCGGCCGACGCACCGATACGCGTCGTCGCCATCTGTTCCGGTTGCAAAGTGGCGATCACGCTGGCGGCGCATGAACCCGGCATCGACCGCTTGGTGCTCTGGTCCGCCGAATCGATGGGCGACCTGCGCAGCGCGGCCACCGGCATCCGCAAGACCGGTGCCATGCTACTCACCTATGCGCGTAAACTGACACGCCCTGAAACGTGGCGCAAAATCCTGCGCGGCAAAGTCCAGACGAACATGGTCGCCAAGGCGCTCGTGAAGCAGGAGACGCGCAGCGCGGCCGAAGCCGCTTGGGAAAATGATGTACTCAAGCGCTTCCGCACATTCCGGCGGCCAATCCTTTTTGTGTTCGGCGGCTCCGACCCCGATGCGTCAGGTTCGCGCGCCGCGTATGAGCGGTATTGCCGTAAACACGGTATCCCGTACACGGCGCATCTGATCGCACACGCCGGTCATAGCTACTACGGCGAAGCCTGGACGCGCGAACTCTTTGAGCGGACTCGACAGTTCATCCCAATCGGGATCGAGTGTAAAGATGGCGGCGTAACCGCCGCCGGTCAAGCAGACGCTTGACCCTCCCAGTGCTCCGCGAGCCCAGACCGGTAGCACTGGAGGGCGAGTGTCCCCACGAGCCGCCTTCCGCTGTGCGGAAGGATGGTTTCAGGGTTCATTGCTGAGCACCGGGAGGGACGAGCGTCTGCTCGTCCGCGGGCAAGCAGACGCTTGCCCCTCCCGGCGGCGGTCACGCCGCATCCATCAAAACCTCTGCGTTTCTAACCGATTGTAGTTTATGTTATCTGCGCTCTTGCCATGAGGCACCCCTTTTGCTAACTTGGTTGCCTATTTCGCGCCCATCGTCTATCGGCTAGGACACAAGGTTTTCATCCTTGGAAGCGGAGTTCGATTCTCCGTGGGCGCGCCATTTTATTTTTAGTCCAAATCAAGCGTAAACTGGTGATGGGCATGGTCCTTGCGGAAGCTCACACCGTCACAAACCCTGTCCTGCTGGGGCGAATAGGTCCACACCTCGATTTTCTTTTCGGCGGGACGGAACCGATAGAGCCGGAGCCAGTCCTGATCGTCGGCCGTGCGAGGATAGTCCTGCAGCGTAGCGTGAACCGTGTTGCCGTGCACGCCTTTCTGTTTTTCCCGCCAGCAGATCGCAAAACTTTGGTCGCCGCTCACAATCAGGATCAGATTCGCGTGCTTTGAGAAACACGTCTCCCATGCCGTTGTGGCTGGAACGCCCCTCTCGCCATGGCTTTTTGTCCAGTCCATCACGCCGAACCAGTCGTCCGGGCGGCGCGGATCAGTGCGGCGTATTTGGTCGATCTGCTTCGTCTTGTAACCGAGATACATGTGCGTGCAGATAATGGCCTTGCGGTCGGCGTGCTTCTTCAACATCTCACCCGCCCACATAAGGACGGGGGCCGGGGCATTGCACTCAAGGTGTAACACCACGAACTTCATACCGCCCGACGCGAAGAGCTGGCAACTGTTGGCGTTCCCGGCCGAGAAGATTCGCGGTTTTTGCTCCTTGCCATCGAGAACCTCGAAGCCATCGAACCCGCCCGCATACCAGGCGTTCTTCATACGTACCGCTGCCCCGATAGAGCTGTGTGTCAGGAATCACCACGTAAGTAAACGCCCCGTCCGGTAATGGCGGCAGTTTCTCGGCAAGTCCCGCGAGGGCTACCACCACGAGGGTCACGAATATCACTATGCGTCTCATCATGCGCCTCATTATACGCTTCGTCGCGTTTCCTTTGGGAAATTATCTGACGATAATTCCACCGTTAAACTCACCGCCGTTCTTCCCTTTCGCATCGGTCTTTGGTAATCTATTCGCCCTTTTCATGTGGAACTGAGGATCGATGGATGGAAACCCCCGTGACGAATACCGCAAACGAAAGTGATTTTCTTGCTCTGCTGGAACAGCGTCCCATGCCTGTGGCCGATCTCCTGTCGCAGATCCACGCCTGCGAGCTTGCCAACCCAACCAAGGCCGAGGAATGGACGCTGGTGTTGATCGATGAACTCTCCGACCGAACGGAGTTCCCCGGTCTCTATCTCGCGATAAAGGACCGCGCTGCGCAGCTCGTCAAGTCCTTGACCCCCACCGACCTGCGCGACCTGCTTAAAAGGGCCAGCAAAGACCGTCTGGTTTCGGCCCAGATCGAGAGCGTGACGTTCGGCGATATCCCGCTTGATGAGTCTTTCCGTCGTCTGGATCGCCTGCTCGCGCTGAAGCCCGGTACGCTGGTGATCGATCCCGCGTGGGGGATCGGCACCGTCAAGCGGCTCGATGATTTCTACAAGCGCGTCACCGTTGACTTCGCCGGTAAACCTAACCACGCGATGTCCTTCGCCGCCGCCAGTGAATCGCTCGACCGCGCTCCGCACGACCATCTGTTGACGCGGCGGCACAACGACCCGCAGGCCGTCGCGCGCATGGCAACCGAACAGCCCGGTGACCTCGTCGTATGCGCGTTGCGCAGTTTTGGCGACATGCCCATCGCGCGGCTCGAAGAGACGCTCACGCGCCAAGGGTTTGTCGCCGCCGCCGACTGGAAAAGCTTTTGGGATGCGGCACGCAAGGCGCTCAAGAACAATCCGCTGGTCGTTATCCCGACTAAACGCTCCGAGTCCGTGCACCTGCTTGCCGAACCGGAATCATACGGCAACGCATGGTTCTCGCGTTTCGCCGCGCTGACTGATCCAACCCAAATCCTGAACGACGTCAACGAGTTGGACGCGGCCAGCCCGATCGCCGACCTTGACGCGACGCAGCGCGACGTGCTTGAGGAGCGGCTCGCCTTCGCCGTAAAGGGCGCGCACAACACCGACGCTGCGCTCTACGCGCGCCTGGCCGTCGCCGTCAGCCAGTTCGGTTTTGCCACCCCGCCGGTCGAACAGATGCGCGCTCACCTGTGGGAGCGCGACCGCTACATCGAGGCCGCCGAACATCTCAGCGTGCGCGATGTTTCGGCACTGGTCGCCTTCCTGCTGGCTGGGGGTGGTGATGCCACAGAGCGCCTGCTCGGCAACCTCGACCGCATGCCGTTCAGCCTGCTCAACGAGGTGCTGATCTCCCTCAAGGAGCTTCCTGAAACCGCTACGGCCTGCCGTAATCTATTGGCCCAACCCAAAGCCCCGCCCACGCTGGTCAACTGGGTTTTCCGTTTCCGTACCGAGACCGCCGCTTGGGATCTGCCGCCACTGAGCGAGTTGCTAAACCACGCGATCGCCCTGGCGGAAGGACGTCTCTCTGGCGAAGCCTTGCGCATGCAGAACAACCTCAAGTCGCTTTTCGAACAAAGCAAGTGGCTGGAGGGAATCTTTGCCGAACTGGACACGCCGCAACGGCAGTTTGTCTTCGAACGCATACAGGCCTCGCCGGCTTGGGATCCTGCCACCCACCACACGCTGCTGGGGCGCATGCTGAAGCTCGACCCCTCACTGGCCGATCGTAAACGCGTCGTCGCGCCACAGCCCCAAGATGCCGTGCGCCGGACCTCATGGCGTTCCCTCCAAGAACGCCAGCTCCTCTATAAGCATCTGGTCGAAGTGGAGTTGCCCAAAAACAGTCAGGACATCGCGACGGCCCGCAGTTATGGCGACCTGCGCGAGAACTTCGAGTATCAGGCGGCCAAAGATTTTCAGCGCCAGCTCCTGATGCGTCAAGACGAGATGCAGCGGGAACTCAAGCAGGTCAAAGGCAGTGATTTTTCCAACGCTCCATGTGACAAAGCCGGCCCCGGCACCACCGTCGTGCTACGCATGGCAGACGGTTCGAAACGGACCTACACCATTCTGGGTGAATGGGATCGCGATGAGCACCTGAACATCATCTCCAACAAGGCACCCCTAGCCCAGAACCTGAAGGGTAAGGCGGTCGGCGACTCGGTCACGGTGCCCAGCCTCACAGGTAACGAAACCGCCAGCATCGATGCCATCTTACCCCTAGACGAGGCGATCCGCGTATGGATCAACAGCACGCCAGAGGAAGTTGTCAGTTAGGATTTAGGAGTTAGGAGTTGTGCCCATTTTGCACCTTGCTATCTTTTACAATTCTCGTATACTACAGCACTACTCGCGGAAGCTACGGCGATCTTTACATGCCTGAGTCTTTCCAGGGAGAGGAAGAAAGAGGTGAAACATGACGGTAGCCAAAAAGAGCAAACCTAAAACCACCCCGGCCCGGAAACCGGCTGTCAAAAAACAGACGGCGTCAAAAGCGTCCGGTTCACAGACCAAGAAAGCGTCGGCGGCCAAGAAGTCCGCCCCGGCGAAGGAGAAGACCAAGACCACTGCCAAGACGGCGGTGAAAGCCACGGTGAAGGCTGCGACTAAGGCCGCAGCCAAGACCCCGGCGAAAGCTAAGACTACGACGAAGGTTGCAGCAAAGGCCCCGGCGAAAGCCAAGGCACCGGTCAAAGCCAAAACCGTAACCAAAGCCAAGACGGCGGTAAAGACCACAGCTAAAGCCGCAGCCCAAGCCCCGGCGAAAGCCAAGGCACCGGTCAAAGTCGCGGCGAAAACTCCGGTCAGAGCAAAAACCCCGGCCAAGGCCAAGACGGCGGCCAAGACCAAAACCCCGGTGAAAGTAAAAGCACCGGCGAAAGCAAAAGCACCGGTGAAAGTCGCGGCGAAAACTCCGGCCAAAGCGAAGGTGCCGACCAAGACCAAGACTGTGGCGAAAACCAAAGCCCCGGTGAAAGTCAAAGCTCCGGCCAAGACGGCGGTAAAGACCCCGGCCAAAGCAAAAACACCGGCCAAGAAGACCGCCAAGAAGCCTGCGCCCAAGGCCATTCTTCCCGCCTCCAAACCGGTTGAAGAAGTCGCGGTTCCCGCTCCTGCGGTGTCCGCTCCAGCGACGCCCGCCGCCACGCCCAAGGCACCAGCGCGCCCCGCTCGCACCAGAAAGCCGCACTTCAACAAAGGCGACCTCGAACAGTTCAAGGCTGAGCTACTGGCCATGCGCGACCGCATTACCGGTCAGTCCGGCGCCCTGCGTCACGCTGCCCTGCAACGTCACGACGAGATCAACCCGGAAGAGGACGGCACCGACGCCTTCATGCGCCTCCAAACGTTGGAGCAGGTCGGCACCCAGCACCGCGACATCGCCAATATCGACGACGCACTGCGCTCAATTGAAAAAGGCACCTACGGCATCTGCGATATGTGCGGCGAGCGGATCAGCAAGCCGCGCCTTGCGGTGTTGCCCTTCGCCACCAATTGCGTCAAGTGTCAGTCTGAGATGGAACGGCGCATGCCCCGTCGCGGCCGTCGCAGGTAGGCGACCATGCGTGTCCTGTTCTTTGTCGCTCTGCTGACCGCAGTCGACCAACTGACGAAATACTGGGCCGTCGTCCACCTCAAGCCCATCGGCTCGGTGGCGATCGTGCCCGGTTTTTTCAGTCTTACTTACGTCGAAAATCGGGGGGCCGCCTGGGGCATGCTTGCCGGCCGTCACATCTTCCTCATCGGCTTCTCGCTCCTTACGCTCGCCTTCCTGTGTTGGCGACGCCGCCAACTCTTCGATCACCTATGGGGCGGCCGCGTCACCTTCACCCTGCTCGTGGGCGGCATCCTCGGCAACCTGATCGACCGCATCCGTCTCAATTACGTGGTCGACTTCCTCGACTTCTTCTGGGGACACCACCACTTCCCGGCCTTTAATGTTGCCGACTCCGCGATCTGTTGCGGCGTCTTTCTTTTCATCCTCACCCAGTGGATCCACGACAGAAAGCATGGCCACCGCCATTAACGCTTCCCCCGCCGCCTGGTTCATCGCAGGCGCGACCGCTACCGGAAAGAGTGCTGTTGCCCAGCAGCTCGCCGAGCAAACCGGTCGCACGATCCTATCGGCCGACGCCATGCTCGTCTACCGCAGCATGGACATCGGCACAGCGAAGCCCGCACCCGCCGAACGCGGTGACGTCCCCTACTTTGGCATTGATCTGGTCTCGCCCGCAGAACCCTTCAGCACCGGCCTCTGGCTTGCCGACGCACATCGCGCCTTCCGCTCTGCACCCCGCACCGGCCTCATCGTCGTCGGCGGCACCGGCCTCTACCTCAAGGCGCTGACCGAAGGTCTCGACGGCAGCGCCTGCGATCCGGAAGTCCGCGCGCACTGGCAGGCGCTCCACGCTGCGGAAGGCACCGACGCCCTGCGCCGCGCGCTCGAAGCCCGCGCCCCCGGCGTGCTCGAAACCCTCGCCGACCCCGCCAACCCGCGCCGCCTGATCCGCGCCCTCGAACACCTCGACGCGCATGGCACTGTGCCCGTCCGCCAACAGCGCACGGATGACATCCCGCCAATTCCCGCCCTGCGCATGCCGCGCGAACAGCTCCATGCCCGTATCGCGCGGCGCGTCGACGCTATGTTCGCGGCCGGTCTCATCGACGAAGTTCGCGCCCTGTTGCACGACATCCCTGTTTGGTCGGAAACTGCAAGCCACGCCATCGGCTACGCCGAAGTCCGTGCCCTGCTGACCGGCGAGTTGACGCAGGCGCAGGCCGCAGAGCGCATCGCGGCACGCACGCGCCAACTCGCCAAACGTCAAGAAACTTGGTTGCGCCATCAGGCGCACGTCGTATGGATCGACATCACAGACGACGACCCGCCCGGCGCCGTCGCTCGGCGCGTCGCCGAAATTTGGAGGAACCATGGCCCCACACCCGTCACACTCCCCTGAAAATTTCGATACACCGCTGACCGTCAAAGAGTTGCCGCGAGCGATGCAACCGCGCGAAGAGTTCATGGAGCGTGGTGCCGCGAACGTCGCGGACGAGATCCTGCTCGCCATCCTGCTACGCACTGGCGTGCCCGGTAAGAATGTCACGGAACTCGCCCGCGAGCTACTGCGCCGCTACAAAGGCCTAGCCAACCTTTGCCAGGCCGAATTCGAAGAACTGCGTAACCTCAAGATCAAAGGGCTTGGTCCCGTCAAATGCATGGAACTCGCCGCCGCATTCGAGATCAGCCGACGCGCCTTGACACACCAGCAACGCCACGGCATCCGCGAAAACGCACCTCCCGTGCGCGAGCCGGAAAGCATCTACCGTTTGCTCGCGCCCCTCGCGCGCGGTCTGCAACAGGAGGTCTTCTGGACGGTGCTGCTCAACACCAAGAACCGTGTGATCGGCCAGCCGATTGAAACCACGCGCGGCCTGCTCGATACCAGTCCCGTGCATCCGCGCGAAGTCTTCGCAAAAGCCGTGCGCTACAGCGCCGCCTCGGTGATCCTCGCCCACAACCATCCTTCGGGCGACCCCACTCCGTCCAAAGAGGACATCGCCGTCACGCGCCGTCTGATCGAAGCCGCGCGCATCCTCGGTATCCGCGTGCTCGACCACCTGATCATCGGCAAGCCCTCGCCGACCTCCCCCGGCTTCATCAGCCTGCGCGAACAGAATCTCGTGAGTTTTGTCTGAGTGAAACCATGAAACACATGAAACTTCATGAAAAGCAGGGGTTTCTTGGCGTACTCTGCGTTAAAAAACTCCTAAATCCTAAATCTTAAATGCCAACTCCGCGCACAGCGCGGTTTAGTGCTTAAAGCTACGCTGGCCGGTGAAGACCATGGCGACGTTGGCGTCGTTGCAGCAGTCGATCACATCCCAGTCGCGGATCGCGCCACCGGGCTGAACGATGGCGGTGATGCCTTCGCGGATGCCGACCTCCGCGCCATCGCGGAACGGGAAGAAGGCGTCCGATACCATGCTGCACCCGGGCAAGCCGCCTTTACGCGCCTTGACCTCTTCGTCGATCTCGGCCATGAAGCTCCGGCCCTGATCGCCGAATTTCAGGACGAGGTCATTGTAAGGCGTAGCGTGCTTCTCCCAGGCGATCCAATCGGCCAGCTTGCGATAGGCCTTGTCGCGCGCAATCTCGGCGACGCCCACGCGATCCTGCTCACCGGTGCCGATGCCGACCGTCGCGCCGTCCTTGACGTAGAGCACGGAGTTACTGGTGACCCCCGCCTCGACCAGCCAGCCGAAAATCAGATCCTCGTACTCCTGCGGGGTGGGCAGGCGCTTGATGCGATGCTCCGTGCCGTCCTTCCGGGTACATGTGGCCGGCATGAGCTGCGCCGTCGTGCGCGCCTCGGGCACGAATGACCACTGCGCCACCAGCCCGCCGTCGATCAGCGACTTGAAATCAACCACGCGCTGCGCCACAAAGGTAGAGAGACGCGCCATGTTGTTGATGCGCATGACGCGCAGATTCTTCTTGGTCGCGAACAGATCCATCACACCGGAAGCGAACTCTGGCGCGACCACCACTTCGGCGTAATTCTCAACGATCAGCCGGGCGGTTTCCAGATCGACCTCGCGGTTGAGCGCGATGCAACCGCCGAACGCGGCCAGGCGGTCGGCCTTGTTGGCGCGGTAGTAGGCGTCCGCCAGCGTGTCGCTGCGGGCAACACCGCACGGGTTATTGTGCTTCACGATCACGGCGCACGGGGTGTCGTCCAGATAGCGCAGGATGTTGAGCGCGTTGTCGGCATCGGTCAGGTTGGTCTTGCCGGGATGCTTGCCGGATTGCAGCAGCTCAGGATCGGAGGCCAGATAGCGGCCCGGTGCGAGAGACGTGACCTCGCCCAGCACGAGATTGCCATTTACAAGCTTGTAGAGGGCCGCCTCCTGACCGGGATTTTCGCCATAACGCAGCCCCTTCTCCTCGCCGTCGATCACCCAGGAGACCTTTTCGTAGCAAAGCGTCTGGCGGGAATCGCCGTCGATGAAGGAGATCTCCATGCGCGGCGTGAAGTGGTCATCCATAATCGTCTTGTAGGCGGCTTTCAGATCAATAGCCATAGGTGTACCTTTTAGGGGTTCAGGTTTCAGGTTTCTGGGTTTCATCCAAATCGGGATCGGGATCGCTATCGGGATCGATTATTGTGACCACGCAGTGGCTCACAACGACGGGGATTTCCGGTTTCAAGTTTCGGGGTGGACGCCCCGTGTTTACTGCGCGAGGATTTTCTGCAGCGCTTGGCCGAAAACCGTGCCCTGCCGCATCATGCCAAGGTCATTGGGGTGGCATCCGTCCACGGTTCCCTCGCCATCGTGACCGAGCATCTCCTTGGCCTCCAGATAGTGCAAGCGCGACCACTTGGCGCTGTCCTCCGCCTTCAGCTTGTCAAAAATCGTGCGCAGGATTTTCGATTTGGAGGTCGGCGCCCGGCCATAGACATTGCAGTCCTCGGCCAGCAGGATCGGCGTATCGGGCCGTTTGTCGCGCAAAGTCCGGATGAACGGTTCAGTACGTTCGCTGACCAAGGCATCGTTCATGTTCCACAGACAGTCGAGCACGTAGACCGACGCATCGATCTCGGCTACCAGATCGCAGAGCGCGGGCTCCATCTTACCGCTGCCCGAGAAGCCGAGGTTAACCACCGGCGCATCCACCAGACGACCCGCAACCGCCGTAAAGGCCATGCCGGGGCGCGACGCACAGCCGCCGTGCGTAATCGACGTTCCATAAAAGACGATCGGGCGGACTTGTCCGTTGGCGCGCGGCGGCGGCGTGCTGAGCTTATGGCCGGAAGGGATACCAATCTCGACCATAGAGGTCCCGTTGTAAAGCGGCAGATAGATCAAGCACTCTGCATTCGGCGTGACCGAGACATCGACAGAGTTGGTCACCGCCGTGGGGCGGCCGTTCCTGACGAAGCGCCAACCCTGAGACGTGCGCTGATAGATATCCACGCCACTGACACCGGTGGCGGGCATGTGCGGCATAGCCAGCGAGGCGCTACGCACAGCCCAGCGCACAGTCAGTCGCGGCGCATCGGTGACAAAGCGAAACGCCATGCCGGCCGAATGTCGGCTCAACCCCCACACGCTGGAAGGCACGGTTTTTTGGGCGCGTGCAGGCAGGCGGTCGTAGAAGCACTCGGTGTCGGTGAACGCCCGGCCCTCGATCGGCAGTGCCTGGCCATCGTACCAGACCATCTTACCCGCCGCATCCTCACGTCCCTGCAACTCTGCGGCCTGCGCCGCCCACGACATCCCCGCCAGAACGATGCCGCACAATACCATCCTCAAACCAGCATTCATGACTACTCGCCTCCAACGTGTTGTGTTGTTTAGCACCCGGGCACCACCACACGGGGAGCACACGGCTTAACCGACAAAAAAAGGCGCGCCCTCGACAGGACACGCGCCATGGCCGAACGCGCTCCACGCGGAACTGTCCGCCGCATGTGATTCAGTTCTTGTGACGATAGATGATGCGCCCCTTGGTCAGATCGTAGGGCGAAATCTCCAGGGTCACCCTGTCGCCCGCAGCGATCTTGATAAAGAACTTACGCATCTTGCCAGAAATATGCGCCAACACTTCGTGGCCATTTTCCAGTCTTACTCTGTACATGGTGGCAGGCAACACTTTGACTACGACACCGGTCACTTCAATGGCATCATCACTCGCCATAATTCTCCGTCCTTAGGTTTGAAAACAACAACCTAATCACTGTAGCATGCCGCCACAAGATTGACAAGCCTTGCCTCGTTTTTTGCGGGTCAGACCATTGGTTTCAGGGGTTATATCCAAGGGTAACGCAAGGACAAGCAAACAAAAAATCACAAATCTTAAATCCCAAATCCAACTCCTAAATCCTAAATCCTAAATTCACTGTTCCCAGCGTCCACGATCTGCAATTCTACCGACGACTCGCCGCCGTAGTTGTTTTCACGCAACTCAAACACCACATCCAGCGGCGCGCTGGCCGACCGCAGGGTTTCGAGTGCGTCGCCGTTGCGGAACCACACGCCGCGCGGCAAGGGATATCCGTCCCGCTCGAACATGCACAACAGATGATCCCCCGACGCACCGAGCGGACGGATCTCCTTCGCCGTCACACCGCGCACGCCCCAGCGCGGTGCCGGATTCCCGTTGCCAAAAGGCGCGAGCCGCTGAATCTCACGGTGAAGCTCCAGCGTCAACGTTTCAGGTTCGAGCCAGCCGTCAACCGTCAGCGATCGCGGCAAGCCGTCCTCACACGCCGCCGCCTGTCGTGCGCATGCTGCATTGAAGAGTTGCTTAAAGCTATCGAACGCTCCGGGCTTGAGATGAAAGCCAGCCGCACTCGCGTGTCCGCCGTAACCGGTCAGCGCCTCATCCGCCGCAGCCAACGCCTCGAGCGCGTGGTATCCTTCACCGGCGCGCACCGAGCCGCGTCCCGCGCCGTCTTGATCGAAGGAGACCACAGCCGCCGGCCGGCCGGTGTCATCGCACAAGCGGGCGGCCACAATCCCGATCACGCCCGGATGCCACCCCTCTTCTTCGCCGACGTGCGGACCCTCGCCGCCCACGACGACCGAAGCCGCATCAAAAACAGCGTCTTCGGCGTCCAGTCCGCACTGCTTGCGCGCGGCCAGTACGATACGCTCCTCCACGCCGCGCCGACGTGCGTTGCAACCCTCAAGGTGCGCGGCCAATTCTGCCGCGCGGTCGCGGTCGCGCGTCGTCAGCAACTCGAAAGCCGTCATGGCCGACTCCATGCGTCCGGCCGCATTGATGCGCGGACCGAGGACAAACCCGAACGTGTAGGCATCGGGCGGC
This sequence comes from Lentisphaerota bacterium, assembly GCA_012838435.1. Taxonomy (GTDB): domain Bacteria; phylum Verrucomicrobiota; class Kiritimatiellia; order RFP12; family UBA1067; genus DUPH01. Next base: position 7,655 of record DUPH01000220.1, on the reverse strand, counting down.
ATGGTCTGCCGCGCGGCGCGCGCCAGCAGCGCCTGAAGGCCCGGCCCGGCATAGTGCCGCCAATACTTCAACGCACTCCAGACGAGCAGACGGTTTTCGCCCGTCAGCGGCACGATGTCGGTCACAGTCGCAAGCCCCGCAGGCACCAGCAATTCGCCGCCCAGCGGCGCGCCTTGGTACCAGCCGTTGGCTTTGCCGAGATCCGCCAAGGCGTGCGCCAACTTGAACGCGACACCCGCGCCACAGAGGTGTTCCGCACCCGGCGACGCGCCCAGCTTGGGATTGACGATCGCCGCGGCCTCCGGCAACGGCCCGTTGAGTTCGTGGTGATCGGTGATAATCACTTCGACTCCCAGACTCGTGAGATAGGCCACCTCATGCGGCGAGCTGATGCCGCAGTCCACGGTCACCAGCACGCCGGGCGGACCGCCCCGTTCACGCAGACAACGATCCAGCGCCGCGCGCGTTAATCCGTAGCCTTCGGACTCGCGCAGGGGGAGAAAGACTTCGGCCGCGCCACCGAGCCGTTGCAGCGCGGTCACGAGTAACGCAGCGGCGGCCACGCCGTCCGCGTCGAAATCCCCGTAGACCACGATATCACGCCCGTCGCGGATCGCCTGCCACAAACGTTCGGCGGTGATCCGGACCCCCGGGAAGTCAAAAGGCGCGCCAAGATGATCGCGCAGATTGGGATTCAAAAACCTTTGCGCCGCCGCCGGGTCTGTCACGCCGCGTGCCACCAAGACACGCGCCACCGGTAGCGGCAGCTCAAGTGCGCGGGCCAGCGTCCGCACCGTCTCCGCGTCAGCAGAGGTCTCCTTCCATTTGAATTGAGGTTCCAAGTTTCAGGTTCCAAAGGAACAAAAGGGACGATACCGATACCGATACCGATACCGATACCGATACCGATACCGACCAGCTATTCACTATTCGTTATTCACTATTCACTCTCTCACACGTCCAGCCGCCACGGGGCGCGCATGTGCGGCGCGAGGAGCTTGTCTGCATCGGGAGCATTCTCGAAGCGCGTTTTCTCGGCCTGCCATTTGAGCGAAGCCCTTTCGGTCCGCATGCCGATGTGCGCCAGCACGGCGGGCACCAGCGCCGAGAATCCCGTCTGGATCGGTGAAATCGGCGTCTCGCCGCTATACACTGCTTCGATGAAGTTCTTCTCCTGCTGTCCGCTGCGGATCAACCGGACCTCGTTTTCACCGATCTTCTCACGGACCAGCTCGGGCGGATTGGTTTCGATCTTGCCGTTGGTCACGTAGATCTGCTTACCGTTCTCGCCGTGGAAGCGGCAGCCGTAGGCATAGCTCGACGAGACAAAGACACGCATACCGTCTCCATAAACAATCTCAAACGAGAACGGCTCCGCCAGCGTATTGTAGAGGTCGGTGAACGGCGGCAAACGTCCCTTGATGTTTTCGATCGCGACCGGCTCGATGCCATCCTTGTTCAGCGCCCACTGCATGATATCGAGCTGATGCGCGGCGAAGTCCGTCAGCATGCCGCACGAGTACTCCAGATTGTAGCGCCACTGCATCGGATGGTGGATTTTGGGCGTGAATTTTCTTGCCGGCGCGGGTCCCAGCCACAGGTCGAAATCGACATAGGGCGGCGGCGTGGCGAGCGGCGTTTCGCTCAACTGCTCCGGCGTCTTGCCGAACGTGGAGTGGCCTTGGTTCAACCCGACCTCGACGCGCTGCAAGCGGCCGATCCGGTTGTTGCGCACCAGCTCGCACGCCATGCGGAAGTAATCGTTCGAGCGCGACTGGGCGCCGGTCTGGAACGTGATGCCGCTGCGCTCGACCGCCCGCACCATGGCGCGGCCCTCCTGAATCGTCAAAAAGAGCGGCTTCTGGCCGTAGATATGCTTGCCGCGCTTGGCCGCCCAGATGGTATGCAACGCATGCCAGTGATCGGGTGTGCTGATGCAGACCACGTCAAGATCAGGGGCGTCGAGCATATCGCGGAAGTCCACGAACGTTTTGCATCCGGCATAATCGGGCTGTTTGTTCTTTTCCGCATAAAACGCATTCACCTTGCGCTGTCCCGGCACGTATCCGCCCATGCGTTCAGCCTTGTACCCGTACAGCGGTCCCTCCGAGACCGGATCGCAAATCGAAATCACCTGCACACGGTCGTTGTGCAAAAAGTTCCCGATGTTGTCCTGCGCCATGGTCCCGTAGCCCAGCATACCGACATGGACACGCTCCGACGGCAACGGACGGCGGCTCTTACAGGCAGACACACTTCCTGCCGGCACAATCATCGGCATGGCCAACACCGAGCCGGCTCCGGACAGAAAACAGCGACGCGACACCTTCATCATTCATCCCCTCGTTATGGTTACGCAAGCACGACGTATGCACAAACGCACAGCCGATTGATTGTCACAAGACCAGAACACTGTAACAAAACGGCGCAAGAGAGTGAATACTAATCCGGCCACAAATAGCTTTGCATTTTTTCACACACAAAGGCACAAAGGACACAAAGGTTTTTTGGGGGCGCTACTCGGGTTTTTCTCTCACAGAGGCAGAGAGCACAGAGTTTTTTTAGGGACAGCGCACTCCCGGACAAACTAATGCACTGACAAACCAACGCGGGCGAAGCCCGCAACCCAATTCAATCTCACACAAAAGCACGAAGGACACAAAGTTTCCCATCTTTGCGCGCCACTCAGATGCCGCCCTCCAACTCTTGTCATCGGGCTTGCGAAGCGCAGGGAGGGGCAAGCGTCTGCTTGCCCGCGGACGAGCGACGCTCGTCCCTCCCATCCTTCCGCGCAGCGGAAGGCGGCTCGTGGGGACACTCGCCCTCCAACCTTCGCGTCTTCGCGCCTTCGCGTGAAACAACAGAGCAGTGCTTTTACTCGCGACTCGCGCCCCGCGACTTGCGACTTGCGGCCAGCCCTGCCCCCAAAAAACCTTAGTGCCCTTTGTGCCTTCGTGTGAGAAACAACTTGTTTTTTATCGTGCTTGTTGAACCGTAAGGCACTAATGAACTTGGATTGCGAGCTCCGCCCGCGTTAGGTTTATTTGAACACTCACCACGTCGGCGTTCGGCGTTCACTCGTCCGCGCTAAAGGGCCCCGGCCGGATCACGATCGGTGCTGTTTTCAAACGCGGCCGGATGGCCAGCCAGTCGGAGCCTTGGAACTCTGGATCATCATCGGCGCGGATCTCCACGTCCGTAAGATACGGGCACATTGTGTCCACCCAAAGTATGAGCCGCAGCAAGCTGTAGGGATCGACTTTCACGTTATGGTGCTTGCCGCTCGCGGCGAGCGCAACCAGCCTGCTGGTGTACGAGAGGCGTGTCATGGGTTCAGGCGTCACATAGGCGGCCGGATCGACCGTGCTGTAGGCTTCGACCTGCAGGGTTCCGGCCAGATCATATCCCGGCGGTAACTTTTCTGGAACGGCGTTCGTCCGCCCCCAGCCGGGGCGTCCGACAAGCGTGAGGTAGGGCTCGTAACCGCGCAAGGTGAGATCCAGTTTCTTCCGCGCACTGCCTTCGCCCTGATGGCACTTGCCGCAGTACCGGTCCAGCACGGGCTGCACGTCTTTGAGGTAGCCGACCGAAGTGCCGAACCGCGCCGTGGTAGTCACCTTCGACTTCTCCGCCCGCGCGCCTTTGCTCAGGCCCATTTCACGCGCCTGCGCGAGTGTCGTACAACCTTCCGGCGCACAGGCGAAGCCATCGTCAATGGTGTTACGAAAATCTGAGCGTGTCATTTCCGCATTCTCCCTTGCCAAGCTGTTTCACATTTTGCAGTGTGCTTTAGCAACAACGTTGGATTCTCTCTAAACTTATTATACCCGTGCGCGTCAAAGAGAACACACCCTTTGTACAGACCAAAAACAACCAAGACAAGCAGGGATAACAGCAAGAAGATCAGTTTGCCATATGAATACAGTCTGCCGCCAACAACAATATAACGATCTGTCGGATTCTCAGCATTCTCCGAATAATAAGGCTGACACTTATTTTGCTTCGACCTTTTTTGCCAACAGAGCACCAACGGCACAACGCATATTGAGCCTAGGCAAAGCAGTATCCATAGAGCGGGCCTCATTGCGAACGCTTCTCGCTAACTTGCTTGTCGGTTTGATTCTCCATTCGGCTGAATACATGAGCCTCCGAAACATTGAAAAGGCTTGCACTATGTACGCGGACCATCTTCGCCAGTTGATCACTGGTCGCCTCCAGCAGAACGCGCGCTCGACCAGACTCTGAACCAAACACGCAGAGTGCAGTTGTAAGAAGAACAAGTGCAACACGACTGACTAATTCAACTCTCATCATTGGCTCCCGGCTCTTTGTCCAATACCGAATTGCATCCCTTTTCTCTCTCCTGAAGCTCAGCAAAAAACCTGTCCACTTCGAACGTGAACGGTTTCAAATACGCTCCTAGATAGTAGCGCCCTTTGTCTCTAAAACTCCATTGGATGTTCGCGTGTTCAAAGTATTCACGGCTATCTTTCATGGCCCTTCGGTCTATTGTCGTAGCCCTGCTCAAATACTTTGACAATACTTCATCTAGAATATGATTGTCGACACATTCAGTGGTTTCGTCGTTCTTCAAGGTATTCCACCCGCTCTCTCCCTGACGACGATTCAGAATCAAAATCTCGTAATGAACCGATGATTTCCCCACTGCAACTTCGATCCTAATTGTTCTTGTTAGATCATAGACTTCAGTTACATATCCAATGCGACAAGAACTCTCGATGTGAATAGCGCCGCCACTCGGCAATGGTGAATCCCAGAAAAGTGTGCGCCAATCTGATAAGGAACACTCTTGCTCCCGCAGCATGTGGGAATCGATTAGAACAGCCTTCTGTTTTTCTTCCATACGGACAACAGAAGCACATGCCGTCACGAGCAAAGACATGCCGAAAATTAACGACCGTATGGTTATTTCCTGCATTCCCATGTCTGTTTTCCCTACGGTTACCATTCATTCCGCCACCAGAAAACCGTCAACCCACGATCCGCCACCCTTTTACGCGAATCGTCATTTCAAGTCAAGCGGGAAGAGACTGGAACAGAAACTAAGTGCAAAGCGCGCGCCGTTGTGTTTCAATACGGGAACTTTACTTTGACAAGGGGATATCGTTATGACACGTCTTTTCGTTCGTTCTTTGTTGACCTTCGCACTGCTGTGCGCACAGGCCGCGTTCGCCTTTCTGCCGCCTTCCGATAAAAAGGAGGGGGTGACGCTCCGCATCGAAGGTTTTGTCGAGCAGTCCACCCAAGAGCGCTTTCAAGCCGAGAAGGTTCCGGCGGACCAGCCGCTCGCCTTCACTGTCACGCTCGTCAATGAACGTACCGAACCCGTGGGCGGCAGTGTCAAGGTCTGGCTGAATGACGACTGGCAGATCGTCGGCGACGACACGTTTACGTTGACCGCCGAGCCGGGCCAGAGCGTCTCCGCCTCCTGCAAAGCACAGGCTAAGCCTTCCGTCCTGAATGCGCTCTACCCGATCCACGCCCGCCTTGTGCTGACGATCGACGGGCAGGAGACGGTCCTGCATCCGATCGCGATTTTTGACGCGGTGCTGCCCGCATCCGTCAAAGCCCCGACCGAGCAGCGCGAGGTTCGCCTTGCCGACGGCGTGCTGCGGCTCGACGTCGGTGCGGACCGCCGGGTCTTTATCTCTCAGGGCAAAAAGACCCGTGAACTCGGCATTCAGTTTTCAGGCTCGGATGCGGCGAGTGGCACCCATGTAGGATGCAGCCGCACGATGCGCGGCGGCGTGGAGCGGGCGGGCTTTGCGGTCCATCCCCCCTATCGCGGCGGCGCCGGTGAAACGTGGAGTGACTTCCGGCTGGCGCTGCCCGCTGGCAAGCCTGCCGTCCTGAACTTTTTCACGGCGATCCGCGACATCTCCCCCACCGAGCCGCCTAGCGACGGCACCGAGCACAAGGTCTTTGTGATCGGTGCGGACGGCGAGACGCGCGAACTCTTCTCGCGCTTCAGCGCCAGCAAGACATGGGAACCCGCAGAGGTCGATCTGAGCGCGTATGCCGGTCAGAGCGTCACGCTGCGCCTCTGGACCGGACCGGGACCGAAGAACGACACGACTTGTGACCAGTGCTACTGGGGCGATCCGGTGGTGACGGTCGGCACCCTGCCCGCGCTGGCGGACGAGGAGACGTGGCAGGCGCTTGAGCGGACAGCGGTGGCGCGTGCGCGCGATGCGCGTACCAAGCGCTTCGGCATCGGTCCCGGCGCGTTCCGGCTCAATGTCCACGGCCAGCGGTTCGGCGCGGCGGTCGCACTCGGTCGCCAAGGACTCACAGACGGCGTGATCGCTTTTTCCGACGGCACGCGCGACCTGATCTACCGAGGCTTTGCCTGCGATATCGACGGCGCACCGGCGGGCGGTGTCGAGAACGGCATGCCCGTGCTTGCGATCGAGACGCGGCGCGGCTGGAGCAAGTGGCGCGTTACGCACCGCGTCGCAACGCCGAGCGGCACGCTGCCGGCGCGTGCGACCCTTTGGACAGAGGACGGCGCCCTGCGCGTGGCGTGGGACATGCCGGGCGTCCGGCGCGACCGGCGCGGCACGCCGCGTTTCACGCGCCTTGGTCTGGGCGCGGCGCAACTGCCAGTCTGGCGCGCGTATGCCGGTTTCGGCAATGTGATCGAGAACCCCGGCGCGTTCACTCTGGGAGCCGGAGGATTCAGTTTGAGCACGCGCCATGTCGGCGCGGACTACACCAACGGCCTTAGTCTGGTGCAGGCGTGCGACATCTTTCCCGACCGTCTGGTCCACGTGTCCGAGACGCGGCGCTTCGCCCTCGAGACGCATCATGACGCGGCCTTCTTCTTTGTGCCTTCCGCGCAGGGCGCCTTTGCCGCCGCGCGCGCCTACCGCGACCTATGCGGATTTGAAAGAGGCCCAGGTCTCGACATGCTGGGCGGGCGCATGTGCATCGACCAGTGGAGCGGCGACTATCAAGAAGCGGCGGAGGGCTTGCGCCAGGCAGCGCGCTACGGCGTGACCGACGCAGTGTTCGTGAAGCATGCGTGGCAGCGCTGGGGATACGACTACCGGCTTCCCGAGATTTATCCCCCGGCTGGCGGATTGGAACCGTTCCTTGAGATGCGCCGGGCTGCCGAAGAGGCCGGCATGCTCTTCTGCCCGCACGACAACTACATCGACTTCTATCCCGACGCGGAGGGTTACAGCTACGATCACATCGTCTTCACTGAGTCCGGCGCACCGATGCGGGCGTGGTACAATCAGGGGCGGCGTGCCCAGAGCTACCGCTGGTTGCCGCACGCCTTCGCACCGTGGATGACCGACAACATGCGGCAGATGCGCGACGGCTTCGCGCCGGACAGCTTGTTCATCGACGTCTTCACCGCGATCGCGCCCTTCGATTACTACGACCGCGACGGTGTCTTTTACGACAAGAACGCCACGCAGCAGGCGTGGTGCGACGCCTTCGACACCTGCCGCTCGATCCTCAAGCGCGGCGCACCGATGATCAGCGAAGCCGGCACCGACGCCCTGATCGGATCGCTTGATGCAGGCCAGGCAGACCACTTCGAAGCCTCACGCTGGATAAAGGATTTCAGTGACGCGGACCGCACGCCGTGGCACGACATGGCCTCGCACGGCAAGATGGTGCTG
>DUPH01000219.1 GCA_012838435.1 Lentisphaerota bacterium | reverse complement strand
CTGGTGATGCCGGGGCCGACCATCGGCCTTTTCGACTTTGGCATGGTGCGCACCATCGACCCCGAAACGCAGAAGCTGATGATCGACTTGTTCGTGGCGGTGGTAACCAAAGACGCGATCCGCATGAGCCGGATCCTTGTGGCGTATACCGAGCCCGGTCATCAGCCGGACACGAAGCGTCTGGCCCGCGATTTGCATGAACTGCTGGTGTTCTATTACGACCTCTCCGCTGAAGACCTGAGCGTGGAGACTCTGCTGGAGACGATCATGGACCTGCTTGCCACGCATAAGCTGGTGGTGCCCCAACAGTTGATCATGCTCTGCCGGGCGGCGGTGATGACCGAGAGCATCGTGCGTACGTTATCTCCGCGCATCTACTTTGTGATTGAGCTTTCGCCCTTTATCAAGGAGGCTATCAAGAACCGCTTTTCGTTGAGTAACGTACGTGATGAACTGGGGCGGCTGGCGGCTGACGGAACACGCGCGATCAGGGCATTGCCCGGTGCGCTGGGAACATTCCTGACGAATATGAACGACGGTGTCCTGCGGATCGAATCGCAACATCGCGATATGGAGCGGTACACGCATCAACTCCGCCGCATGACGACGTGCCTTGCGTTGAGCGTGATCAGCGTTTCGCTGTTTCTGGGGTCGGTCGTGCTTGTGGTGTTTGCCAAGGACGGTGCGCCCGGCTTGGCGATGGCCGCTCGCATCGGACTCATCGCGGCTGCGATTCTGATCTGTGCGACATTACTCAAAATGTTCCGACAGCGCTAACGCGGGCGATGTCGCACCCCTCGCACAAAGGCACTGGAGAAGTTCAGATTGCGGGTTTCGCCCGCATTAGGGAGTTGAGGATTGGTATGAAAGCACTTGTTCTTGGAATCATGGCATTTTGTGTGGTCGCCTCCGGTTGGAGCGGATCGGTTCCGTCACCTGCGGTGTGCGTGAGGGCATGTCCTGATGGGGCGCAGTCGGCGCCGCGCCAGTGGAACGGCATAGCACCCCAAGTGAAGGCGTGGGAGCTCGGAAAGCGACAAGAGACGCTCGCATGGTTCGAGGAGAACCAGTTCGGCAAGACACCGGTCGGCCGCTTGCCGGATGAGGTGATTGGCGAAACCTACGTTGCCTTCACCAATGCGGGCATCCGTATTGAGATCCACTGCAGTCTGCCGACCGGCGCTGATGCCGCGCATCCCGTACCGGTTTTTCTCTTCGGCGATCATCGGGGCGGTAATGTACCGCCGGATTTCGCGCCGGAGGAATACGCTGGTGTTCCGACAAACTCGATCACGGCTCGCGGCTATGCCTATGTGCGGTGGAACTTCAACGCTGTCTGCCCGAACGTGGATGCGAAACATTCATTCGAACGGTGGCCGCTCGGCATTATCTCCTATGTCGCGACAGGCGACAGGAATGCGACGAACGTCGTTCGTCAGGCGAACTCTTGGGGAACGATTGGCGCATGGGCGTGGGGTAACTCGCGGGTGATGGACTGGATCGAGACCCGTCCCGAACTCGACGCGACGCGTGTCGCCGTGCTCGGGCATAGCCGTGGCGGGAAGACCGCGCTTTGGACGGGCGCACAGGATGAGCGTTTTGCGATGACGATCTCTAACGGTTCCGGCTGCGGCGGTGCGCGGCTCGGACGGGCGAAAGATCCGAAGGCAGAGACCATCCGGCAGATCCTCAAGAACTTCCCGAATTGGTTCTGCCCCGCCTTTGTCGCGTGGATTGACCGGGATGCTGAGTTGCCGCATGACGCGGATGACCTCATCCGCCTGATCGCCCCGCGACTCGTCTATGTGGCGAGCGGGAGCGAGGACGCCTGGGCGGGTCCGGCGGCGGAGAAGGCGGCCTGGGATGCGGCCCATGACATTTATCGCGCGTATAAACTTGAAGAACGTATGGGGTACCACTGCCACGACGGGCCTCACAAACTCCGTGCCGACGACTGGGAGAGGTTCATGGATTTTGCGGACCGTCATCTTAAAGCACCGTCCACGGCGGACTCGGATGCGATCGAGCGTCGCATCGCGGCGGCATGCGTCGACGGTTCGCGTGCAGTGACGTTGGCGAAGAATGCGGCATCGGTGGACGGCGTTTGGCACCTGACGCGGGCAATCCTCGTGCCGGACGACTTCACGCTTGTCTTTGATGGCTGCCGCGTGGAGCTTGTGGACGGGACGCAGGACAATCTTGTGCGCAACGCCGGTGCCGTAGAGGGGCAGTGTGTGCCGAACCGCGGCATTCGTATTCTCGGCAAGAATGGAGCGGTTCTGAGCGGTGGCAAACGCAACCACTATTTGCCCCGGCGCTCGGGCGATCCGAACGGCTGGCGGTCGGTCGGCATTCTCCTTTGTGACGTGAGCGACTACGAGGTCGGCGGGTTTGCGATGGAGGAAACCCAATGCTGGGCGATTTCCCAAGAACGTTGTTGCCGTGGTCACATACACGATATCGTCTTCGGTTCGACGGACATCATGTTCAATCAGGACGGCGTTGACGTGCGCAAGGGGTGCCACGATCTTGTGATCGAGAACATCTCCGGTATGACAGGTGACGATGTTGTTGCGTTGACGGCCTATCGTGATCCTCCCGACTCTCCCGCGCGCTTCGGTATGCAGATCGGCGGCAATGCGACGCTGGGCGAAGCGGATGACATCTACAACATCACGATTCGCAATATCCGAGCCCGTTCGTCGGGAGGGCATGGCGTCATCCGTCTGCTGACGTGTGATGGAATCAAGATGCACCACATTACGGTTGAGGATGTCGTTGATACGGCGACGGGGGATGAGAAGCGCCCGCAGGCGACAATCCGCATCGGAGACAAGAGTTACCACAGGACAAAACGGTGCGAGTTGGGTGAGATGCATCATATAAACGTCCGAGGCGTAAAAGCTTCGGGGAAAGTCGCGGTGTGGATCAGGGGGCCGCTGAGTGACTCCTCGGTCGTTTCTATCACCGAGGTGCCGGGCGGTAAAAAATATGAGATTTCTGCGCCGATGGAAAATGTCCAGCTTGACCAATAATGTGTCGGGTTAGGGATTGACTGCCGCTCCCTTCTCTCGGCATAATGTGTATCAACTGTGGAAGTTGAGAGTTGCCGGTAGATTCCATAAGATGCCAGTGAATGAGAGGGACGTCATGAACTATAAAACGTTGTTCCTGTGTGTGTGTGTCGCCGCATCTGTCGTGCAGGCCCAAACCGTGTTGACCTACAACGGCGCCAACGATGGAGACTGGTTCGCGGCGAACGTCTGGCTTGATG
>DUPH01000218.1 GCA_012838435.1 Lentisphaerota bacterium | reverse complement strand
GTTTGAAGAGGCTTGGCGTTCGGTACGCATGTAGATGGCGAACGAGACCGCACTGATGACCATGAAGCTCAAGAAGCCCAGCACAATCAACAGGGCTGAACCGCGGTGCCGCACGGGCGACCGGCTTAAAGGGGTATGAAAGAGGCGTTTTCGCATACTGTTACCTATCATATCAGGGGGGTTACCATCTGGCATGTTGGTGGCGGTTCGGGAAAGTTATCGTCGCGGACATCTTCTCCGCACTACTTGATTCCAATTTGAGTCCGATGCGGAAACGATAGGGTTGTCCCCAAGGGTCACGGAAGACACCGTCACGCGACTTCATGTTCAGGTACACAGGACCGCCCGAGTCGCCGAGCAAATTCTTGAGCGTCGTCGCATTGGCTTCGACCGGTTCGGGCGTGACCTCCAGTTCTTCCTCGGCGGCTTCATAGGCGAGGATGGCGTTGACCAATTCGCGCACCTCGGCATTGGCCTTGGCGACGCGCGCCCGCGTCTTGGCTTGGCCGATGCCGGAAAAGGTGACCCCCATCAGCACGCCCAGCATGCCGATGACCACCATCATCTCCATCAAGGTAAAGGCCTCTCTCCGTCGCTTGTTCACGTCTCTCTCCTTCAAAAATTGAGTGTTGGGCGTTGAGCGTTGAACGTTCTGCATTCAGTTTTCACGCCGTGCCCCTCCGTCTTCTACTGCACCCACGTCCGGATGTCGTCTTTGCCGGCCACATCCGATGGCCCGGTCCCGAACTTTTTGTCCGGTCCCGAGCATTCAGCGCCGACATCGTACAACCGCCCTTTCTGGGTCACATCTGACTCCACTGTGAGAAAGAGCGGGTAGCGGCTGGCGTTGGGGACTACGTTGCCAGCGATGTCGTACTCCGTGCCTTGCTGATAGGCGATATCGAAATGGGTGGCCTTGACCTGCGGTTTATCGGGGTTTGCGCCGATGCTCGGCGGCGACAGAACGTTGGAGGATTCTTCCTCGCTCCATGTTCCATCCGGCTTCAGCCGCCGTTGGGTCCGCTTGCCACCAATTTGGTATGTGATGAAGTTCAGGGCACGGAAGTCCTCCAGCGAGCCATTCGGCTTGGTGCGCAACGTGCCTGTCATGGTGTAGAACCGGATCTCGTCTGCCTCGAATTTCTGTTTTTGATTGTTACAGAGCAGGCTCTGGGGGATCTGGTTGGCATCAATCATCGCGCTAGCATCTCGCTGGAGTGCGCCGATGAAGGCGCGGAGCTGCATGTAGCCGTCGCTACGCATCAGGCCGGTACGCCACGCCACGCTGGTCTGCTGAAAGAGCATGCCGAGCATCATGACGATCACCACCAGAATGGTCGCGGCGACCATGACTTCGATCATTGAAAAGCCGTGTCTGATTCTGTTTTTCATTGCTCTCTTTTCCCAAGGGGTCATTACGTGGGGTCGCCGTTGAACAATACCTCAGCGTAGTAGGGCGGATGGCGGGTTTCCCAGGCTCTCCGTTCTTTTTCGGTGGAGGGGTAGGGATCGTCGGTATCGGTCGAGCGCACCGTGACCCCCAGAATACGTCCAGAAGGCGTATCATCCGGCATGAAGCAGACAATATGGAAATGGGTATTCTTCATCGTTGTTCCGTCGACACCGATTGTCCAATTCTTGGGAAGCGTTCCCCCTAAATCGACCGATCCCCCTGAAAGCCGTCTGGGTGTCAGTCCGGCGGTCAATTTACCCTGTAGCTTGTTGCCGTCGCCTTCAAATCCGTCCAACCCTTTCCACACGCTCCAAGTCATGTTGGTCTGCGAGAGGATCGCGACGATCTGGTTGAGCGCATGGTCAGCGAACATCGCCTGCTTGAGATCGGCGCGCGCCTGCACGCCCTCGCGCAACCCGAGCGGGAAGAGCGCCACCATGCCCAGGATGCCGATAGCCATGACGAAAACCGCCATGTTAACCTCCATCAGCGAAAAACCGGCATTATGTGCTGCATGTTTCATCTGTTTTCTCTCTGCGCTCAGTTTGTTGTCACCGTGATATTGCCCTGCGTGGAAACTGTAAACCTCATCCCTTGGACGTTGGGATCTCTGGTCTGGCTCCGGATCGTGAAGGTTGCGCCTCTGATGGCGCTGCCGTCCGGCTCGAAGGTCACGCTTCTAACATCTTTCAGTGTATCGCCTGAGGTGAGGTTGTTGTTCAATTCGTCGAAAACGAACCCTTTGGGCAACGATTTGATCGGCGTGATCTCGACCCCATACGAGTCTCCGGTTTTCCAGTTCGTACTCCCTGTCGATGCGGTGCCGCTTCTGGTTAACCTCTCCAAAGCGTGGGCTTTGATTGAAAAGCTCCCTCCGCTGTAGAGCAACTCAGCCGAGGAATCAGCCGAGGAACCCACGGTCTTCCAGTCCACATAGGGCCCGACCAGCGTCCAGGCGCCCTGCGACAAATTGTAGAGTTTGACCGACCCTGCCGAGGTGTTGGCAGAGTCCCCCGCCTGTTTTTTCCGGAACAGCGAACCTAGATCTGAAAACTCGTCGAACAGGAAGTTCCCGCTGACGAACGAGAACCGGCCCAGTTCACGGCACACGACGAACGAAGCGGCGAGGTCGCTGATCGCTGTGCCCGACGCATCGAAGGCGGCGGCTTCGTTGAAAACGATCAGGCTGACGCGGCAACCATCGATACAGGCGCGTTGGCGGGCCATCATGAGCGCGTTGTAGAAGTTGTCGCGCGCGGTACGACTCGACATGCCGCGGATCGCGCTGAAGTAGCTCGT
>DUPH01000217.1 GCA_012838435.1 Lentisphaerota bacterium | reverse complement strand
TTGGGCGCGAGACCGCGCCACCAGATGTCGATGCACGGCTCGGCGTCTGCGTCGCTTTCATCGTCCGTTTCTCGCACGATGATCAGGTTGCGGCGGGTGTGCGCGATTAGCTGCACCAGCCGCGCAAAGGGTAACAGGTTTTCCGGCTTGTCCGAGACGCCGATCAACACCGTGTTGGGCGTGATCGGCCCGTAGCCGTAGGCGCGTACCAGTTCGCGGATACCCGACCAGTGGTCCTCGCCGGGCTGGATGCGAACCTGCGCTTCCACCCCGTGCTTTTTCAGATAGCCGCGGATCGACAGGCGCAGGTTCTCAGCGCGGTCGGCGGTCCATGTGTTTTCGGGAATGACCGAGGCGACCGTCACCAAGCTGCGGTTGCGCGAAATGGCGTAGGCCATCTCAATCAAGTGCCAGCGGCGTGTGGGTGCACCCGCCAAGACCAGCAGGTTCGGCCGCCAGTTGCGTTCGCCGCCGGTATGCCGCGCCAGACGCCGCATCAAAACGCGTGCGCCGAACATCAACAGCCCGACCCGCATATCGCCCCAGCGCGCGCGCATCGCGCGGCGCTTCATCACCCAGTAGACGGCGGCGACAAAGGCGATCGCGACCAGCGTCCAGCCGGCGCTGATCATCAGCATCATTTGGAGACACAGGACAAAGCCGATCAGCGAGAGCACCGCAGGCACACGGAAGCGCGGCCGCCACGAGGGGCTGCTCACCAGTTCCTCAAGCCCGGCGGAGAGGTTGAGCAGCCCGTACGCCGTGAGGTGGAACATGGTCAGGACCGGCGCGATCATGTTGATGTCGCCCAGCAGGATGCCGACGGCGCCGATCGCCAGCGCGAGCAGCGTCGCGATGCGCGGGTCGTTGCCCTCGCCGTAGCCGCGCCCCAGAAATCTCGGCACAACGCCGTCATACGCCAAGGCTTGCAGCGTGCGCGGCGCCGCGAGCAGGCAGCCGACCGCGCTGGAGAGCGTGGCCGCCCAGACGCCGAGCATGATCAGCGATTCCCAGCGCGCGACCTTTTGCACGATCATAAAGTCGGTCAGCAACACGCCGCGGTCCGGCACGACGGTATTTAAAAAAATCGGGACCGCCAGGTAGATCGCATAGCTGGTCAATACGGCCAAGATCGTGCCGAGCGGCAGCGAGCGACTCGGATTCTTGAGGTCGCCGGACATGCTCACGCCCGAGAGGATACCGGTGACGGCCGGGAAGAAGACCGCCAGCACCGGCCAGAAGCCGAGCGTTTCGGGTATCACGTCCGGCGGGTTCAGGGTGGCCGCATCCGGTGGCCCGCCGAGGAAGAAAGAGACCAGCGAGAGCACGATCAAGGCCATGACGATAAACTGCGTGCGCAGCGCGATGTCGGCCGAGAAGACGGTGATCAGGCCGAGGATCGCGAGCGTCACCAGGCCCACGATCTTGACGTCCAGCATCGGCAGCAAGGCGACTACCGCTTCGGCGAAACCGGCGGTGTAGAAGGAGATGCTGATCGCCTGCGCCAAAAAGAGCGGGATGCCGATCGCGCCGCCGGCCTCGACACCGAGCGAGCGCGAAATCATATAATACGCGCCACCGCCCTTGACGTGCATGTTGGTGGCGAGCGCCGACACCGAGAGACCGGTGAGAAACGTGACCGAACTGGAGACGGTCACGATGACCAGCGTCAGGGCGAGTCCGACATTGCCGAGCACCCACCCTAAACGCAGGTACATGATCACGCCGAGGATCGTGAGGATGCTTGGCGTGAAGACGCCTTTGAAAGTGCCAAAGGCGTATCCTTTTGTTTTTACAGGCGGCTCATTCATGGGGCCGAATCTTCGTCCGATCAACGCGCCAGCAGCGCGCGCGCCTTTTCGACGACATTTTCGACCGTGAAGCCGAATTGTTTGGCCAGTTCCTTGTAAGGTCCCGAAGCGCCGAAGGTGTCAAGCGTCACCATCTCGTACTTGGTTCCTGCGTAACGTTCCCAGCCAAACGAGCAGCCGGCCTCGACCACCAGACGGCGTTTGCAGTCGGGGGCGATGATCCGGTCACGGTAGGTCTGGTTCTGCTTCTCAAACAGCTCCCATGACGGCATACTTACAACGCGCACGTTTTTACCTTCGAGCTGCTTCGCCGCATCCAGCGCCAGTTCGACCTCGGAGCCGGTCGCGATGATGGTCAGGTCGGGGGTTCCCACGCCGTTCTGCCACAGGGTATACGCACCTTTCTCGACATTTGCGGCGGACGGGAACTTGGTGCGGTCAATCACCTTCATGTTTTGGCGTGTCAGCAACAGGGCGGTCGGCCCCTTCTTATTGCGCAGAGCGGCCACCCAGGCGGCGGCGGTTTCGGTCGGATCAGCCGGACGAATCACCGTGACATTCGGCATGCAACGCAGCGCCGCAAGCTGTTCAACCGGCTCGTGCGTCGGGCCGTCCTCGCCCACATAGAAGCTGTCATGGGTGTAGACATAGATCACCGGCAGCCCCATCAATGCCGCGAGACGCATCGACGGACGGCAGTAATCGCTGAACACGAAGAACGTCCCGCCAAAGATGCGGAATCCGCCATGCAACTGGATGCCGTTCATGATCGCGGCCATCGCGATTTCGCGGACGCCGAAATGGAAATTGCGGCCCGCGAAGTTACCCGGCGCGATCGCCTCGAAATCCTTGAGCCAGGTCATGTTGCTGGGCGCCAGATCGGCCGAGCCACCGACCAACTGCGGCAACACCTTGGCCAGCGCGTTGAGCACGATGCCGGACGCGCTGCGCGTTGCCACCGGCTTGGCGGGATCGAAGACCGGTAATGCGTTCTCAATGTCGATGGGAATCAGATCCTCGTGCATCGCCTTCCACTTCGCCGCCAGTTCGGGATTGGCTTTGGTCCACTCCTTGAACACGCGCTTCCACTTGCCCATCATGCGCTTGGTTTTCGCGGCGCGCTCCTTAAACAGCGTTGTGACTTCTTCCGGCACATAGAACGATTTTTCGGGATCGAAGCCGAGCGCGGCCTTGGTGAGCTTAACCTCTTCTTCGCCGAGCGGCGCACCATGCGCCGCAGCCGAGTCCTGCTTGTTGGGGCTGCCCTTGCCGATCAGCGTGTTGCAGATAATCACCACCGGCTTGCCGGTCAGCCTGAGCGCCTTGCGGATCGCGCGGTCGATCTGGTCAAAGTCATGGCCGTCGATCTCCAGCACATGCCAGTTATAGGCCTGGAAACGCTTCTTGGCATCGTCGCTGAGCGCGAGGTCGGTGCGGCCCTCGATGGTGATATTGTTGCTGTCATAAAACAGTACCAGCTTGTCGAGTTTCAAGTGCCCGGCGAGCGAGCAGGCCTCATGGCTGATGCCCTCTTCCAAGTCGCCGTCGCCGCAGAACACCCAAGTGCGGTGATCCACCACCGGATCGCTGTCGGCGACATTGAAGCGCGCCGCCGCCATACGTTCCGCGATTGCCATGCCGATCGCTGTGGCGAGGCCCTGGCCCAGCGGTCCGGTTGTCGTCTCCACGCCCTCGGTGTGTCCGTATTCCGGATGACCCGGCGTGAGGCTGCCCACCTGACGGAAACGCATCAGTTCATCCATCGGCAGATCATAGCCGGCAAGGTGCAGGAGGCTGTACAGCAGCATCGAACCATGGCCGCCGGAGAGCACGAAGCGGTCGCGGTCAGGCCATTTGGAGTCGGCCGCAGAGTGCTTCAGATATTTGAGCCACAACACAGTAGCGATATCCGCAAGGCCCATCGGTGCGCCCGGATGCCCCGATTTTGCAGCCTGCACGCCGTCGATGGACAGGCAACGGATCGTATTGGCCGTCAGCGCCAGCAACTCATTCGTCAATTTCATAAAATCAAGCTCCCTCGTAAGCGGTTCCTAGGAATAAAGAGGCGTCATTTTCTCACAAACGTGTCGGTGTGTCAAAGCCTCCGCGCCGGCGCGACGGCTTAAAAAGAGCAGTTGAACCTTCAACTCTCCTTGGTTTCTGGTTTCAAGGTTTCATGGTTTCATCCAAATCGGGATCGGGATCGCTATCGGGATCGATTGTTTAACCACGGAACACACCGAACACACGGAAAGGCATGGCTCTGTTTCCGTGTGTTTA